>JAAUQO010000120.1 GCA_012032775.1 Oscillochloris sp. | reverse complement strand
GCCGCAAGATGAGTACTCTCACAGCCTTGGGCTGGTAAGACTCCCGGAAGATGACCGGGTTGAGCGGCGCGCACTGGACGCGGGGCGACCCGTGCAGGTGACGCGTGCGCACAGTCGAGGGCTTCCCGCCCCAACCGGGAGCGGCGCGTAGGTGCGCCGGTCGGCGGTGTGCGGCATCCGGAACACGGCTATCCACGCATCAGTTGGCAGGGTAGGGAACCCTGTACCAGTCGTGTGTGTTGAGCGCGATGGCCCCACCCCGTTCCATCCCGAACCGGGTCGTGAAACGTCGCCGCGCCGATGCTACTGGGGTGCGCCCTGGGAGAGTAGGTCCACGCACGAATCCATCAACCCAGGCGTCGCCGAGAAATTCGGCGGCGCCTGGGTTTTTTGTGTTGTCGCCACTGGTGTACAATAGCTTTGCGGTTTGCATTTTGGATTGCGATTGGGGTGTGCGGTGACGCAGGCAAGGGTATTGGTCGCTGATGATCATGCGGTGGTGCGCGCCGGCATTGCAAAGGCTATTGCTGATCTCGACGAGGTGATTATTGTCGGTGAGGTTGGCGATGGCCCGGCGCTGTTCGCGGCTTTGGATCGCCTGATGCCCGATTGTTTGCTGATCGATGTCTCGATGCCCGACTTTGATCCGGTAGGCGATGTTGGGGTGATCCGGGGGCGTTTTCCGCAGATGAAAATTCTGGTGGTGAGTGCCTACGACGATGATGTTTATGTCCAAGGGTTGTTGGGCGTCGGTGTCGATGGCTATCACTTAAAGGATCAACCCCTGGCTGATCTGCGCTTGGCGGTGCAGCGTGTGTTGTCCGGCGAGCGTTGGATCTGTAGTCCATTGGTGGAGAAGTTGCTACGTCTGCGCGAGGCTGCCCCTCTGAGCCTGACCGATCGCCAACGGGAATTGTTGCTCTTCCTCCAAGAAGGTCTGGATAACCTGGCGATCGCGCGTCGTACCGGGCTAAGTGTCAAGACGGTGGAAAATCATCTGACACGGCTCTATCGGCATCTGGGCGTGCAAAGCCGGCTTGAGGCAGTTAGCTATCTGCATCGTCACGGGGCGCAATTGGGTATCGCCGCCCGCAATCCGGTTGTGGTCGAACATAGTAGTGCGCGCCCGCGCTTATTGCTGGTTGATGATAATACCCGCTATCGTACGCAGTTGCGGCGCATGATCGAACGGGCTTACCCAACCCTTGATCTGCACGAAGCCGCTGATACCCATGCGGCCCTACAGACCGTGCGCAGCGCTTCACCTCATCTTGCGCTGGTTGATGTGGTGCTCGGCGATGAGAGCGGGATCACATGCGCTCGGCAGATCCATCAGTTATCACCATCTTCACGCCTGGTACTTTTCAGCGCTTACCCCGACCGCGAGTTTCACCGCCAGGCCCTTGAAGCCGGCGCGGTCGCCTTCCTCGATAAGAAAGATGTCAATGCCGCAGCTCTGCGGGCACTGATTGACGATGTTATGCCTCGGTAATCGATCAAGGGAAATCCCCTAATCAAAATAAGGGAAGCCGCTCTGCTACCCTGGGGGACTAGGGGTTGTCGCGGTGTGTCCGAAACACGCATAATTCCCGTATACCAATGTTAACTCCTGTGACAGTGATTGTCGCTGCCGTACGTCTCCGTCCACGAAGGAAGGAAGTCGTGCGCCCCGTGGATTGTCCAGGATTGTACGCCTGTCGGCTGTTCGTTGTGATCGCTCACAATCGAATCCGCTCATCGTTGAACGAAGCTGTGTCCTAGGAGGACCATCATGCGTCACAAAGGTGTAATGTTCGCGTTGTTGCTGTTTTTCGCTTCGATACTTGCTGCTTGTGGCGGCGCCCCGGCCGCTGCGCCCACAACTGCCCCCGAAGCTCCTGCAGAAGCCACTGCTGCTCCGGCAGCGCCCGCCGCAGAATTGGCGGTCGGGATCGTACTTCCCACTCGTGATGAGCCGCGCTGGATCCAGGATGAGACCCGCTTTCAGGAGGCGTTGACCGCCGCCGGATACCAGGTCGAGATTCTGTTCAGCCAGGGTGATTCGGCGCGCGAGCGCCAGAATGTCGAGTCGCTGATCACCAAGGGCATTCAGGTGCTGATTATCACCCCGCACGACGGTACAGCGGCGGCGGCGGCAGCCAATGCGGCCCGCGATGCCGGGGTGAAGGTGATTAGCTACGACCGGCTGATCCGCGAGACGGACGCGGTTGACTACTATGTGACTTTCGATAGCCTGGCGGTGGGTGCGCAGCAGGCCCAATATCTGGTGGACAACGCCAGCGGCACGGACAACCCGCTCTACCTCTACGCCGGCGCAGCCTCCGACAACAACGCCTTTATCTTCTTCGAGGGCGCCTGGAGCGTGTTGCAGCCGAAGATCGCCGACGGCACCTTCCGGGTGGTCAACTCCAGCGCGGCGACCGAGTTGTCGGGCACGGCGGAGTTGAGCCGCGAGCAGCAGGCCGAGATCATCGGCCAGATCACGACGAACTGGGACTTCAACACCGCCAAGACGCTGACCGAGTCGAACCTGACGGCGGCGGCGGCGGCGGACAAGGGTGCGGTGTTCATCCTGGCGCCGAACGACGGCACAGCGCGGGCGATTGCGGATACCTTTGCCGCCGACCCCGACGTGAGCAGTTATCTGGTGACCGGCCAGGACGCGGAGCAGGCCTCGGTGCAGTACATCATCGACGGCAAGCAATCGATGACGGTGTTCAAGGACGTACGCACGCTGGTGGATGATGCGATCAGCGCCGCGATTGCCTTGTTGAGCGACCAGGAGCCGACGGCCAGTGGTGCCTACGACAACGGCGCCAAGGAAGTACCGGCTATTCAGTCGCCGGTGGTGACGGTGGATCAGGCCAACGTCCAGGAAGCCTTGATCGACTCCGGCTACTACAGCGCCGACGAATTCAGCGGCCTGGAGTAGGATGATCGTTGTCGGTGGTTTGACGGCGAAGCTATCAAACCACCGACCAATTAACCGGCAAAGGAGCCAGCGTCGTTATGAGCACTCCACCTCCCATCCTGGAAATGAAGGGCATCACCAAAGAATTCCCCGGTGTAAAAGCCCTCAACAACGTCAGTTTTCGCGTCGCTCGCGGCGAAATCCACTGTCTGGTCGGTGAGAACGGCGCCGGCAAATCAACCCTGATGAAGGTATTGAGCGGCGTCTACCCCCATGGAACTTACAGCGGCGATATTTTGTTCGAAGGTCAGGTGCAGCAGTTTCGCGGCATCCGCGACAGCGAACATGCCGGAATCGCGATCATCTACCAGGAGTTGGCGCTTGTTCCCGAGATGAGTGTCTACGAAAATATCTTTCTCGGCAACGAAGTGCGCAATGGTGCGCTGATCAACTGGAACGAGACGATTAAGCGAGCCGGCGAGATGCTGCGGCGAGTGCGCTTGAATGTCAATCCGGAAGCAAAAGTCAAAGATCTTGGTGTCGGGAAGCAACAACTGGTTGAGATCGCCAAAGCGCTGAGCCGGAACGTCAAATTGCTCATCCTGGACGAGCCGACCGCCGCCCTGAATGAAGACGACAGCGCGAATCTGCTCGATCTGCTGCGTGGCTTGCGCGATCAAGGCGTCACTTGTATTTTGATCTCCCACAAACTGAAAGAAGTGATCTCGATTGCGGATACTGTCACGGTGTTGCGTGACGGCCAGACGATCTGCACTCTTGACGCACAGAACGGCGCAGTCAGCGAAGCGGTGTTGATCAAGCATATGGTGGGCCGCGAGATCGACAATGTCTATCCGCCGCGCGAGCATAAACAACCCGGCGAGGTGGTGCTTGAGGTAAAAGCCTGGAACGCCTATGATCCGCTGCTGGGCCGGACGGTGCTGCGTGATGTGCATGTGCAATTGCGGCGCGGCGAGATCGTGGGCGTGGCCGGCTTGATGGGATCGGGTCGTACCGAACTGGCGCTGAGTATCTTCGGCAACCCGACCGGATATAGGCTGAACGGTGAATTGCGGGTGAAAGGCGAGCCGTGCAGCCTGAGCCATCCGCAAGAGGCGATCAAAGCCGGAATTGCTTATGTGACTGAAGATCGCAAAGGCAACGGCTTGATTTTGATTCAGGACGTGAAGCAGAATATCACGCTGGCGAATCTGCGCCAGATCGCGCAAAACGGCGTGGTTGACGCAAACGCCGAGATCAAGATCGCCAACGAGTACAAAGGCTCGATGAACATCAAGACGCCGAACGTCGAGCAACGTGTGGGCAATCTAAGCGGCGGCAACCAGCAGAAAGTGTGCTTAAGCAAGTGGTTGTTCGTCAAGCCCGATGTCTTGATTCTGGATGAGCCAACACGTGGGATCGATGTGGGCGCAAAATACGAGATTTACACGATCATGAATGCGCTGGTGCAGCAGGGTATGAGTATTCTGATGATCTCGTCGGAATTGCCTGAGGTGCTGGGCATGAGCGATCGGGTGTACATTGTATCCGCCGGCCGGATCACGGGTGAACTGCCGATTGAAGAGGCGACCCCGGAGAAGGTAATGCAGCTTGCTACCAGCTAAGGAGCGCCACGATGATTGGTGAAAACATCCAGCGACCGCAATCGGTGTCGTTCGTTCAGAGCCTGCAAAAAGTGTTGCGCCAAAATGTTCGCGATTACGGCATGTTTATCGCACTATTTGCGATCATGGTGTTCTTCGCGATCACAACCGAGGGTATCTTCATCTCGGCCCGTAACCTGAGCAACCTGCTGAATGAGACCGGCTACATCGCGGTGTTGGCGGTCGGCATGACGCTGGTGATCGTGATCCGCCAGATCGACCTGTCGGTCGGCTTCCTGGCCGGTTTTATGGGCGCGGTGGCAGCGATCGCATTGGTGAGTTGGGGTTTACCGGTGCTGCTGGTGATCCCGATGGTGCTGTTCTTCGGCGCGTTGGCCGGATTGGTGACGGCTTTCCCGGTGGCGCAACTCGGTATCCCGTCGTTCGTCGCATCGCTGGCCGGCTGGCTGATCTATCGCGGCCTGTTACAGCTTGTGACGGAAGGCACCGGCACGATCATTATTCCCGATGCTACGTTTAACGCGATCGGCAACGCCTTTATTCCCGATCTGCCATTCCCGGTTGTGCCTGAGACGCACACTCTGACTTTGTTGCTCGGCTTTGTGGCGATCGTGTGGTATGTGATGAATGAGGTGAGCAGCCGGCGTAAAAAGGAAGCCTATGGCTTCGAGGTGTTGCCAATCGGGATCTTCGGCCTGAAACTGGCCTTTGTAGCGGCGCTGGTGGGCTGGATCACCTGGGTGCTGGCGAGCTATCGCGGCTTCTCGTGGACAGTGGTGATTGTGTTGCTGGTGGTGGCGATCTATCACTTTGTTTCAACGCAAACCGTACTTGGTCGGCATATCTACGCGGTGGGCGGCAATCCCGAGGCGGCTGAGTTGAGCGGTATCAACGTCAAGCGGATCATTTTTGTGGTGTTCGGCTCTATGGGCATGCTCTCGGCGTTATCGGGGATCTTGTTCGCCTCGCGTTTGCAGTCGGCGACGACGACGGCCGGCACGTTGTTCGAGCTCGACGCGATCGCTGCAGCCTATGTCGGCGGTGTATCGGCATCAGGCGGTGTGGGGCGGGTAACCGGCTCGATCATCGGCGCTCTGGTGATGACCTCGCTTACCAGCGGCATGAACCTGATGGGCGTCGGGATTTCGTACCAGTACATTGTGCGCGGCGCCGTGCTCGCGCTGGCGGTGATCTTTGATGTGATGACCCGCCGGGCGGCGCGCTGATCAATGCAGCATGCAACATGCACCGGGCGGAATGCAACATGCGAAATGCGGAATGACCGGGCGTCGTGATATAGTGAATCGGTGACCGGGTGGCAAATTCAGAATTCTGAAACCGGAATTCTGAATTTGTCGCTTATCAAACAGCTTAGACCTCTAAAACCCCATGCGTCAGACAGCCACAGCTCAGCAATCGGTTCAGCAACAACAACATCAACGGCGGCGTTGGCGGGCGCGTTGGCGGGCGCTGGTGGCCCGGCAGGAATTGGTGATTTTGGCGCTGCTGATAATGGTGATCACGGCGCTGAGTTTGCAAAGCGAAAATTTTCTGAGTGCGCCGAATCTGCTGAATGTGATGCGCGGCGTCTCGTGGTTTGCCGTGGCGGCATTTGGGGTGAGCATGGTGATCCTGATCGGCGGGATCGACCTTTCATCCGGTGCAGTGATGGCGTTAGCCGGCCTGGTGAGCGCATTAGCCTTGCAGTCGGGCATGCCGTTGGCGCCGGCGTTGGCGTCCGGGGTTGCCTGTGGCGTATTGGTTGGCCTGGTCAACGGCGTACTGGTGGGGCGCTTCAATCTGCCGCCGTTTATCGTCACCCTGGGAATGATGGGATTGGTGCGCGGGGTGACTTTCGGGCTGTCCGGCGGCCGGCCGGTGCGCGATCTGCCGCCGGCATTTCGGGCGCTCGGCCAGAACGATATCTGGATCGGGCCGTTGCCGGTGCCGATTCCGTTGTTGGCGATGGCATTACTGGCGACCTTGACGGCGATCTTGTTGAATTTTACCGTTTTGGGTCGCTATATCTATACGCTTGGCCGGGATGAACGCGCCCTAAGGATGGCCGGCGTGCCGACCGAGTGGATTAAAATCACGGTCTATACGCTCAGTGGTTTGCTGGCGGCCTGCGGTGGGTTGATTATGACCGCCTGGCTTGGTGTGGCTGCGCCGACAGCGGCTGAGGGCTACGAGTTGGATATTATCGCGGCGGCGGTGATCGGCGGTACGAGCCTGTTCGGTGGCGAGGGTAGCGTGCTCGGCGTGATGCTTGGGGCGCTGCTGATGCAGTTGGTGCGAACCGGCATGGTCTTGCTGGGTTTCCCAACCTACTGGCAAGTCGGTGCGATCGGCACTATGATCCTGGCGGTGGTGTTGATCGATTATTGGCGCCGGCGGCGTTGGTACGAGAGTAATGCGCCACCTACGAATGTATGGGCGACGCATGCGCCCATGATCTGAGATGGACCACGAACCATGACTTCAGCGAATGCTTCGCCCTTACTGCTGATCTTTCTGGTGCTTATGCTGGCAGGCTGTGGTGCGCCGGTGCCGCTTGAGCCGGTGAAGCCGAAGTTGACGCTGGCCTGGGTGCATAAGAGCCTCGGCAATCCTGTGTTCGACCTGGGTGGCCAGGCGGCGCAGTATATGGCCGATCAGTTGAGCGCAAGCGGTCCGTACGATGTAGAGGTCATTATTGCCGGGCCGGTCTCGGCCGATGCGGTTGAGCAGGCGCGGGTGATCGATGATCTGATTGCACGGCAGGTTGATGGCATCGCCGTTTCGTGCAACGATCCGACTGCATGTATCGATCCGATCGATCGGCGGTGGCGGCCGGTATTCCGGTGATGACCTGGGATAGCGACTCGCCGGAGAGCCGGCGCTTTACGTATCTGGCGATCGACAATTACGCCGCCGGGAAACAGGCGGCAATATTGCTGGCCGAGGCACTTGAGGGCAAAGGAAAGGTGGCGGTGCTGACCGGTGTGCCGGGCGGGTTGAATCTTGAGCAACGGGTGGCCGGCTTCAGCGATGGATTACAGGCCTATCCCGAGCTGTCGATCGTGGCGACGGTGGCAAGCAACGAGGATATCAGCCGCGGCGTGCAGGGGGTCGAAGAGGTGATGCAGGCCCACCCCGACCTGCGTGGTTGGTTCTTCGCGGGCATGTGGCCGCTTTTTGCCGATCGCGGTGCGATGCCGTTATGGGAGGCGGCTTCGCATGCGGGAACGCTGAAGACGGTTGCATTTGACACCTTGCCGCTGGAATTGGAACTGCTGCGTGACGGGTATTTGGAGGCCTTGATCGGCCAGAAATATTGGGGCTGGGGCGCGGACTCAATCCAGATTTTATACGATTATCTGGTGCATCAGCGCGAGTTTCCGCCCACCATCGACACCGGCATGGACATTGTGACCCGGCGGAATGTCGATACCATGATCACGATGTGGCAAGCGAACGATTTTACAATGCCGTTGCCGCCGCCGTAAGGGCGAAGCATGTACGCCAAAAGCGCAAATGCTTCGGCACCTACGGCGGTGTTACCGATATGGATACCTTACTTCATTGTTCCGGTCTTTCAAAACGCTTCGGCACCCTGACGGCGCTTGATCGGGTGAGTTTGAATATCGCGCCGGGCGAGGTGGTTGGGCTGGTGGGCCGCAGTGGCGCCGGGAAGTCGGTCTTGATGCAGATGCTCTCCGGTTTGATCGCGCCAAGTGCCGGTGAGGTGTTGTTCGACGGTCGGCGGTTGCGTTGGCCCTTCGCCGCGCGCCGGTTTGGCATGGCGGTGGTGCCGCAGCGCCCGGCGTTGGCCGAACGGCTGAATATCACCGCGAATATCTTTCTCGGCTCCGAGATCGGTTGGCCCGCCGACATGGGTTGGCTGAGCATTCCCAACCGGCGGCGCATGGATGCGCGTGCCTTGGAGTTGTTGGCCGAACTCGAACTCCCGATCGACGCAATCCACGAGCCGGTGAATCAGCTTTCCAGCGAGCAACGGCAGTTGATCGCGATCGCGCGCACGCTGCTGCATCCCGCCCGTCTGGTGATCCTCGATGAGCCGACGGCGTTGTTGAGCTACAGTTCGCAGCAACGCCTGCTGGCGCTGATCCGGCGTTGGCAGCAGAACGGTGCAGCGGTGATCCTCGCGAGCGGCAGCCTCGACCATATCTTCGCAGTGACCGACCGGGTGATTGTGCTGAACGAGGGCCGCAAGGCGCTCGACGAACGCACCGATAGTATCAGCCGCGAGGCCTTGGTGTCGGCGTTGATCGGTGAGGGCGAGCGACGCCAACTCACGCCGATGATCTGGGCGCTGGAGAGTTATTACGATGCCCGTGAACAGGCCGAGCGGCTCCGCTTGCAACAACGGCGGCTGGAACGCGATCTGGCGGCGCAGGACACGCTGAATCAGCAGTTGATCCGGCAGATGGCGGCGCAGTTGCGCTCGCTCGATCAAGCCAACCTGGCATTGCAAGATGCCCAGCGGCGCCTGTTGACCGAACGTGAACATGAGCGCAAGGCCCTGGCCCGCGAACTCCACGATCAAGTGATTCAGGATCTGCTGAGTGTCAACTTTCAGCTTGAAGATCTGGCGCAGGAACTTGAGGTTGAGCCGGAAGTGAACGGCGAGCTGAACGCAGTGCGCGAGAGTCTGCGGGCGCTGGTTGATGATCTGCGGCGGATTTGCAGCAATTTGCGCCCGCCAACGATCGATAGCCTGGGATTACCGGCGGCGTTACAGTCCTTCGCGCGTGATTGGTCGCTGCGCAGCGGAATGCAGGTGACCTTGCAGATCGACCCGGAGTTGGGCCGGCTGCCGGAGGCGATCGAGTTGTCGATCTTTCGGATTGTGCAGGAGGGGCTGGCGAATGTGCGCAAACATGCCCACGCCCACCGGGTGATGGTCAATCTGCAACCGAGTACACCGCGGGCGATCGGTTTGATCATCGAGGATGATGGCTGCGGCATGCCTGACGGCGTCGATCTTGCGGCGCTTGCCGGCGCCGGGCATTACGGCCTGTTGGGCATTAGCGAGCGGGTTGCATTGTTGCAGGGCAAGCTGCGGATCGCCAATGGCGAACTTGGCGGTTTGCGCCTGGAGGCCGAAATCCCGCATCCGCGGGTGGGATGACCGGGTGAGCTTGCTTGACACGGCGACCGGGTGAAGGGATGATCGGGTGATAGCTTCGCCTGATCCACTTGCAGGCGTCAGCCATGACGTTCGGCGCGCAACCACCCTTCAGCGTGTCCCCTTCCGTAGTTGACCCATGCGCTGCTTGATCGTAGCGGCCGATTGGTACCAGTACTCGCGCAGTTCGATCGGCCAGCTCTGGATCTTGTCATTCAAGGCCATAAGCGTGGCGGCGTCGCCGATCCAGGCCAGGGCCTCGATCGCTTTGCGCCGCAGATAAAGCGGGCTCTGGCCGTTGTCGCTGTTGCGCAGCGACACATTGAAATCGCCGGCCTCCAGATCTTTGATCGGTTGCCATTCGGCGATCCGTTGCACCACTTCCTTGATCGACATACCCGGTCGGCCATCGCTACGGCGCAGCCGGCGGGTGGGGATGTCGCCGCCCAGCCAGGCGAGCGATTGTAATGCCTTGGCTTTCACCGCCTGGCTGGGATGGGTGATCAATTGGCGGATCAGCCAATCGACCACTTCGTCGGAGGCGGCGCGCACGCGCCCGGCGATATAGGCGATCTGCTGTGCGGCCGGTGCGCTGATTGGCTTATCGCGCCGGACAATCACACTCAGCAGCGGGATCACCTGATCCGGCTCGAACAGTGTGAGTGCGTCGGCGGCGGCCCACATGGTATCTTGCCATTCTTCCGACAAGCTTTCCGTACCGTCGTCGGTCGGGCTGACGATCACACGCAGCAGTTGTTTGGCGTCGTAGAGCCGCATGTCTTCGTTGTCGGCCATATCGCCGATTGCAAACGCAGCCAATGCGCGCTCAGGAGTGTAGGGCGAGTTGCGCAGCAGATCGAGAAATTCATCGCGGCCGGCGGCGCCTTTTTGCCAGACCCGCATCAGACGCACCAGGATCTGATCGTCGCGGATTTCGGCCATACTCGGCATCTGAATCGGCGGCCCGCTTGCCGATCCCAACAGACCGGCCTCATCGGCATGATCGGTCAAGACCAGCGATTGGGTGTCGGCGGGGTTTTTCGGTTTCGGCGGCGCCGGTGGAGCGGCGTAGATATTGCGCAACGCGCGGGCGGCGGCGATACGTACGTTTGTGTATTCGTAGCGCGGGCCGTTACTGGTGCTTCGCACCGGCTCAACCAGGATCCGGCGCAGTTCGTGGCGCACCTGAATGTAGCTCAGTCGCCCCAATGCCGCCACAATCTGCTCGCGGCGTTCCGCCAATGGCTCGCGGTTGGATCGCAGCCGCAAGACGCAGGCATCGAGCAGTTCCAAGCGCAGCGACTCCGGCAGGCGGGTTTCCGTCTCGGGCGGCACCGACTCCAGGCAGCGAGCGGCGATCAGAGCATGGGTGTGGCTGCCGCCGCGGATCGCCGCTGCCAATAGCTCGAACAACGGCACCGGATCGGACGCTAATCCGGCGTAGAAGTAGAGCACATCCTCCCACCACGACAGACGCTCGGGGCTGGCCGAGAGGGTGATAATATCGCTCAATCGATCGGCGATATCGCCGCGACTGGTGAGCGCCTGCGCGGCACAGTAGGCGTGCAGCGCCGGGTTGACGAAGCGGGCCGCATGGCGCCCAACACTGGTGAGCAGGCGGGCCTCGATCAGCAGAGTGTACAGCTCTTCGAGATTGTAATCGCGGTCGCGACGAACCTGACTCAGTACCTGGAACAGTTCATTGAGCGGGATCTGCTCGCGGTGTTTCCAACGCGCGTCCCAGGCCAGTTCCATCAGGCTCTCGCGTGAGGCATCGCTCAGATTGTAGCGCTGATTGACGCCGCTCAGGCGGCGATCCAGATATTCTTGCGCCAGTTGGTTGCGGGTCACAATTGCCAGGGGGTCGGGCGCGAGCCGGTCGTAGATCATCGCCAGCAGACTGGGATCGCTCGCCAGCGTCAGCAGGCGGCTATCGAGGATCTGCTGATAGATCTTGGCGGCGTTGCGCTGATCGCGGTTGTGAAGGTAGCGCAAGATCCGGCGTTCATTCAGCGGCTGAATCATCAGCACCTGGGCATTGGCCAGCAGATGGCCGGGGTAGCGTTCCTGTGTGGCGGCCACCATAAAGCGTTGTTCCGGTAGGCGCCGGGCCAACCCATCAAGTTCACGGGCAGCCGAAGCGCGGGCACTGTCGGGGAGGCTGTCAAGCTCGTCGAGCAGAAAGACGAAGCAGGGCGGATCTTGATCGCTTTGAACATTGTTGCCCGGTCGAAACAGCTCGGTCAGGCGGTCGCCGAGTGCCGGGCTGATGATACGCGCCATCTCGATGATATGTTGCTCCAGCCGATAGCTACCGCGCTGCTGCTCGTAGCCGGTCAGGCTGATCAACAACCCCGGCGGCTGTTGCAGATCGCGGGTGACACGCTCGGCGAAATCGTAGCACAGCCGTTTCAGGATCGTCGTCTGGCCTGAATGGGGCGGCCCAACCAGAGACACCAGATTGCTTGTGACATGCTGGCCGCGGGCTTCACGACGCTTCAACACATGTTCGGCCTCTAACCCCAGGCCGCGATCGACCGCTTCCAACACATCAACCGCCGCCGGTGCATCCTCGGGCCGGTAGCGCAACAGCTTCCAGTCCTGGCCGGGAGCGATCGCCAGCACGCCCAGATTGATAAACTCTGCGCCGCGCCAGCGCAGGATCTCCGGATCGCGCAATATCTGCTCGACATAATCAAGCTGGGCATTTGGTGTAAACAGGCGCCCATCACGATGGCGCATATAGAGCACCGGCGTGCTCCAACTGGTGCTATCATCCTGAAAAACGCGCCGGCGGGCATTGGCGACGGCATAATCAATCAGGCCATCGCGCAGCAGATGTTCGGAGAGGTGATAGGTGAAGGCGCGGGCGATCGGGATTTCGATAAAGCGTTGCATGGCCAGCACCGCCGGGATACCGGCGTCGAGCACCAGCCGTGCGCCGAGGCTGTTGAGGCTGGTTGTGCCGGCCATGGCGGCACTGTTACAGGCCACCAGCACCACCATGGCCGGGCGATGGCTTTCAGGCAGGTTCTTGATCTCGCTGATCAGGCTGTTGCCTGAGTAAAGGCGCACGGCGCCGCTGGCACTATCTTCAAGCACCAGGCGTGAACCGGCGTCGGTGTGATGCAGGGCGTGGCCGTAGTAGAGCAGCACATCGTAACCACGTTCCTGCGGTTTTTCATTGGGCAGGCAACCGTCGGCCAGGGCGCGCTCAAGCGCCTCGGCACTGGCGACAGGCAGGAAATCCTGACGGAACTGGCCGGATCCGACGATCGGGCCGAAGCGCGTACGTAGATCGCGAATCTCGGCTTCCTTGTCCAATGCGCCAAGATTGGGCCAGCGCGCCAGATCGCGCGGCGACGAGATCACCGTCAGCATACGCACCGGGCGATGGGCAACCGGTTGGCCGTCGTCATAATCGGCGAGTTCGATATAGCGCGAGAAATCGATCCGCGGATCGACGGCCAGCGGACGAGGCGGCGAGGTTCCGCCGCTATCGTCGAAGTGCAACAATTCCCAGGGGATGGCGTGCAGCAGTGGTGCATGGGCATCGAGCGCCAATCGCAGCCTGATGCGCCGATTACGGGCGGCGGCGGCGGCCAACGCCTGCTGAAATGCGATATTCATTTGGCCGACGAACAGACGGTTGAATAGATCAAGCCCGTGGGCGGCGATCGCGGCCGGATCATCGCTGATCAGATCTTCGTAGTCATGAAGTTGAATGATCTCGGGTTCGAAGCGCCGGCCCGAATCCAACCACAATTCGACGGCAAACCGCTGCGCACGCATGCTGGTGCTTGCCTGTCGGCGTACACGTACAACTAGATCGTCAACATCCATCGCGACCCTCGCACGGCAAGACGAATACTATCCGCAAGTGTAACGCATTTTAGGCAACAGGATACAGGCTACGGAAAACGGGGTGCCACGGTTGTAGATAGCTGCCTTGTGCTATAATTAACAAACCCAACCACACCACCCCGTGTTGCCCGTCCCCTGTATTCTGGATCCTATATCCTACGAGGAGCGCACCAATGGCCAAGATAATTGCGCCGGGAATGGAATGGTCGCACCTGCTTGAGCGTATTGCGGCAACCGTGCCCGAGGCCTTTCGTTCCGATCGGCAGGTGTTGAACCTGATCGAGGGTAATTGGGGGTTTCCCGGCCATGCCAAGCACTATAGCACCGCCGTTGACGGCAGCGAACTGGGGCGCATGCCGATGATCGATCTTGAGACGGCCAAGCGCGCCGTGAAGTTCGCCGCCCACGAACACGAGCAGTGGTCGCAGGTGGATCTCGACGAGCGGCGGCGGCGGGTGTCGGCTTGCCTGGATCTGCTGCGCGAGCAGCGCGATCTGATCGCGGCGACCCTGATGTGGGAGATCGGCAAGCCGCGCAAGTTGGCCAATGATGATGTCGATCGTTGTATCGACGGCGTGGTCTGGTATCTCGACCAGATCGAGCCGATGCTGAGCGGGCGCACGCCGCTCGGCGTGATCTCGAATATCGCCTCGTGGAACTACCCGTATTCGGTGCTGATGCACTCGGTGCTGGTGCAGGTGCTGGCCGGTAATGCGGTGATCGCCAAGACACCCACCGACGGCGGCATGTACGCACTCACGATCGGGTTTGCGCTGGCGCGCCGCTGCGGCCTGCCGGTGTCGCTGGTGAGCGGTTCGGGCGGCGCGCTCTCCGATGCGCTGGTACGCAACCCCGACGTGGCATGTCTGGCGTTTGTCGGCGGCAAGAGCAACGGCCGCGATATTGCGGCCAGCCTGTACGACCGTGAGAAGCGCTATATGCTTGAGATGGAAGGCGTGAACTGCTACGGGATCTGGGATTTTTCCGACTGGGATGCGCTCGCAGCCCAGGTTCGCAAAGGCTACGCCTACGGGAAGCAGCGTTGCACGGCCTATATCCGCTATATTGTGCAGCGGCGGCTCTTCCCCAAATTCCTCGACGCCTACTTGCCGGTGCTCAAGTCGCTGAAGATCGGTCACCCGCTGCTGGTGGCCGAGCCGAATGATGCGTTGCCCGAACTGGATTTCGGCCCGCTGATCAACTCGCGCAAGGTTGAAGAGTTGCGGGTGATGTATTCCGAGGCGGTGGGTCAGGGCGCGATCAGCCTGTTCGAGGGCGAACTCGACGGCACCTATTTCTTGCCCGGCCAGGATATTTCGGCCTACATGGGGCCGATCTCGCTGCTGAACGTGCCGCGTAACTGTCGCTTACACCATAACGAGCCATTTGGCCCGATCGACACGATTGTGGTGGTCGATCGGATCGAAGAGTTGATCAGCGAGATGAATATCTCGAACGGCAATCTGGTCTCTTCGGTCGCCAGCGATGATCCGCAGATCGCGCGCATGGTTAGCTCCGAATTGCGCTCATTTAAGGTTGGGGTGAATGCGCTGCGCTCGCGGGGTGATCGCGAAGAGGTGTTCGGCGGGATGGGCGCTTCGTGGAAGGGCTGTTTTGTCGGCGGGAAGTATCTGGTGCAATCGGTGACGCGGGGAGCGCCGGGCGAACGACTCTATGGCAACTTCCCCGATTATACGTTGCTGCCCGAGACGCGCTGATCAATGCGAAATGCAACATCCGAAATCGGGCTACATTTTGGATGTTGCGTTTTACACGTCACATGTGGCTTATGGATGCCGTCACAATTTACGGACTCTCCAAAACCTACGAAACACCACAGGGGCCGTTGGCGGCGCTCGATAATGTGAGCCTGCGGGTGGCCCCCGGCGAAATCCTGGCCCTGATCGGGCCGAGCGGCTGCGGGAAAAGTACATTGCTGCGGTTGGTCGGCGATCTGGAACCGGCAGGCAGCGGCGAGATCCGGGTGTTCGGTCGCGATCCGCAGGCGGCGCGTCTGGCGCGGAGCTATGGGATCGCCTTTCAGGCTCCGGCATTGCTGGACTGGCGAACCACGGCGGCGAATGTGGCGTTGCCGCTGGAACTGGCCGGTGTGCCGCCTGCCGAGCGCCAGGCGCGCGTTGCAACGCTGCTGGAACAGGTTGGCCTGGCCGGGTTCGCCGACACGCTGCCGCGCAAGCTTTCGGGCGGGATGCAGCAACGGGCCGCCTTCGCCCGCGCCCTGGCCCTGAATCCGGCGCTCCTATTGCTCGACGAGCCGTTCAGCGCGTTGGACGAACTCACGCGTGAGCGGCTTCAGACCGATCTGCCGGCGTTGCTGGCCGATGCCGAGTTGCGTCCGGCGGTGATCTTTGTGACTCATAGTTTGAATGAGGCGGTCTTTCTGGCCGACCGAATCGCCGTTATGTCGGCGCGGCCCGGTTGTATTCTGCGCGAGATCACGATCGATCTGCCCGCCCGCGCAGCGATGGGTTGCGCGATGCGCCGCGTTTCCACGCACTTGTGGCCGAGGTGCGGGCGGTGTTGCGTGAGCGTGTGTGATAAAGCCGAGGCATTCGCTGCTTATTCGATCCCTCCTGCATCCGGATCGCTGTGCGAATACTTCGCCCCTACCTCTTGCATCCTGTGTTCTGTAGCGGTAGCATGAGTTCGTCACATCACAGCATCATCTCCGGCTTGTCATGGATCACCCGCTATTCACCGCGCTCTGCGCCTGGAAACCCTGCCTCATGCTGCGAACGCTTCTTTCTCTGGCCTTGCTGTTGGTTTTCCTCACGCCGTCTGCTGCTGCTCCGGTTGTTGCTGCAGCGCGCTGCTTTCCTGAAGCCGGCCCGGCTATTCGTGATTGCATCGACGGACGAATCGCTGAGTTCTGGTCCGATCAGGGCGGTTTGCCGGTCTTCGGCTACCCGATTGGCCCCGCCACGCAGGCCGCCGGGTCGAATGGATCGATCACGATTCAGCCCTTCGAGCGGGCGCGTCTGGAGCACCATCCCAACAATGCTGTGCCGTACGATGTGTTGCTCGGGCGCCTGGGCGCCGATCTGCTTGCCGCCCGCGGCGAGGCTGCGGCTCCTGCCGAGGCGCCGCAATCCGGCTGTCGCTATTTCGCCGAAACCGGCCTGAATCTCTGCCCGCCGTTCCTGGCCGCCTTTGAGCGCTATGGCCTCGATCTCGGCGCACCCGGCATCAGTTCCGCCGAGAGCCTGGCCCTATTCGGTTTGCCGCTCACCCCGCCGCGCTCCGAGTTACTGTCCGATGGGAATTGGTACACCGTGCAGTGGTTCGAGCGGGCGCGCTTCGAGGATCACGGCAAACAGGGGATTCTCTTCGGTTTGCTTGGTCGCGAATTGGCGACGGCGCCGGTATCGGTTCCGCGCGCCGATCATTTGCCGCCCGGCGGCTTTGTGATCGTGGTTGGCGATCAATTGCAGCGCCTCGATCGCCAGGTGACGATCAAGGGCGTCAACTATTATCCGCAGGGCCGGCCCTGGAAGGAGATGTGGGAGCGCTGGGATGCGCCGCAGATGGAGCGCGAGTTACGTCTGGCCCGCGACCAGTTGGGGATCAATACGGTACGCATGCTGTTGCCCTACGATCTGTCGCGCCGCAATGGCCAGGGGATCGTCGATAACCGCGTCATCGATCGGCTGCGCCAGTTGACCCACATTGCCGGGAACCTGGATCTGCGTCTGTTGGTGACACTCTTCGATTTCGAGGACGATTTTCCGGCCGCCGGCACAAAACCCTGGCAGGCGCACGAAACGTATGCCCGCACCTTGATCGGGAATTTCGCCGGTGATGATCGTATTCTGGGCTGGGATATCCACAACGAGCCGGATAACTACCGGCTCTGGGCGCGCGATGGCCGCGAAGATGAAGTGCTTGATTGGATGGGGCGCATGGCCGATATTGTGCATGAAGCCGCGCCGAATCATCTGGTGACGGTCGGCATGGGTCATTACGACAATCTGCTCAAGCGCGGCCCCGATGGGCGCCGGCCGATCGATTACAGCGATGTCGTGAGCATGCATATCTACAACGCCCGCGACGCAATCCGCCAGATCGATACCATCCGTGCCGCAACCACTAAGCCGATTTTGATCGAAGAGTTCGGTTGGCCGACCGGCCCCGAGTGTGCGGTGCGCGATTACATCGAGACCGAACAACGCGAAGTGTATCGCCTGGTGATCGAGGCGGCGCAAACCCGTACGGTTGGTGTGATCGCCTGGACGCTGCGTGATTACGACGCCGGCCCGACGATGCGTTGGGAGACCCGCGAGGAGCATTATGGCCTGGTGCGGGCCGATCATACGCTCAAGCCGGCGGCAGCATTCCTGGCCGCCTACCCGGCTGAGCCGCTGCCGAGCCTGACCCGCGTGCCGGTGCAACTTACCGCCGATGTGATCAATCCGCCCGATGGCTCACGGGCGCCGCTGTTCATCCCGGAGAGTAGTCGTTATATCAAAGGCGAGTTCCGCCGGATCTGGGAGGCGATCAACGGGCGCTTTAGCCTGGGGCCGCCTTTGAGCGAAGCGTTTGTGCGGGCCGATGATCGGCGGGTGGTGCAGTATTTCAGCGGCGCCGTTCTGGAGTATCACCCCGAGGTGCGCGACACGCCGGAATGGCTGTTGCTGACGCCGGAAGAACAGTTGCTCCAACTGGTGCGACCGGTCAATATCGGCGTGACATACACGCAAGGCCGGACATTTCCGCCGCAGCAGGGCGTCAACCGCGATTCCAGTTATTACTTCCGCGAGACCGGGTACATGGTCGATCGGATGTTCCAGAACTACTACGATGCCGTGGGTGGGCGCTGGCGACTTGGCGCACCGATCTCGCCGCAATTGAGCGAGTCGATCGACGGTCAATCCTGGCAGGTGCAATACTTTGAGCACGGACGCTTGCAGCGCAAGGGCGTCGGCGATCCAATCGAGATCGGCGCACTCGGCGATTGGGCCTGGGAGATCCAGTGTACGTTCGTGCGGTGACGGCTCCCAGGGCTAAAGGACTCTGTTGGTTAAAGGGTTTCTTAACGATTAGGTCGTCGCAAGTCATGGCATCATAAGATTTTCGGTCTTCCTACGACGGACGATCCATCCATGAGCAGTAGGACAGGAGGTGTGGTGATGACGTTCCACCCGCATCCGGTTCCGCCTGTTCCTGAC
>JAAUQO010000119.1 GCA_012032775.1 Oscillochloris sp. | reverse complement strand
GCCGTGCACCCTTATACCATTGGCGATTATGTGTTTACCTTCATCGGCTTCATTGGGTTAGCCGTACCGGGATTTTTACTCACCTTGATTGCGATGTATATCGGCTTTCGTTATTTCGGTGTCACCATCGGCGGCCTGTTTTCGCCGGATTATGTCAACGCGCCCTGGGGTTGGGACAAGTTTGTCGACCTGATGAAACATGTCTGGATTCCGATTGTCGTCATTGGAACCGCCGGAACCGCCGGAGCCGCCGCCACCCGGAGGTACGATCGGCGGTGCAGCAGGTGGATTAGAACTGGATGGAGGAGCGGCTGGAGGCGCGTTGTCTGGATTACCTGCCAGGCCGACATTAACTTCGCTGAATACTTCGGAGGTGCGATTACCGAGACTGGCAAGAATGACAATAATAGCAATGCCCACAACTGCCAGAATCAAGGCGTACTCAGGGACTGATTGAGCGGGTTGTGGGGTGGCGCGGTGTGTGCTGCGATGCAATAATGCGTTGTCGTGTTTCATGCTGCTTCCTGACTGAAACTTCCTATCGGAAGATGACAGTATGTTGTTGAGATTGAGTTTCTCGGTCAGGTGCAGCCCAACCCAAAAATCGGGCCGGGCTTCTGATCGAACGACCTGCGTTCGATCATAGCGCTCGTTTTTTTTGCCCTACCTCCTTTTGACTTACCATAATAATACTTTACGAATCTACTAGTACTAAAATACCAGATGAGCAAACGAGTCCGAAACCAATGATTAATTATTGTTCATCCATTTCTGCGCAAAGTGATGCTTTACGCTCCCGCAGCTGAAAGGCGGCGGCGAAACACACGATAGTGGTTAAAGCTGGGGTAAAATACATATATGAACACAAATGCAACTCCAACCGGCGTCGCTACCATCGACGTACACCACCTCGGTCGTTCGCAGATTATCAGCGCATTCTTGTTGCATGGCGATGAACCGGCGATCGTCGATCCCGGACCCGCCTCCACCCTGCCCGCGCTCGAAGCCGGCCTTGCCGAACAGCAACTTGCTTTATCCGACATTCGGCACATTTTGCTGACCCACATTCATCTCGATCATGCCGGCGCTACTGGTATGATTGTTGCTCGCAACCCCAATGTGCAAGTTCATGTGCATACTCGCGGCGCGCCTCACCTGATCGATCCTTCGCGCTTGCTTGCCAGCGCCACCCAGCTTTATGGCGATAGCATGGATCGGCTCTGGGGGCGGATTCTGCCGGTGCCGGAATCTGCGGTCGAAACCCTTGACGGCGGTGAGACGCTGAATCTCGGCACGCGAACCTTGCGCGCATACAACGCCCCCGGCCACGCCAAGCATCATCTGGTCTATTTTGATCAGCGCAGCGGTACGGCGTTTATCGGCGACAATGGCGGGGTGCGCTTGCCCAATCTGGCCTTTACCCGTCCGGCCACACCGCCGCCGGACATCAATTTGGAACAGTGGGTTGAGACGCTCGATCTGATCGCGCGGCTTGAACCACAGTGGATCGCCTTAACCCACTTCGGCGCCTATGCCGATGTCGCCTTTCACCTGGAAGATTATCGCGAGCGCTTGCTGCGCTGGGGTGAGTGGGTGCGCCGGGGTATCGAAAGCGGCACAGATGAAGCGACGCAGATCGCAGCCTTTGAGGCGGCCGTCGCTGCTGAGGCTGAGTCGCTCGATTCGGACAAACGCGCAATCCTGGCCCAGCAAACCGGCGCAATGATGCTGAGTTGGCGCGGCCTGGCGCGTTATTGGCAGAAGCAGAACGCTTGAGGATAGCGGATCCAGCCGGTAAGGTTGAGATATGGAGTTTGTCGGGCGGCGATTCGCCTGCCATTCTTCGCTTTGTATTGGCATAATTCCGCATGCTGCATTCGCTGGATTGATGGGGTTGCTTTGAGTTCTTTATTGATCACGAACGCTGAATTGCTCGTTACACTGGACGATAATGATACGCGCATCGCCGGCGGTGGCCTGTATGCCGAGAACGGTTTCATTACCCAGGTTGGGCCTACCGCTGCGCTCCCCACATCCGCCGATACGGTATTCGATGCCCATGGGATGCTGATCATGCCCGGGATGGTCAATACCCATCATCACTTCTGCCAGACACTCACCCGCTGTATGGCCCAGGATGACGGTCTGTTCGGCTGGCTGACAACGCTCTACCCAATCTGGGCCGGGATTACGCCCGAGGCAGTGTTTACCGCGACGCAAACGGCAATGGCCGAGTTGTTGCTTTCCGGTTGTACCACTACCAGCGACCATACGTATCTCTGGCCGAACGGCGCTCGCCTCGACGATCAGATCGCCGCTGCGCAGGAGATCGGCATGCGTTTTCATGCTGCGCGCGGCAGTATGTCGGTCGGCCAAAGCAAAGGTGGCCTGCCGCCCGATACGGTGGTCGAGGATGAAGCGCACATCCTGGCCGACTCGCAGCGCCTGATCGAACAGTATCACGATGCCGAACCCGGCGCGCTGTTGCGGATCGTGCTTGCGCCCTGCTCGCCGTTCAGTGTTTCGCTCGATCTGATGCGCGAGAGTCTCGCCCTCGCCCGGAGCTATGGCGTGCATTCGCATACCCATCTTGCCGAGACATTGGACGAGGAGCAATACTGCCTTGCGACATTTGGCCGGCGCCCGGTCGAGTTGATCGAGGATCTCGGCTGGGTTGGCGCTGATGTCTGGCACGCCCATATGGTGCATCCAAGCGCCGCAGAAGTGCAGCGCCTCGGGCAGACCCGTACCGGCGTGGCGCATTGTCCCTGTTCGAATATGCGGCTTGGGTCGGGGATCGCGCCGCTCGGCCCATTGCGGCGGGCCGGCGCTCGGGTTGGCCTGGGTGTCGATGGCTCGGCCTCGAATGACGGCGGCCATATGTTGAATGAAGCGCGCCAGGCGCTGTTGCTCCAACGTGTGATTGGTGATCCGGCGGCGCTCGGGGCAGCCGAGGCCTTGCGGATCGCTACCCGTGGCGGTGCCGCAGTGCTCGGCCGCGACGACATTGGGCTGTTGGCGCCCGGCATGTGCGCCGACCTGATCGGCTACCGGCTCGATAGCCTGGCGTTTGCCGGCGGGGCCGTGCATGATCCCCTGGCGGCGCTGGTGTTTTGTTATCCGCCCCAGGTTGATCTGAGTGTGATCCACGGCCGCATTCGGGTGCGCGATGCCGCGATTGTCGGCTTTGACCTGCCGGCTCTTGTGGAACGGCACAATCGCATCGCCCGTGATCTGGTGCGGGCGTAGAGGCGCAAAGCCTTGTGTCTCTACCCCCGCCCGACAGCTAGGTATGCTATGATAATTGTGATACCCGTATCAAAAGCTTCTTTTGGTGTCGCCGGCTGCTATCGCCATATCGCCATGTAATTCCAGTCTGCGGCAACCTGGAAAGCGAGTCTGCTGTGTTTCGATCACGTTTCGCCGCCTTTGCCTGGGCCAATGTCGGCTATAACTTGCTCGTGATTATGTGGGGTGCCTTTGTGCGCGCAACCGGTTCCGGGGCCGGTTGCGGCGATCACTGGCCCCTTTGTGATGGACAGGTCATTCCGCGTGCGCCAAGTATCGAACAGATGATCGAGTTCTCGCATCGCGTAACCAGCGGACTGGCGCTGCTTGGTACCGTCGCACTGTTGATCTGGGCGTTTCGCAAGTTCGATCGCGGCCATGTGGTGCGGCGAGCTGCCGTCGCTTCGATGTTTTTTATGCTGCTTGAGGCCCTGGTTGGCGCCGCCCTGGTGCTGTTCGAACTGGTCGGCACAAACACCTCGCTGGCACGGGCGGCCATCCTGGCGGTGCATCTGATCAATACGTTCCTGCTGATCGCTGCGCTCACCCTTACTGCCTGGTGGGCTTCGGGCGGCAAGCCGATCGCGTTTCGCGGCAATCGGCGCATGGCCTGGTTGCTTGGGATCGGTCTGGTCGGTACGGCCCTGGTTGGATCCAGCGGCGGCGTAACTGCGCTTGGCGATACGCTGTTACAACATGGCGCGCTGCCCGGCGGGATCGATCAGGCGATCACCGGCTCCTCGCATCCTCTGGTGCAAATGCGGGTTATTCACCCGGTGTTGGGAATCCTGGTTGGATTGTATACGCTCTTTATCGCTCAGTCGGTTAATGCTATGCGTCGTGAACCGGCGACGCGGCGCCTCGCATGGGGCGTTGTGGCGCTGTTCTTTATCCAGATTTTGCTCGGCGGCATTAATGTTTCCCTTAAGGCGCCGGTTTGGATGCAGATGGTGCATCTGCTGATGGCCGATCTGGTCTGGATTTGTATGGTGCTGCTCAGCGCGCTTGCGCTCGCCGTGCCGTCCGAAACGCCCGCCGAAGAACCGGTTCGCCGTCGGGCCGCTGCTGAACCGGCCTGACCTTGCACCACCATGGAACGTGCTTTACTGCTTGATTGAAGGAGAACGTCGATGAAGACTGTGGCGAGGTTGTTGCAGTCGAAGGGAAGCGATGTCTGGATCATCACGCCCGATGCCGGTGTTACCGATGCGCTGCGGCTTATGGCCGAGAAGGATATCGGCGCGTTGGTGGTGCAGGAGAATGAGCGTGTGGTTGGGATTGTGACCGAGCGCGATATTGTGCGCAAGGTGACGATGAACGGTCATAACGGCAGCGGAATGCATGTCCGCGATATCATGACCGAGCGGGTGCTTTATGTGCGCTCCGATACCACGATCGAGGAATGTATGGCCCTGATGACTGAGAAGCATCTGCGCCATTTACCGGTCTTCGAGCAGGATCGCATCCTTGGAATGCTGTCGATCCGTGATGTGGTCGCCGATGTGGTTGCCGAAAAGTCTTTTTTGATCGAGCAACTCGAAAACTATATCTACGATATTCCGCCGCACCATAAGTCCGGCGTGTCGAATGCCTAGCTTCGCCTATAGTGGTGTAGCGAAAACTTTATATTGTTTACAGGCGCCTTGATGGAACTCTCTCAACCTGAGGCGATTTATCAGGAACGTGTTAATCGTTTTGCCGCCGCCCGCGATCAGGTTGCCGCTCGCTGGAGTCAGGTTGCGAACTGGCGTTTGTTGCTGTTACTGGCCGCCGGTCTGACGGCGGCTTTTGGTTGGTGGCGCGCGATCACGCCGCTGATCTGGCTCGGCGGCGTATTCCTGGTTGGGTTTCTGGGGCTGGTCGCGTACCACAATCGACTGCGTGATCGCCGTGATCGGCTGGCCCTGCGCCACGATATCAATGCCGAGGGGTTGGCGCGATTGCGGCGCGATTGGGAGGCCTTGCCTTTGCGTCGGCCGCCCGATCCGCCGCCGAATGATCCGGTCGCCCGCGATCTCGATCTGCTTGGCCCGGCTTCGCTCCAACACTTGCTCGGTACGCCGCGCACACCCGCCGGGCTGCGCACCATGCAACACTGGTTGTTACATGCGGCGGCGCCCGATTCGGTGCAGGCCCGACAGGCCGCGACGATCGAGTTGGCGCCGCAGATCGACCTGCGCGATGATCTGGCGACATCCGGCAACAACGCCGCCGGCCTCGAACGGGCTTTTCACGATCTGCGTATGTGGGCCATCACGCCGCCCTGGTTGCAGCATCAGCCGCTTTTACGTTGGCTGGCACGAATCAGCCCGATCGCGCTGCTGCTTTCGATCGCGCTTGAATCGGCCGGATTGATCGACATTCCGCTCTGGTTGGTCTTTCTAACCCTGAATCTGTTGCTGAATCTGCTGGGCCGGCATACACTGCAAACCCAGAGCCGGTTGCTCGACCGGCGTGATCTGCTGGTTGCCTACAGCGAGTTGTGTACGCTGGCGAATAGCGCCGATTGGCGCGCCGACGAGTTACGCCGCCTGCAAGAACGGCTGCGGGCCGGCGGCCTGCGCGCCGAACAACAACTTGCCCGCCTTGGCCGGATCGCCGTGATGGCGGAGTATAGTCGCTCGATTCTCTTCCCGATCCTGCAATTTATTTTGCTCTGGAGTTACCACGTCTGCGATCTGGCCGAACGCTGGCAACTGACGGCCGGTGATCATCTGGAGGATTGGCTGGAGACGTTGGGCGAGATCGAGGCGCTGGCCGCCCTTGCGACATTGCGCCACGATCATCCGGCCTGGTGTACGCCGGAGATGATCGGCGCACCCGAGATCCGTGCGACTGCGCTCGGCCATCCACTGCTGCCGCCCGATCGCTGTGTGCCGAATGATGTCGTGATTGGCCCGCCGGGCGGATTCTTGCTGATCACCGGCTCGAATATGGCCGGCAAAAGCACGCTCATGCGGGCGATCGGTGTGAATACGGTGCTGGCGCAAGCCGGCGGCCCGGCATGTGCGGCGCGCTTGCAACTCCCGCCGCTTAGTCTGGCTACCAGTATGCGTGTTCAGGATTCGCTCGCCCAGGGTGTGTCGTACTTCATGGCCGAGTTACGGCGATTGAAGGCGATTGTCGATCAGGCCGAGGCGGCAGCGGCAGCGGGGCAGATCTGCTGCTACCTGCTCGATGAGATCCTGCAAGGAACCAACAGCACCGAACGGCAGATCGCAGCGCGCCGCGTCATCCGGCATCTGATCGGCTTAGGGGCCGTCGGCGCCGTCAGCACCCACGATCTGTCACTGGCCGACGTTGATGATCTGGCGGCGGCGGCAAGCCTGGCCCATCTTGGCGAGCAGGTAGGTGATACGCCGGGCGGCGAACTGCACTTCGACTACAAACTGCGGCCCGGCCTCGCTCCGACCACCAACGCACTGCGGCTCATGGCGCTGGTGGGCCTGCCCGGCGACGATCTGGTATCAGGTAATCGTGATATTTCTCGGTTGAAGAATGGTTAAAAATTGGTAAAATCGATCATGTCACCATGCACTATATCTACTACCGAGTATCGTGATGACGCATTGGAATGCAGTACTACAACCATTCGAGCCCGACAAGGACCGCAGTCATGTTGCGGTTCGGCTCCCCCTCGTGATACGATCTGACTGGCAACACAACGCTACCCATCATTCTTGCCACCAATCCGACTCAGGGAGCAGCACTGTGAAGCTTGAAGGAACGCTTGCGACGTTCCCGTTGCGTGAGCTGATCGACATGATCATCTATAGCTCGGTAACCGGCGCCTTAAATATGTACGCCGGCGAGCGCAGCGGGCACCTGTATTTCCGCGACGGACACTTATACCATGTTGATTTCGCCGAGCAGATCGGCACCGATGGCCTTGCCGATCTCTTAGAGTTGAGCGACGGCGGCTTCGCCTTTGTCAGCGATCAAATCAGCTCGGAAGAGAGCATGTGGGGCGATCTGGATTTCCACCTGCAGACGGCTGAGCGATTAGCGATGCGTTGGCGCCAGGTTCGGGCATACGTACCGAGCATGGCCTTTATCCCGCAGGTATTGTTGGCTCCCGATCAACTGCAACGACGGGTTTCGCCGTTGCATCTGCCGTTTCTGGAGCAACTGGACGGTGTCAAGAGCCTGCAATCGGTGGCCACGGAATTGGGTTGGTCGGCGATCGATGTTGCCGAGGCGGCCGCGCAGTTGGTGTTGGATGGCGTGATCGATTTGCGCCGGACGGCAGCACCGGCTCGTCAGCGCAGCGAAGAGCCTTCCCGCAGCGAAGGTGGGCTGTTCGAGCGGATTATTCGGCGCAACGGAACAGGCCATCCTGTCTCCGGCCCCACGCCTGCCACGCCTGCCACGTCTTCGCCCGAAGATGCGATCCTGCAGTTGCTACGTGGATAATTCTGATCAACTGGATTGTGCCCAATTCGCGGGTACAATCCAGTAAATCCCCCTGCCTCGCCGTAAACGAATGGTGCAACCGCCCGGTTGCGAAATACCAAAACACTTGCCACTTCCCATAAGCGCGTGCTAGAATAGTGCGTATTAAAGCCGTGTTAGCACACGGCAAATTGTCATGGTGTGAGCAGTATCCACCACAGATTGTGAATTATGGATCAGCCCAGTGTTATCACCATCGACGGGCCGGCCGGGGCCGGGAAGAGCACGCTCGGCGCATTGCTTGCGGCGCGGCTCGGCTACCTCTACTTCGATACCGGGGTGATGTATCGGGCCTTTACCCTGGCTGCGCTGCGTGCCGATCTGGATCTGGATGATGAGGCGGCCCTGGCTGGGTTGGCGCAGCGCATCAGCATTAGCGTGCGCCCCCCCGATGTCGCCGATGGCCGTCAGTACACCGTCTTGCTCGATACGGAAGATGTAACATTGGCGATCCGCAGCCCCGAGGTAGAACAACATGTTTCGCGGGCGGCGCGCTTTCCACAGGTGCGCCGTGAAATGGTCGCCCGGCAACAGGCGATCGGGCGTGACGGGCGGGTGGTGATGGTTGGGCGCGATATCGGCACGGTGGTGATGCCTGAGGCGCCGTTGAAGATCTTTCTCGGCGCTTCGATCGATGAGCGCGCCCGGCGCCGGCTGGCCGAGCGTGCCGCCACCGATCTTGATCATGTTCGTGATGCACTGACGCGCCGCGATGAACTTGATCGCCATGTTATGCTTCCCGCTGATGATGCATTGTTGTTCAACACCAATGATCTGACGCCTGAACAGGAAGTAGACTGGATCATGGCCTACATCCAACACAAGGAGCGATCGTTCCATGCTTAACCTTTTGCGGCGGCTGCTCCGCATGGACGCCGAAGATGCGGTCGATCTGAACGAGGGCGAAGAGATCCGGCATGTGACCGGGCGGCACTGGATTGTGTTGCTGGTGCGATTGATCGTCCCGGTTGCCGGGATCGTGGTATTCGGCGGGCTTGCATTTTATCGCAGTATCGGCGGCGGGTTCCTGGCCGAAAATACCGGCGAGCCGGTTGGCCTGGATCTGGTCAACTGGTTCTTGATCGGGATCTGTGGCGTTCTGCTCTTGCTTTTTGCGGCGCTCTGGGTGCGGCGCTCGAAGGATTGGCGGGCGCGCTGGGTGCTAACGGCTACGCTGATAACATTGGGCCTGGTGATCTATTTCCGCTATCTCGGCGGGCGCATGTTCTATGTCGATCCGTCGCAGTTTTACAATCAGGGCGGTGATCTGCTGAATATCACCCTGATTATTCTCGCCGCGATCAGCGGCTTATTCGTCCTTTTCGTCTTCTACGACTGGCTCAACGACGAGTTGATCCTCACCAATCAGCGTGTGGTCTACGACAATGACCAGGTGTTTATCCCGCGCTTGCTGGAGCGGCGGGTGCAAGAGCAGATCTTTATCACCGATGTGCAGGATGTGGTGGCCACCACCAAGACCTATCCGCAACATTGGCTGAAATACGGCACGGTGATCGTCAAATCGGCCCGGTTGCGCGGCGAACTCAAGTTCGATCAGGCGATCGAACCGCAAAAGATGCAGAAAGAGATCATGGCGGTTGTGAACACCCAGCGTAAAGAGCGCGGCGAGGCTTTGCTCGAACGCCTGATCGAGACAAAAGTGTACAATGCACCTGCGCCCAGGGCGGCGTTCACGCGGAAGGTGGCGGCAACCAGCACGATGCGGGCGATGGAGTGGTTGGTGCCGGAGAATCCTGAGTTCGACGAAGATAAAGGTACGTATACCTGGCGCGCCCACTGGTTGTTCCTGGTGCGGGGCTTGATCGGCCCAATCATTTTTGGCCTGCTCGGCGCGATCTCGTTGTTGCTGCTGATCGATCTGTTCCTGCTGGCGCCGGGCTTTATGTTTCTGGGCACCTTTCTGTTGCTGGTGGTATTTGTCGCCTGGACGGCCTATGAGATCGAGGATTATCGCAACGATCTTTATATTCTCAACCCGACCAATGTGATCGATATTGAGAAGAAGCCCTTTGGGCCTGAGAGCCGGCGGCAGGCCAGCCTTGGTGCGATCAATAATGTCTCGTTTGAGACAACCTTTGTCAGTAATTTGCTTGGGTACGGTGATGTGATTCTGGAAACGGCCGGCGGCGGCGGGAAGTTCACCTTTCCGCGGGTGCCGCGCCCGCGCGATGTGGTGGCGACGATTAACGATTACTATGTTTCGTTTAAGAATGGTGAGAAAGAGAAGAATCTGAACGATACGCTGGAGTTGCTACGGCATTATCACCTGGCGCAGCAACGCCACGACGAGATTAAAACTCCTTCCAGCCAGACAAGCAGTTCATGACTATTCAACATCCGGCCCGCCTGCTATTGCTCGTGCTGGCGCTGTTGGTGCTTCCGGTTGTGCCGGCACGAGCGCAGCAAGAATCCCCTCTGACGGTTGAGGTTCAAGCCGGCTATGGTAGCGATGGCACCTACCGGGTCGGTCACTGGTTTCCGGTCACGGTCATCGCCGCAAATTCCGGCGCCGATCTGAACGGGGTGCTGGAATTTCGGTTTCCCGGCGGCGAACAGTCGGTGTTTCGCTATCGGGTCGATCTGCCGCGTGGCGCCCGCAAGCAGGTGACGCTGCCTGTGACCAGCAACGAGGCGGTGCGTGGCGCCGAGATCGCATTTGTCGGCGCCGAAGGTGATCTGTTGCGCCAGACGGTGCGTCTGAATCCGATCAGCTTCGACGAGATGCTGCTTGGCGTGGTAAGTAGTGTGCCGGGTGCGCTCAATAGCCTGGGCGCGATTCGCTCGCCTACCGGTGGTACGGCCAGTATCGCGCCGATCGATCCGGTTCGACTCCCAGGCGATCCACTGTTGCTGGCCGGATTCGATACGATCTTTTTGCACGATCCGGCAACCGCCGATTTCACGAGCGATCAGATCAGTGCCCTGCGCGAGTATGTTGCGCTGGGCGGGCTCCTGGTTGTCGGCGGCGGCCCGGCCTCCGAACGCACGGTTCCCGGCGTAGTCGATCTGTTGCCGGTCGATGTCGGGCAACTCCAGCAAGCTGTCTCGGCACAGGCATTGGCGACATATGCCGGTGTGCGCGACAGCCAACCGCCGGCGCTGACGGTGAACACGGTTGCCCAACGACCGCGTGCGGTCGCACTTGATCGCGACGGCCTGATCACGTCGATCGATTACGGCGATGGGCAGGTGTTGTTTAGCGCATTTGAGTTGACGGCGTTGCGTGGTTGGGGCGGCGAAGCCGATCTATGGCAGCGGGCGCTTGATATCGAGGGTCGGGTGCTGGTAGGGAGTTCGTTCCGCACCAACAATGAAAATCTGTTGCGTGATGCGCTGCGTTTGCAGGCATTGAACCTGCCTTCGCCGTTGCTGTTGTTGGCCCTGATTGTGATCTATATTGTGATTATCGGGCCGCTGAATTTCCTGTTCTTGCGGCGGCTTGGCCGGGTCGAATTGGCATGGGTGACGACGCCGATTCTGGTGGTACTCTTCCTTGGTGTGGCCTACGGCGCGAGTTTTGTACTGCGAGGTGTGCGCCCGCAGATCGCTCAGGTGGCGGTGGTACAAGGCATTTCGGGCAATGATCGCGGAGTTGCGACGGCCTTTATCGGGGTGTTTTCGCCGCAACGACGCAGCTACGAGTTACAGTTTGCGCCGGAAACGCTGGTAACGCCCGGTAGCTTCGAGGGCTTTCGCCTGCGTAGTGTGCCGGTTACCGGCGATGATACCAGCATCGGTATGGAAGAGTTGCTGGTTGATGTCTCGGCGCTGCGTACGCTGATGGTGGAGCAGAGCAGTGTGGCATTGCCGGAGTTATCGAGCAGTCTGAACGCCCGCGGCGCGGCGGTTCAAGGCGGGACGATCCGGAATGAGAGTGCGCTGACGTTGAACGATGTGCTGGTGGTGCGCGGCGATGCGGTGCAAGAGATCGGCGATCTGGCGCCGGGCGCCAGTGTAGAGTTCGACCTCGTCGGTAATCCGCTGAGTTTCCCCAATCAGATCAGCCTCGGCGAAGACGGGGTGGTGATGCGGGACGCTATGCTTTACAACCTGTTCGGCTATGGGCGCTTCCACGAGAGCGGCATGCGCTTTCAGGGCGAACAGGGCTTTCCCGACCGGCTCGGTGTGTACGTGCTGGCCTGGGGCGATACGCCGGCGGTTGATTTCACGATTAACGGCGCCGCAGTTGCCCAGGAGGGTCGCACGCTGTATATCATCAGGCTCCAACCATGACCGCGATTGTCGAGACGCATAATCTCACCCGCCTTTACGGCGAGACATTGGCGCTGAATGCGCTGAATCTGGAGATTCCGCAGGGTGCGGTGTACGGCTTTATCGGCCCGAACGGGGCCGGTAAGACGACCACCATGCGGATTTTGACCACGCTGTTAGAGCCGAGCGGCGGCGAGGCGCGGGTGGCGGGCTACTCGGTGCTGAAGGAACGCAAAGCGGTGCGTAAGGCGGTCGGGTTTATGCCGGACTTTTTCGGTGTGTACGACAACATGAAATCCTGGGAGTACCTGGATTTCTTCGCTGCCAGTTACGACATCGATCCGGCCCGGCGCAGTGCGTTGATCGACGATTTGCTGGCACTGGTGGATCTCAGCCACAAGAAATTCGCCGATGTGATGGGCCTTTCGCGTGGAATGAAGCAGCGGCTGAGTCTGGCGCGCACGATGTTGCACGATCCGGCCTTGCTGATCCTTGATGAGCCGGCCAGCGGGCTTGATCCGCGGGCCAGGGTCGAGTTGCGCGAACTGCTGAAAGAGCTGCGCAGCATGGGCAAGACGATCATGATCAGCTCGCACATTCTGACCGAGTTGGCCGAGATGTGTACCCACATTGGGATTATCGAGCGCGGTAATTTGCTGGCCAGCGGCGATGTGACGACGATCATGCGCTCGCTGCAACCGCACCGGATCTTCGAGGTGCATGTGCTGGGCGAGTTGAGCGCGGCGGCGGAACTGGTACGTGGCCGCCCACATGTGCTTGATGTGCGTGAAATCCCCGACGACATGCCGCCGCACTTGCAGATCGACTTCGACGGCGATGATCAGGCGGTGAGTATGTTGCTGGCGACATTGATCGCCGGCGGCGCCCAGATTACCCATTTCGCCGGTCAGGTCAGCGATCTGGAAGACATCTTCCTGCGCGTCACCGAGGGTTCGGCGTTCGGCGGCACAAATTAGGGTCGTGGTAGCGGTAGTGTTGGGGCGTGAGATTTTCGGCAAGGCCAAAAATCTCACGCCCCATTGTGCAACTTCGGCTTTGTGGCGGTCGTCCTACGAAAAGGTGGGTAGTATTCCCCGACATGTTTGATGGAGGATGGCGGTATGACCGACTACACCGAGCAGGATACCGAGCGCGCGCGGGCGGCAGAGCGGAACTCGGCCGGAATGGAGACACAGCACTTGAGTTTGCCGAGCGGCGCAGCTTCAGGATATGGGGCGCCGGTGTTGCCGCAGATCAGCGGCCAGCCGAACCGGCTTGGCATGGCGCTGATTGCGATCGGCGCGTTAATGTTGCTTGGCCGGATGTTCTCGTTGCAACTTGAGATCGAGGGCGGGCTGATCCTGATGACGATCGCCTCGGTCTTTTATTTCTTTGGCCTGTGGAAGCGCATTTATGGTCTGATCATTCCAGCCGGCATTCTGGCCGGTTTGAGCCTGGGTGTGACATTTGCCGACCTAACCGATGGCGTATCGGTGTTGTGGGGATTGGCGCTGGGCTTTTTGTCGGTGTACGGCCTTGGCGTAACCCTGTTCAATAAGCGCCACAGTTGGCCGGTGATCCCGGCGGCGATCCTGTTCGCCGTGGGCATGATTGTATTTATCGCGAATTTTGCCTCTGTTCTCGGCGCCGGGTTGATCTGGATGCCGTTGCTGCTGATCGGCGCCGGGCTGTACCTTGGCTTTATTCGCAAGCCGGCATAACAAGAGTTGAAGCAGGGCTTTGCTCGTTCGGCGTCATACGGTTATGGCCCCATCGATATAGTGCAGCGAGCAGAACGATTGTGCCTCGGTTGATACCATTCCTGCGGCGCGCAGCCTGGCGCGGCGCCGCATTCTAGCCCTCGCCACTGTCGGTCGGCACGAGCCGACGCACGCGGCCGGGAATTTCCAATGCACCCGCCAGCACTACCGCGCCGATGCCGAGGGTCAGGAGACCGACTAGCCCCCAGAGCAAGGCGCTGTAGCCGCCCAAAGCGGCCACAAGGAGTCCTGCGCCGACGGGGGCTATGGTGCGCGCGCCGGTGAGGGCCAGGTTTTGCGCGCCGTTGATTGTGCCGTAGTGGGCCGGGCCGTACTGCTCGGCGAGCAGCGCAGCACGCATAATGGTGAGCGTGCCCGAGCCGGCGCCGAACAGGGCGATGTATACCAGCGCCCCTGCCGCCGACGCGCCGAAGCTGATGAGGATCGTAATCCCGACGACCTGCATTCCCACCAGTGCCGCCGTGACCCAATGCCGTGCGAAGTGATCGCCGAGCGGGCCGATGGTCATGCGGCCGAAGAGCGACATCAGCCCGAACAGGCCCGCCACCGTCGCCGCGAAGCCGGCATCATGCCCCAGGCCGATCAGGTACGGGATCATATGCACGATCATGGTCACGCCCGTGATGGTACTCGCCGCGAAGGCAAAGGTGAGCAGCCAGAAGCGCATCTCGCGTAGTGCGACACCGGCCGCGATGCTGGTTTCTGTAGGGCGCACAGAGGTTGTGGTGCCGGGTGGAGCGGTCTCGCCGTCCGGCAGCAGGCCCAGATCTTCAGGGCGTCGCCGCAACAGCAGCGCGTGGATCGGAATCGTGATCAGGCCGAGCATGAGGGCCAGGGCAACCAGTGCTCCGCGCCAGCCGAAGATCTCGGTCAGCCTGGCGCTGAGGGGGATGAAGACGAAGCTGGCAAACGCGCCGAAAAATGTCAGCAGAGTGAGGGCGCGCCCGCGTAGCCGCCGGAACCAGACGGCGACAATTGCGAAGGCCGGCTCATACAGGACACTCGCCGAGACGAAGCCGATTCCGGCCATGATCAGGTAGAACGCCGGCAGGCTGCGCACCTGTGACCAGGCCAGCACCAGCAGCACGGCCAGGATCGAGCCGACCGTCATCAGGGTGCGCGGGCCATGGCGGTCGAGCCGGCGCCCCACCGGCACGGCAACCAACCCGCCACAGAGCAGCATCAGCGAATAGGCACCCGTCAACTCTACCGTGGTCCACCCGAGTTCGGCTTGCATCGGGGTCAGAAAGACGCTAAACGCATAGTAGAGAATGCCCCACGAGACGACCTGGGCGGTTGAGACGGCCGTCAGCATCGGCCAGCCGTAGTAGATCGGGCGCTGCACACATGGTAGACGCATCAGACAGCGCCTCCACAACAACAGGCCGGCGTGTGATCACGCTGCGTCGCGACCCAGCGTCGCCGCACCCGGCGCAACAATGTGCGTATCCACTGAACGAATATCGGCCGTAGGGTGCAGATGTCAGCGTGCCCGTCGGGATGTTGGATGATCATCGGAGTATTCCCTGCATCGGTTCGGTGTGTCGCCGGATGTTGCGACGACACACCGCTGGCGACATTACCGGCAACCGCAGCTACTCCCGGTTCCCGCCACAAGCGTCAGGGTCGATCCGGCAGTGATCGTTTCCACCGCTGTTGTGCCGCAACAATCGGCCTTTGCTTCCGGCTCGCAGCAGGTGGCCTGGACGGTCGGCTCACAGCAACTGGCCGTCACCGCAACCGGCTCCAGGGCGATCAGCGCCGCAGGAGCTTCCTCGGCGCCACAGCAACCCGACGCGACAGCGCCGCCGGCCGCCACTGGACCCGAGCACACACCCGTCTCCGGCAGTTCGAGTTCGACGCGGCGCGCGGCCTCCCAATCACCGGCGAGGGCTGCCGTTACCGAACGCACCTGTTCGTAGCCGGTAAGCAGCAAGAATGTCGGTGCGCGGCCGTAGCTCTTCATCCCAACGATGAACACATTCGGCTCGGGGTGGCTCAGTTCGTTCACGCCGTGCGGGCGAACGGTGCCGCAGCTGTGGAGATTGGGGTCGATCAGCGGTGCGAGGGCCACGGGCGCTTCGACCGCCGGATCGAGTCCGAGGCGCAGTTCGCTAAGCATTGCGAGGTTCGGGCGCAATCCGGTCGTCACGATGATCTCGTCCACCGGCGCAAGGCTGCGTTCACCGGCATAAACCACTAATCCTGCCGCTGTCTGCTCAACGCGGTCGGAGCGCCAGGCGTTGATCAATTGTACGACGCCGGTAGCGACAAGAGCCTGGAGGCGCCGACCCAGTTCGCCGCGGGCGGGCAGGGCATCGTTGGCGCCGCCGCCATAGGCCTGGGCCATTCCCTCGGCAGTGCGCCGTACCACCCAGGTGATCCGGGTGCCGGGAGCTTGTTCCGCAAGTGCGGCCAGATCCAGCAGGGCGTTGAAGGCCGAGTGACCGCTGCCCGCCACCAGCACGCGCTTGCCCGCGTAGCGTTCGCGCTGGGTGCCGAGCGCGTCGGGAATACCATAGAAGATTTGCGCGGCTGCCGCCCGCTCGCCGAGCGCAGGGATTCCGTGAGCGCCGAGAGGATTCGGAGTGCCGTATGTGCCCGACGCGTCGATCACTGCGCCGGCGTGCAACACTTCCTCGCTGCCGTCAGCCGCGACGATATACAGCACGAAGGGCGATTGTTCGCGGCCGGCGTTGCTCAGCTTATCGCGGCCTACGCGGGTGATTGCAGCTACCCGACGGTTCAGGCGCAGGTGCGGAGCGATCGCCGGGTGAGCGGCCAACGGCGCAAGATAACGCTCGACCAGGGCATGACCGGTGGGGTAGGCTTCGGGATCGGGCGCCTGCCAGCCGGTTGGCTCCAGGAGCCGTACGGCTGCCTTATCGAGGCTGTAGCGCCAGGGTGAGAAGAGTTGGACGTGGCCCCAATCACGCACGCTGTGGCCCGCCTGAGCGCCGGCCTCCACAATGACAAAGGGGAGGTTGTATTCCGTCAGGTGGGCGGCAGCGGCCAGGCCGACCGGGCCGGCGCCGATAATCACGACCGGGGTGCTTGGGCCGTAGCGACTGTTGCCGGCCTTGATCGCATGGGCGTTGTTTTGAAGCTGGCTCATCGTGGATCTCCTTGTATTGATAGTCTTCGATATACTGATTAAAAAAGAGCGGCAGTTGCCTCGGCGAGCAATACTACCGCAAGCTATCAAACTGCCCGACGACGCGTTGGCGCAGTGCATCCAGGTTCTCGCGATGCACGAAATAGTATGCCCACAGCCCGCGTCGTTCACAATCGATCAAACCGGCGGAGCGCAGCAGTTTGAGGTGATGGGAGACCGTCGGCTGTTTGACCGGCAGGGCCGCTTCGAGATCGCAGACACAGACATCGCCGTCGTGCTGGGCGAGCATATCCAAAATCTGGAGCCGAATCGGGTGGCCGAGGATTCCGAGATCATCGCTCAGTTGCCTGGCGGCTTCAGCGCTAATCCGCGGCGCCAGGGTAGGATTACAACAGCCCACTGCCGGTTCGTCGCCGTCGATGATGATGTCCGTCATACCGGGATCTCCTTTCGTTCTGAGCATAGCAGATATATTGAAGGATGTCAATGTAGTAAAACAGGCAATCCTTCGGCGCGCTTCCGACTGCACATAGTTACGCACGGCTAGCTTATGTGGTATCATCTTCCTTTAGCCCTGCTCTGCCGTCACACTGAGCGCCAACGAAGTGTCCCGGACGGGATTGCTCGCCGGCGCTTCTCAGACCAAATCTGGGTACTACGTGTCAGGCCGCGATTCCTCACAGCGTCAAGATTTCCCCTTCCATACACGCCGGACAGTTATATTGGGTGGTTCAGATTGAACTCGACAGGAGGCCCTGATGCCGAATGCAGTGCGCGACGCGTGGGCTCTGGGCGAACCGTACGAGCAGTTTATGGGTCGCTGGAGCAGGCTGGTCGCGCGGGAGTTCCTGGCATGGCTCGACTGCCCGCCCGGCCAGACCTGGGGCGATGTCGGCTGCGGCACTGGTGCGCTGGTGACGACGCTGCTCGCCGGGGCTGCGCCACGGTCGATCTTCGCCGTCGATCGCTCTGCCGGGCTCCTTGCTGCGGCGCGCAGCACAAACCTGGATTGGCGCGCCCGGTTTGCTGTGGCCGACGCCATCGCCCTGCCGTGGGGGAGCGCGATGATTGACGTGACTATCTCGGGGTTGATGCTGAACTTTGTGCCCGATGCGGTTGCAGCGGTGCGCGAGATGGCGCGGGCCACCCGACCGGGCGGCCGGGTGGCGGCGTATGTCTGGGACTACCGGGAAGGCATGGCGTTGCTGCGTCAATTCTGGGATGCCGCGATTGCGGTGGATCCTGCGGCGCGCGCCCTTGATGAGGGCATACGCTTTCCGCTTTGCGCGCCGGAGCCTCTGATGGCCGCCTTGCATGCGGCCGGGCTGCGCGCCGTCACCATACACGCCATTGTCATCCCGACTGTGTTCCGCGACTTTGACGCTTACTGGGCGCCCTTTCTCGGCGAGCAAGGCCCGGCGCCCAGCTATGTCGCTACCCTTGATCCTGCGGCACGCGAGCGGCTGCGTGCCGCCCTGCAATCGCGCCTGGTTCCTGCCGCCGACGGCTCGATCAGGCTGTCGGCCCGGGCCTGGGCGGTGCAGGGAACCGTGGAGCCGACGGCGTTCCGTCTTCGCTCGACGAGTTTCTGGCCGCCTGGTTCCGCGGCGGCACCACCAGCAACCTCGGCCTCGTCTGGGGCTGGCGCACGCTGTCGCCGCGCTGGCGCGGACTGTGGGGTGATCCGACACCGAACTCGATGCCGCTCGCTTACGAGGATGCGAGCGACAAGGTCGTCGTCCTGCTCACCGACGGTCAGAACCAGTTCTACGATCACAACGGCGGCGGTCCGCGGGGCTCGGATTACACCGCTTACGGGCGCCTGAACGACTTCGGCTACTCGACGCTCGGCACCGCCCGCTCGGAAATCGACAGCCGGATGACCGGCGTGTGCGCGGCGATGAAGGCGGAGGGGA
>JAAUQO010000358.1 GCA_012032775.1 Oscillochloris sp. | reverse complement strand
CGTCGGTTCCCGGTTCTCGGGTCTCAGTTCTCGGTTCTCGGTTCTCGGTTCTCAGTTCTCGGTTCGCATACTTGTAGTGATAATTCCACAATGATTGAATCTTTCGACGCCGTAAGTCAGAATCTGCTGTTTCAAAGCATCCTGACGCTCGCGCTCCTGGCTGCGTTCGGGATCGCCGGCGAGATTTTGATCTTCTCGTTTTTACGGCTCTCACGCCGCCGTGACTGGTTGCCGGGCGAGGTATTCTTCAATGCCATCACATGGCAGACGCTTTTCTGGTGTTTAGCCTTAGGCTTTTATCGCACCCTGCCCGATCTGCTCCCGCCACGCTTCGCCGGCGTCACAACCCTGATGGTGCCGATCGCCGGTACCCTGGCCTTCATCATCCTGATCGTGCGTCTTGTCACCGGCTGGATCACCTTTTATCTTCGTCGCCAGGGCATCGCGTCCGTCTCGCTGATCAACAATACGATTCGCTTTCTCGGCGTGCTCACGGTCATCGCCACCATGCTCGCCCTGCTCGGCGTGCCGCTCGGCCCGCTGCTCACCGTTGTCGCCGGAAGCAGTGTCGGGCTCACCCTTGCGCTGCGCGATCCACTGGCGAATTTCTTCTCGGGCATGGTCGTCGTCGCCTCAAACAAGATCAGGCCGGGCGATTACATCAAACTCGATACCGGCGAAGAAGGCTATGTCACCGATATTCGCTGGTCGGACACCTATATCCGCCAACTCGCCAACAATCTGATCGTCATCCCCAATTCACGTATGACCAACACCGTGGTGACGAACTTCAATCGCCCTGATCCGCAATTGGCGGTGCTGTTCGATGTGGGCGTGAGCTACGATGCCGATCTGGCTCAGGTAGAAACGATCATCAACGAGGTCGGCACCGAAGTAATGCAGGAAGTCGCCGGCGGTGTCGAGGAGTTCGAGCCGTTTGTTCGCTACAATCGATTTACCGAATGGGGGATCAACCTCACTGTTATTCTGCGTGGCCAGACATTCGGCGATCAGTTCACGATCAAGCACGAATTCGTCAAGCGCCTGCGCAACCGGTTCGCCCAGGCGGGCCTGGAGTTCCCGCGCCCGCTGCATATGGTCGAGTTAAGCAATTATCAGCAGCGCCCTGATGGAAACGGCGCCGATCGTCAAGGAATAACCCTGCCCCTGGAGCGTAGCGAATGAGTCTTTTTCCGCGCCTTTGTGCGCTCGTTCTCGGTCTGTTTGTCCTTTCCGGCTGTGCCGAAATCGGCCTTGGCAACATCCTTGGCCTGAATCCTACCACCACCAGCGATCCAGGCACAGCGGAAACCGATCCGGCTATTCGTGCAACTGCCACCAGTGTGCCGCTGCAGAGCGAGCGCCTGACCTTTTATTCTGAGCGTAGCGGCAATGCCGAGATCTATACCATGAACGCCGACGGTTCCGGCCTGGCCCGCCTGACCGATCATCCCGCACCGGACTATGAACCGGCGTTCGCGCCTAATCAACGCCAGATCGTATTTGTGTCCGAGCGCGCCGGTGTCCCCGATCTATATCTCGTCAATAGCGACGGCACAAATCTGCGCCGCCTGACCGACGAGCGCGAAGGCGCCTTTTCGCCGATCTTCAGCCCCGACGGCAATGCGATCTACTATGTTGGCCTCCAGGACGGCAATCGTCAGTTGCGCCGGCTCGATATTGCCACGCGCACCAGCAAGCTATTGCGCGTCACACCGGCGGGAATCGCTAATCCCGCCGTCAGCCCCGATGGCCTCCAGATCGCCTTCTCAGCGGAAGAACCAACCAGCAACGGGCGCGATATTTTTCTGATCGATGTCGATGGCGACGGCGCAGTAATCAACCTGACCAACCAACCCGGCGATGATGACGAACCCACATTCGACCCGCAAGGACAACGAATCGCCTTTAGCTCGAATCGCGCCGGCAACTTCGACATCTTTGTGATGAATGCCGACGGCACCGCGCAGACGCCGCTTACATTCGACGACGGCGCCTCACGAGCGCCGAGTTGGTCGCGCGACGGCAGTGCGATCGCCTTTAGTAGCAACCGCGAAGGCAACTATGAGATCTACCTGATCAACACCAACGGCAGCGATCTGCGCCAACTGGCAAGCCACTCCGCTGCCGATCGTGAGCCGCGCTTCCCGCCACCGCCCCAACGGCAGATCACACAACAACTGATCGCAGCCTTTAGTGGACTGAGCAGCACACGCGATCTACAGATCATCAACGGCCCGACAGAACTCGGTGCCACCTTGATCGAAGATCTGCTTACCGACGAAACAATGCCGGTCTGGTCGCCCGACGGCACCCGCTTAGCATTTGTCTCCGATCGTGACGGCAATCCCGAGATCTACATCAGTGATCTCAGCGATACCCAACCGTTACGTCTCACCAGTGATCCCGGCCAGGATTTACACCCAAGCTGGTCGCCCGATGGCCTAAGCATCTTCTTCGAAAGCAACCGCACCGGGAATTGGGAGATTTTTGCCATAAACGTGGATGGCAATAGCGAGCCGCGCAACCTCACCAACCATCCAGCCAACGACGGAAATCCGGCCGTTTCGCCCGATGGTGAAACCCTGGCTTTTGCCTCAGATCGTAACGGCAATTTCGAGATCTATCGCTGGCCGTTGGAAGGCCAAAGTCAACCGGTGAATCTCACCAACAATCCCGCCGCCGACGTCTACCCGAGTTGGTCGCCGGAAAGCACATTTATCGCCTTCCGTTCCAATCGCGACGGCAACAACGAAATCTATTTGCTTATTCCCGGCAGCACCGTCCTGCGTCGGCTCACCCTCAATCCCGCCGATGATACAACCCCGACGTTTAGCCCCGACGGGCAGCGCATCGCGTTCGCAAGCAATCGGAGCGGCCCACAAGGCCCCGTGAACGACAACCGTAACTACGACATCTATAGCGTACGAATTCGCGATCTTGAACTGCAACAACTTACCGATGAACCCGGCAGCGAGACATACCCGGATTGGCGACCACCGACTCCCCTGGAAAACAATCTGCCCTGAGGCTGCCTGAGCTATGCACAAACTACGACGAGTGGCACTTGGACAAAGTCTCTAAAAAACAACCCCGGTTGTCGCGGCGCAACAAAGTTGTTATTCCGCTTAGCAAAGCCGGATAATGCCTTCACGCAAGTAAGTTGACAAGCTCAAACCAGGGTGCTATACTACGCGAACTGGAACAAACGCCGTCTCACCCCATGCGGGTAGACCAAACAAGTCAGGATACATTATTTAGCGAAACGCGCTGATAGCAATATCAGAGACGTCGCCAGGAAGTCAGCAATGCTGAAGCTTCCTGGTTTTGTTTTCCTGGCAAGTTGTTCCGGTCGCACATTTATAACTGAACTACGATACATAAATTAGCCAACGTCAATTAAGGGCTGGAGTTTGTAATACAAAACTCCAAGCCATACACGCAGAGTTTGATCCTGGCTCAGGACGAACGCTGGCGGCGTGCCTAATGCATGCAAGTCGGACGCAGCGTGCTTGCACGGCTGCGTGGCGCACGGCTGAGGAACACGTGGGTAATCAACCC
>JAAUQO010000118.1 GCA_012032775.1 Oscillochloris sp. | reverse complement strand
GTTGTGATGCGGCGCAGTCTCGCTCGCGCGCATCACAACACAGATCCTCACGGGCCGGCGCCGAAACGCCCACAAATCCGATTACGCTACCGACGTTCTAGAAGTTTTTTAGCTTTTCGAACTCCCGCGGGTGGGAATAAACGACTGGGCCAACTCCTTGATCGACTGGGTCACAGCCTGAACCCGGTTCGGGTCGCCTTTGATGATCGACATGGCGTAGGCCCGCGCCTGCTCGAAACTGATATGGGGCGGCAACGGCGGTACTTCCGGATCGACATGGGCGTCGATCACCACCGGGCGATCGGCCGCCAGGGCGCGCTGCCAGGCCGTCGCTACCTCTTCCGGCTTTTTCACGCTAATCCCGCGCAGGCCCTGCAACTCGGCGTAGGCGGCGTAGTCCATGCGCGGCACGTTCTGGGTGTCTTCGAACTTCGGATCGCCGGCCAATACGCGCTGCTCCCAGGTTACCTGGTTCAGATCACCATTGTTGAGTACCAGCACAATCAGGCGCGGATCGGTCCACTCTTTCCAATACTTGCCGATCGTGATCAGGCCATTATTGCCGAGCATCTGCATGGCGCCGTCGCCGACAAATGCGATCACCGGCCGGTCGGGGAAGGTGAATTTCGCCGCAATTGCGTATGGCACGCCGGGGCACATGGTGGCCAGATTGCCCGAGAGCGAACCCATCATGCCCTGGCGCATCTTGATGTCGCGGGCATACCAGTTCGCCGCCGAACCCGAGTCGGCGGTCAGGATGACGTTGTGCGGCAATTGCGACGACAGATCCCAGAATACGCGCTGCGGGTTGATCGGATTCGCACTGGTCATGGCGCGCGCCTCCATCAATTCCCACCAGTCTTTCACACCACTCGCGATCTTCTCACGCCATGAACGATCTTGCTTATGACGGAGCAGCGGAATAAGTGCTTTCAGGGTCTCCTGGCTGTCGCCGCACAGGTTCACCTCCATCGGGTAGCGCAGCGACAGATTGCGCGGCTTGATGTCGATCTGCACGCCGCGGGCCTGGCCCTCTTTCGGCAGGAATTCGGCGTATGGAAAGCTTGTGCCGATCATGAACAGCGTGTCGCAATCCATCATCAGATCCCAACTCGGCCTGGTGCCGAGCAAGCCGATCGCGCCGGTTACATAGGGCAGATTGTCGGGCAGCGCGGCCTTGCCGAGCAGGGCTTTGGCCACACCGGCGCCAAGCAGTTCGGCCACATGGGCCAGTTCGGCGTGGGCGCCCAACGCACCGGCGCCCACCAGCATCGCCACTTTTTTGCCGCTGTTGAGCACATCGGCGGCGCGGCGCAGATCTTCGTCGTGCGGGATCACGCGCGGCTCGGCGAACCCGATCCCGCTAAAAGTAGAGCCATGCTCACGCGGCGGTGATTCGGTGGCCGGCATCTCCTGCACATCATTCGGCACAATAATGCAGGTCACCGAGCGCTCGGCCTTGGCGATCCGCAAGCCGCGATCGATCAGGTGGCGGATTTGCGCCGGCGTTGTGGCCATATGCACATAGTCGCGCGCCACATCCTTGAACAGCGAGATCAGATCGACCTCTTGCTGATAATCGGCGCCGAGGGCGGTGGTTTTCTGCTGGCCGACGATCGCCAGCACCGGCTGATGATCCATGCGCGCATCATACAGGCCGTTCAGCAGATGAATCGCGCCGGGGCCGGAAGTCGCCAGGCAAACACCTACCTCGCCGGTGAATTTGGCGTGGGCGCAGGCCATAAAGGCGGCCATCTCTTCGTGGCGGGTTTGCACAAACCGGATCTTGTCCTGAGCACGGTCGAGCGCGCCCATAATGCCATTGATCCCGTCGCCGGGGTAGCCGTAGATCCGCCTGATGCCCCAGTCATATAGCCGCTGCATCATGTAGTCGCTGGCGGTATCTTTATGCAATAATCGCTGAACCATAAGAACTCCTTTATGGATGGGTTATATGTTAAGCAGTGCAAGACCGGTTTCCGGGTCGGTGTGACGCTGAAGGGTGGTCGGTGTTTCGTGGATAATGACTTCGAGCGTCGGCCAGACATGCGCTTCAAGGATGTGGCCGCCGACGGTACTGCCGTCGATTTTGCCGAGTACGACATGCGGATGGATCTTCGGCTTGCCCTCGTTGAGCGCGATATTTCCGGCCAATGTCAGCACTTCGACCTGCTCATCAACCGGGATTTTGACGTACTCCATGCGGCTGCGGTCGAAGAAGCCGAGCAGCGACGTACTGAATGCGCCGATGCCGCTGAACGAGGCGCCGCTCAGTTGATAGGTGCTCGCAAGGTTTTTCATGCCGGCCATAAACTCGTCGCCTTTCGCAAACACAACCACCAGACCACGCCCGCCGCTCCAGCTGATCTCGCGAACATTCATCGGCTACCTCCTCTCATTTTGTGCAATCCCCAGGCCACAACACCGGCTGCTGCCGCCGTACCTGCCCCAACCGCCAACAACGAGCGCGTGAGCGACGGCCAGCCACGCGGCTGGTACAGATCGGCCGCCTGCTGTTCGGGATACGCGCCGGATGGCGGTTGCTCGCCGTCATGCAAGGCGAGTTGAATCACCTGCGCCAGGTGCATCCCGCGTCGATCGGTCGTTTGTGCGATCTGCTCCTTGCAGCTGAATCCATCGGTGATGATCAGGGTGTCGCGCTCGGCATCGCGAACCTGCGGCAGCAACACCCGCTCGCCGGCCTGGATCGAAACGGCATATTTCTCGCCGCGCTCGAAGCCGAAGGCGCCGGCCATGCCGCAACAACCCGAGTCGAGGAATTCGTAATCCAGGCCCATGCGATCGAATAGCGCCAACTCCTCCTGCATACGCATAATCGCCTTGTGATGACAGTGGCCATGCACTATAGCTTTGCGCCGCAATTTCGGCGGCTCATAATCGGCCCGCACCAGAAACTCACCCAGCGTAAAGGTCTGCTTCGCCAGGCGCCGGGCATCCTGATCATGCGGGAACAGGTTGCCCAGTTCATCGCGGAAGACCGCCACGCAACTCGGTTCGATCCCGACGATCGGGGTTCCGGATCGAATGTCGGCGCGTAGGGCGCCGACAATGTCTTGCAGGAGTTTTTTGGCCTGATCGAGCATGCCGAAGTCGTAGAGCGGCCGACCGCAGCAGAGCCATTGCTGCGGGATGTCCACCTCGTAGCCGGCATCTTCCAGGGTTTCGACCGCAGCCACCAGTGTGCCGGGGTGAAAGTGGTTGTTGAAGGTGTCGGGCCAGAGGATCATGCGGCCATTGCGCGCAATCCGGCCGCGCTGGGTCTGTTTGTGGCGCCGGAACCAACGCTTAAAGGTCTCCGGCGCAAAGGCCGGCACCTCGCGGGCCGGGGCCACGCCGGCCACGAATTTGGCGAGATCGCGCAAGAACGGCGTGTGGGTGGCGAAGTTCGCCAACTGCGGCGCGATCGCGGCCAGGCGCGCCCAGTAGAAGATCAGCCCAAAGGCGATCGCCTGACGCGGACGCAGCTTGCCTTCGTAATAGTGCGACAAGAACTCGGCCTTGTAGGTGGCAATATCGACCTGTACCGGGCAATCGCCTTTGCAACCTTTACACGACAAACAAAGATCGAGCGAATCCTTGACGTGTTCGCTCTTCCAGCCTTGATCGACCAGATCGCCTTGCAGCATCTCAAACAGCAGATGAGCCCGTCCGCGAGTGGTATGTTCTTCCTCGTGCAACACCTGATAACTCGGACACATGGTGCCGCCCTCGTGCTGCCGGCACTTGCCGACGCCGACGCAGCGCAGGGTTGCGCGGGCGAAATCGCCCTGATCTTCGGGGAACTGAAAGTGTGTCTGCAATTGTTTCGGCTGATAATCGGTGCCGAGCCGCAGATTGGATGTGCGCGGAAACGGATCGACGACTTTGCCGGGGTTCATCTTCCAGTCGGGATCCCAGATCGACTTGAACTCACGGAAGGCGCCGATCAACTCTTTGCCGTACATCACCTCCAGCAGATCACCGCGGGCCTGGCCATCGCCATGCTCGCCGGACAACGAGCCGCCGTACTTGCCGACCACCAGTTCGGCCGCCTCGCGGGTGAAACGCCGATAGGTTTCGATCCCGTCGGCGCTACGCAGATCGAAGTCGATGCGCGTATGCACACAGCCCTGGCCGAAGTGGCCGTAGAGCGAGGCCTCGTAGCCGTACTTGTTGTACAACCCGCGTAGATCGCGCAAATAATCGCCGAGTTGCTCCGGCGCCACCGCCGAATCTTCCCAACCCGGCCAGGTATCGTTCATGTTCGGCACAAATGCGGTTGCGCCCAGGCCCGATTCACGGATGCCCCAGACCTCGTCGGCCTCTTTTTCGTCCTCGATCAGCTTGGCATTCGGCGCATTCGACTTCTTTTGAAGCGTGTCGATCATGTGCTGCGCATGTTCGCACGCTTCCTCGTGACTAGCGCCGCCGAACTCAACCAGCAGCCAGCCGCCGCCCTCGGGCAACAGGTGCAGATCTTCCAGGTTGAGTTTCTTGCGCTTCATGAACCGGATCAACTCATCGTCGATCCCCTCGCATCCGGTCGGCCGAAACGCCATTACCTCGGCGATATGGTCGGCCGCCTCGTACACACTGGGGTAGCCCAGCACCACCAGAACACGATGGGGCGGGCTGGGCACCAGCAGCACCTCGGCCTCCAGAAAGGTTGCCAGTGTCCCCTCGCTGCCAACCAATGCTCGGGCGATATTAAAGCCTTTTTCGGGCAGCAGATCGTCGAGGTTGTAGCCGGAAACCCGCCGCGGAATATCGGGGATACGTTTGCGGATCAGATCGGCGTAGCGATCGCGCAGCGACTTCAGGCCGGCATAGATCTCGCCGCGCCTGCCGCCGGCGCGGATAATCCGTTCCAACTCCTCATCACTGGTTGCGCCGACCCGCATGCGCAGTCCGTCGTAGGTGAGAATATCGAGCGAGGTGAGACTATCGGAAGCGCGGGCGCCGCCGCCGACAAACGCCGAAAGCACCGAATGCACGCCGCATGAATTATTGCCGAGCATGCCGCCCATTGTGGCATATTTATGGGTCGAAGTATCGGGGCCGAAAGTTAGCCCATGGGGCGCCGTCGCACCCACCAGATGATCGCGGATCACGCCGGGCTGCACGCGCGCGCGGCGCTGCTCGGGGTTCACCTCAAGAATATTGTCCAGATACTTCGAACAGTCGAGCACCAGCGCGACATTGCAAGTCTGCCCGGCCAGGCTCGTACCGCAGCCACGCGGCAACACCGGCGCCGCGAACTCGCGGGCAACCGCAACCGCCGCCACCAGATCATCGGTCGTGCGCGGGATCACTACACCGATCGGCGGCTGCCGATACACCGAGGCATCAGTGGCATACAGTGCGCGCGTGCCGTCGTCAAAACGCACCTCGCCGCGCACCTCTTGTTGCAGGCGGCGCTCCAGCCGTGCGACATCATAATTGTCGCGGCGCGTGCCGATATCGTGCTCCTGGATCATTTGAGCCATGCGTTACCTTTCAACAACATGTGGTTAAGGTACTTTCGGCGAAGCGGAAAGCAGATCAACCGAATTAAAAACGTACCGCATACGGCGCCGCATCGCTGCGCCGCAATTGCAGACCCATGCCGGGCCGCGAGCGGTCGGGATGCAGCGCACCATTTGGGGTTCAACTACGCCATCGAACAACATCTGCTCGATCCGCACATGGTCGTGGAAATACTCAATGTGGCAAACCACATCGAGCGCGCAGCAGGCGTGCAAATGCAGCGCGGGGGCGGTATGGGCCGAGAGCGGCATGGTATGGGCCGCGCACAAAGCACCAACCCGCAAAAACTCGCTGATCCCGGCGCAGCGGGTCGCGTCGGCCTGCAAAATATCAACTGCGCCGGCCTCAAGCATGCGCCGGAAGTAGCACAGATCGTAGCCGTACTCACCGGCGGTGATCGCCATGCCGGCCGGACCCTGATCACGCAAGAAGCGCAGCCCCGCCAGATCATCGGACGAGACCGGCTCCTCGAACCATGTCACCTGCTCGGACGCAAAAGCTTCGGCCAGCGCCAGTGCCTCCTTGCGCGTGCATGCGCCATTCGCATCAACGAATAACTGCACCTGGGGGCCGATCGCCGCGCGGGCCGCCCGAACGCGCGCCGGATCATCGCCGGGCCGCCGGCCGACCTTCATTTTGACCATTTTGATGCCGCGTCCGGCCCACTCGCTGAACTGCGCCTGAAGTTGCGCGTTGCTGTAGGATGTGAAGCCGCCGCTGCCATAGACCGGCACGGCCGGCGTTGCGGCGCCGAGCAGATCAACCAGCGGCATCCCAAAGAGGCGGGCCTTGAGATCCCAGAGCGCCGTATCGACGGCAGCGATCGCCGTGGATGCAATTCCGGGCCGACCAATATTGCGTACAGCAGCGATCATCGCCGACCATGCCGCAGGTACGGCCAGCGCATCGAATCCCGTCACCGCATCGGCAAGTTCATCGACGATCAGGCGCGCGGCGGCAGGCGTCGTATAGCTGTAACCGACCCCAACAACCCGGCGGCGTGGGCCTCGACCACTACAATCGTGGTTGATTCCCAGGTGAAGGTGCCATCCGACTCGGGGCCATCGGTGGGGATGGTATAGGCGCTCACCTCGATCCGCTCGATCGGGATAGTATCGCCCGAATTACGAAACATCTTCATACCATGTCCGAACCATATCGGCGAGTATGCTGGACAACAATCACGTCGCCCTATTTTTTCCACAACACCGCCCCGCCAAGGGCCGCCAGGCCGGCGCCCGCCGCCGCCATAATCCAGTTGCGGTTCGTCGTAAACCAGAACTGGCCACTCCAACCTTTCGCCTTCTGATCGAACACGCCATGGGCGGCCTGATCGCCTTCCACCGGCTCCCAGACGTTATGCGGGCGCTCCGGATCGCGCTCTTCGTCGGTCTGCTGGCCGGCATAGGCCTTGTTCGCCAGGTAGTGATCGACAAAACTGGAGACAATCTTGTCGCCGACGATCGCCTGAACCGTCGGCCAGCCGACATACAGCTCTTTGCGCGGATGCCGCGCCGCCCAGACCACCGCGCGCGCCCCAACTTCCGGCTGGAAGATCGGCGGCACCGGCTGGGCCTCGTTCGGCAGGCGACTCTTCACCCAGCGGAATTGCGGCGTATTCAGCGCCGGCATCTGTACCATCGTCACTTTGATGTTGCTCTTGTCGTGGATCAACTCGCTGCGCAACGAGTCGTGGAAACCCTGAATCGCATGCTTGGCCGCGCAGTAGGCCGACTGGAGCGGAATCCCGCGGTAAGCCAGCGCCGAGCCAACCTGCACGATCACGCCTTTGTCGCGCGGCGCCATGCGCTTGAGCGCCGCCAACGTGCCGTACACGTACCCAAGGTAGGTCACCTCGGTGACGCGCTTGTAGCCCTCGGGCGTCATCTGCCTGACAGGCGAGAAGATCGAGGCCATGGCGTTGTTCACCCAGATGTCGATCGGGCCGAGTTGCTCCTCGATCAAGCCGGCGGCGGCTTCAACCGCTTCGGCATCAGCGACATCGAGCGGCAACACCAGCGCCCGGCCGCCGGCACGCTCAACCTCGCCCGCCGCAGCTTCGAGACGCTCGCGATCACGGGCGATCAAGGCCACATCGGCGCCCTGCGAAGCAAAGGCGCGCACGATCGCCCGCCCCAGCCCTGCGCCGGCCCCCGTTACCACCACTACTTCACGTTTGCCGTTATGTGTTGCCATAGCGTACGGCGCATTGCGCCGATCCTCCTCTCATCTGTATGAGTGATGTATCAATTGGATTGAGGCTGCTCGGGCGGAAAACCATTATCGCGCCAGATATTCGCCCAACCGCCGCCGAACTTGCTGTCGATCTTGCCTTTGATCACTGAAAAACCCACAATCGCGATCCCGGCGACGACGCCGTTGAAATAGGCCACATCGCCATAGCCCATCAGCAGCGGCGCCATCATTAGCCAGAGGCCGAGCGGCACATTCGCCCAGCGTGTCGGACGCATCACCTGGGCAATCGCGATCCCGCTGAAGCTCAGTACCAGCGGGCCGACAATGCGGTGGTTAGCCCCAGCCAGGCCATCCTCATAGCCAAGCACCCAGGGCGCGAACATCAACCATGTTCCAATCAGCATATTGGCAATTCGCGGCCACATGGCTTACCCCTCCTGCTTTTCGACGCCCCAGAAACTTAGCCAGAGCGAGCCGCCGCGCGCCCGGACGCGGGCCAGATATTGCATACTCGCCAGCACTTCATCCAGCGCCGGCCCGATCATGCCGATCGAGATCACCGCCGAGGCCAGGCAGAGTGTGCACCACTCCGAGAACATCACCGGCTGCAAGATCACCAGCAAGATGCTGGTGGCGCCCAATGGGCCGACCGCGAAACCGAACAAGACCACGATCCAGGGCATGGTGCGCCAGCGCTCGCGCCCACCGATCACGCCGGTAATTGCGTCGAGTAGGTAACCGATCGCGCCCAACGCGGCGTCGGGGATGGGCAAGATATTTGAGACGCTCGACGTGAGAATGATCCGGCTGCCGTCGCCAAAGAAGGGTTCCCAGACATTTGCGATCAGCTCGATTTGAAACGCCGTCAGGTACGACGCAATCCCCAGGCCGATCAGCGCGACAAATACCAATGGCAGCCGCTGCGACCAACTCGACGGATTGGTGTCCCATCCCGGCGGATTGTGGTTTTCCCTGGTTTTCTCGCTTTCTGATGCAGTTGCAGTAACGGCCACAAATACTCCTTCAATCTTCAGCATTTGTCCAAGGCTGCTGCTCTGCTCTGCAAAGGCCGTGCCACACCCGGCAGGCAATCGTAAACAAAGGTAAACAAACTCGCCTGCATCCCGGATGGGCACTTGCCGCTGGTGTATTGCGCAACACCAATGGTTGAAGCATGGCATAGCCTTTGCTGAATAGAAGGCGACAACATCGGTTTGCAGCACTGGAATACATCTGCACGAGGAGGTTATATGCAGAAGAGCACGCAGGCACTTCTGGCCGGCGGGGCCGGCGCCGCACTGACATGGTTCGCGTTGCGCCGTACCCATCTTGATCTACGCGGCAAGTCGGTGTTGATCACCGGCGGCTCACGGGGTTTGGGCCTTCTGATGGCCCGCGAGTTCAGCAATCAGGGCGCCCGGCTGACCCTGGTGGCCCGCGACGAAGCCGAACTGGATCGGGCCCAATACGATCTGCTGACGCGCAATCGGCAGGCGCCGGCAATTGTGATCGGGGATGTGGCCGATGAGCGCACCGCCCGCCGCTCGGTTGAAGCGGCGCTCGACGCCCACGGACGGCTCGATATTCTGGTGAATAACGCCGGAATCATCCAGACCGGCCCGCTACAAACCATGAGCCGGCACGATTTTGCCCAGGCGATGGACGTGCATTTCTGGGGTATGTACCATATGATTATGGCGGCGCAACCGCATCTGCGCCACAGCGGTAAAGGCCGGATCGTCAATATCACTTCGATCGGCGGCAAACTGGCGGTGCCGCATCTGTTGCCCTACGCCGCCAGCAAATTCGCCGCCGTTGGCCTCTCCGACGGCCTGCGGGCCGAACTGGCCGCCGAGGATATCAGCGTCACCACCGTCGTTCCCGGCCTGATGCGCACCGGTTCGCCGGTGAATGCGCGCTTCAAAGGCCGCCATAAGCAAGAATACTTCTGGTTCACCGTCTCGGACTCGCTGCCGATCACTTCGATAAATGCCCAGCGCGCCGCGCGTCAGATCATCGCCGCCTGCCGGCGTGGGCAACCGCAACTCGTGATTGGCTGGCAGGCCCAGGCGCTCATTCTGGCCCAGGCACTTGCGCCCGGCCTGGTGGCCAGAATGACGAAACTGGCCGCCCGGCTGCTCCCCGACGCGCCGGAGTCCGGCGGCAAGCGCGAATATAGCGGTTGGGAAAGCCAGTCGAAGTTGGCCCCCTCGGGATTAACCGCCTTGTCCGATCAGGCCGCCCTGCAGAATAACGAGATTCGCTGATCCGGGCGCGCGCAAAAGCAACCCAAGCAGCGGCGGGAGCAACGCATAGTTGTGCCGTGCTCCCGCCGCTTTTACCTGTTCATAACCTCTTGACATTCTACAGAATATATTCTATAATCCGCCCAAGTAATTCCTACCAACTATCAAATCGATAACCAATCTCTCGGCTTTTGGATGGCATAGCCGGCATTTCGACCACCAGGGAGCGGCACATGGCGTGCCGGTTTTTTGGTCGCAGCACTGCTATCCCGGTGAATCCATACCGATCGCCGCAGTCTTTTTCGTGTGCGAAACTCAAGGAGGAGTACATGGCACTCGACGCCGCAACAACCGCGTTTCTCGGCGCAATGGCAGAGCAAGGGGGGAAGGGCATTCACGAGATGACGCCGCAGGAAGCGCGGGCGCTCGGCGCAATGCTGAAGGACATGTACGGGCCGGGGCCGGAGATGGCCCAGGTGATCGATCACGCGATCCCGACATCCGACGGCGATTCATTCCCAATGCGGGTTTTTGTACCGAATGCCGCGCCGCGGGCGATGCTGATCTACTACCACGGCGGTGGTTGGGTGATCGGCGCAATGGAGGAGTTCGACACCCTGGCCCGCCGTATAGCCGCGCGCACCGGCTGTGCCGTAGCCCTGGCCGATTACCGGCTCGCGCCGGAACATCGCTATCCCACCGCCGCCGACGATGCCTACACTGCCCTGGAATGGATGCAAGCCCATCTCAACCAGCACAACCTCACCATCCCGATCATCGTCGCCGGTGACAGCGCCGGCGGGAACCTGGCCGCCGTAGTTGCCCAGCGCGCCCGCGATCACAGCGGCCCCGAGATCGCGATGCAGGTGCTTGTCTACCCGGTTACCGATGCCGATTTCGAGAATGCGTCCTACACCGCCGCCGAGAACCAGTTGATGCTCACCCGCGAGGCGATGATCTGGTTCTGGGATCATTACGCCCCCGAGCACACCCGCCGCAGCGAACCCGCCGCCTCGCCGCTTCAAGCAGCCGATCTGGCCGCTTTGCCGCCGGCTGTTGTGATCACCGCCGAACACGATGTGCTGCGCGATGAGGGCGAAGCCTACGCCGCGCGCCTGCAAGCCGCCGGTGTGCCGGTCGAGGTTACGCGCTATCCCGGCCAGATGCACGGCTTCTTCACCTTGCTGATGCTGCCGGCCGGCGCTGAGGCGATCGAGCAGATTGCGAACGCGATCGAAAATCACCTGGCCGCGCAACCGGCCTAGCCCTATCCGGGTTGTGATGTTCGTGCATACGAACATCACAACCCGATCAAGTACAAATAAGTGCATCAAGTCGATGGAGACATTCAGACTCAAAGGAGGTCTTATGTCCAACGCGCAGCAGAATGGCAGCACCCCGACCGCTTCCTACGACGCTGTCGTCGTGGGGGCCGGCTTTGCCGGGATGTACATGCTCTACAGCCTGCGGGAACTGGGGCTAAGCGCCCGCGTGTACGAGGCCGGCGACGGTGTCGGCGGAACCTGGTACTGGAATCGCTACCCCGGCGCCCGCTGCGATGTCGAAAGCCTGGAATACTCGTACTCGTTCTCGCCGGAACTGGAGCAGGAGTGGGAGTGGACCGAGCGCTACCCGACCCAGCCTGAGATTCTGCGCTACGCCAATCATGTCGCCGATCGCTTCGACCTGCGGCGCGATATTCAGTTCAACACCCGCGTCAGCGGCGCTCATTTCGACGAGGCAAGGAAGGATTGGACCGTCACCACCGATCAGGGCGATATTGTCTCGGCGCGCTTCTGCATTATGGCTGCCGGCTGTCTTTCGACCCCAAACGGCCGAACTTCAAAGGACTGGACGACTACAAAGGCCCCTGGTACCACACCGGGATGTGGCCGCAAGAGGGCGTCGATTTCAGCGGCATGCGGGTCGGCGTGATCGGCACCGGCTCAACCGCGATTCAGGCTATTCCGCAGATCGCCAAGCAGGCCGCGCACCTGTATGTCTTCCAGCGTACACCGAACTTCAGCATGCCGGCCCAGAATCGCCCGCTCGATCCGGAAGAGCAGCGCGCGATGAAGGCTCGCTATCGCGATCATCGCAAAGCCGCCCGCGAATCGTTCTTCGGCGTGCCCTTCGCCGTCACCGAAACCAGTGTGAAGTCGGCGCTTGAAGTTTCCGAAGCAGAACGCCGGCATGAGTTCGAGTCGCGCTGGGAGTATGGCGGCGCCACGATTATCGCCTCGTTCGCCGATTTTCTGACCAACAAACAGGCGAATGATACCGCCGCCGAGTTTGTGCGCGCCAAGATCCGCTCGATCGTCAAAGATCCCGCCGTCGCCGAAATGTTGTGCCCCCAGGATCACCCGCTCGGCACCAAGCGGCCCTGTGTCGATACCGAGTATTTCGAAACCTACAACCGCGACAATGTAACCCTGGTTGATGTGCGCAACGCCCCGATTGAGCAGATCACCGCAACGGGCCTGCGCACCGGCGGCAGCGAATACGAACTCGACGCGATCGTGTTTGCGACCGGCTTCGACGCCATGACCGGCGCACTGTTCAATATCGATATTCGCGGCAAGGCCGGCAAGGGGATCAAAGCGGCATGGGCCGAGGGTCCGCGGGCTTACCTTGGGCTTATGGTGGCCGATTTCCCGAACATGTTCACGATCACCGGCCCCGGCAGTCCTTCGGTGCTGAGTAACATGATCGTCTCGATCGAGCAGCACGTCGAGTGGATCCGCGATTGCATCAAGCACATGCGCGCCAATGATTTCACCACGATCGAGGCGACCCCCGAGGCGCAGGAGGCCTGGGTTGAGCATGTGGCCGAGGTTGGGAATTATACCCTTTACCCGCTCGCGAACTCCTGGTATGTCGGCGCCAACATTCCCGGTAAACCACGCGTGTTCATGCCCTACATCGGCGGTGTCGGCCCTTATCGCCAGCGGTGCGCTGAAATCGCCGCCAATGGCTACGAAGGATTTGCCCTTCAGGCCTGATCCACGCCAGCCAAAGACTTCCGGTTGTTTTTTCGTTCGCCATAACAACGAAAAAACAGCCGGAATCTCATACTGATACGGCCATAGATTCAAAAGCTGCGACTTGCGAATGTTCTCACAGGCCGGTATCATAAGGCCGAAGATTATATTCTATAAAGTAAGGCAGCACTACCTATGGGCGTGACCCGTCTACAATCGCCGGCTACGCTCCGCGAGGCGACTGTCGCACACCTGCGCGAACAGATCGTCACCGGGAAACTTGAACCAGGCGAGCAATTACGCGATACCGAAGTAGCAAATCAGCTTGGCCTGAGTCCGACACCAGTGCGCGAGGCGCTGGTTCAGTTGGCCGGCGAGGGATTGGTCGAGATTGAGTCGAACAAGATGAAGCGGGTGGCGCCGCTCAATCTGAAAACAATGGCCGAGCTGTACGCCGTGCATCGTGTCCTCTGGGAAACCGGCTATGCCTGGGGCGCGCCGCAGGTTGGCCCCGAGGCGTTGGATGCACTGGGCGGCGCACTGGTTGAACTGGAAGAAGCCCTCGGCCGCAACCAGATTCGCGCGGCACTGCTCGCCCATACCGATTTCATAGTATCGTCGTGGCGACAGCCGGCAATAACGAACTGAACCGACTGATCGCCGATCGCTACGCCCTGGTCGAACGGCTGATTTTGTTACATCTCGCGCATTTTATCAACCACGAACTGTTGGCAGCCAATCGCGCCATCTATACGACACTCGTCCAGGGCGATCATCAACGGGCGATGATCCTGGCCGAGTCGATCCGGGCCAACTTCGCCGCCGCCCTTGATCGGTTGATTCAACCGCCTGACAAACATCTTTTTGGATGGTTGCGGTGGCTTTATCATCGCAACCAGCCCAAAAGAATTCCCGAAGGAAGCGTATGGACATCGTTGTCCGTAAGCACGTTGCGGTTCCCATGCGCGATGGAACCACGCTGGCGGCCGATCTGTATCTTCCCGCCCAGGGCGATCCATGCCCAACGCTCCTCGCCCGAACGCCATATAACAAAGATCTGCTGGCGACGCTGGTGTTGCTGATGCCCGACCCACTCCGGCTGGTGCAGGCCGGGTATGCGGTTGTGGTGCAGGATTGCCGCGGCTGTTTTCACTCCGGCGGCACGCTGAACCTGTTTTTTCACGAAGCCGAGGACGGCGCCGATACGATCGCCTGGATCGCCGCACAACCATGGTCCGATGGTTCGGTCGGCATGGTCGGCGGTTCGTACCTGGGCGCCGTTCAGTGGTTCGCAGCCCAAGAATCGCCGCCGGCCCTGAAGGCTCTGGCGCCGTTCATCACCAGCGATCAGATCTACGCCCCCTGGATGTATCAGGGCGGCGCCTTTCAACTGGGCTTCTGCCTGTTCTGGGCGCTGGGCTATTTCGCCATCCCCGAATTGCACCGCCGCCTCGCCGCCGGCACAGCCGGCTTGCCGGATCTCAGCGACGCCATCCACGCATTTGCCGATCTTGAACAACTGTACCGCCGGCTGCCGCTGGCCGATGTACCGGAGATCCAATCCGCCGCACCGTTCTACCTTGATTGGCTGGCGCATCCCCAGGATAATGGGTACTGGCATGCGATTGCGCCCGGCCGCGACTATCACACGATCACCCTGCCGACACTGAATATCGGCGGGTGGTACGATCCATTTCTGGCCGGCACCCTGGCCAGTTATCGCGGGCTACGCGAACACGGCGGCAGCGCCGAAGCCCGTCGGCCCGGCCTGATTATCGGCCCCTGGTCGCACGGTGTCTGGCACGGCGATTTTCGTGAGCGCGATTTCGGCCCCCTGGCCGGCGTTGATGCTATTGATCTGGCCGGTGAACAACTGCGCTGGTTCGATTACTGGCTCAAAGGTGCGGAAAACGGCTTGCTTGAGGAATACCCGGTAAAGTTGTTTGTGATGGGCGTCAACCAGTGGCGTGAAGACGACGACTGGCCGCTGCCCGAGACACAGTTTCGCCCGCTGTACTTACACAGCGGCGGCAATGCCAACACCCGCCACGGCGACGGCGCCTGAGTTGGGATGCGCCCGACGCCGAGCCGGCCGATCAGTATCACTACAACCCGCACGATCCGACGCCGACATGCGGCGGTGCAACCTTGCTTCCCGGCGCCCAGACGGCGGTGAATGCCGGCCCGCGCGATCAGCGCGCGGTTGAGGATCGCGCCGATGTGCTTGTCTACACCTCGCCGCCGCTCGACCGGGATCTCACTGTGATCGGTCCAGTTGAACTGGTGCTGTTTATCGCATCGTCGGCGCCCGATACCGACTTTGTCGGCAAGCTGATCGATGTGGAGCCTGATGGCCAGGCGATTCTGCTCACCGACGGCATTCTGCGCGCCCGCTATCGCAATTCGCTCAGCCGGCCGGAATTGCTGGAGCCGGAGCAGGTTTATGAACTGCGGATCGATCTGGTCGCGACCGCCAATGTCTTCAAGGCCGGGCACCAGATCAGAGTGGAGGTTAGCAGCAGCAATCTGCCGCGCTTTGATCGCAATTCAAACACCGGCGGCATTATTGCGTCCGAGCAGGCAGGCGATTATCGCATCGCCGCCAATCGCATCTTCCACGACCGCCATTATCCGTCGCATGTCGTTCTGCCGCTGATCGAGCCATAACGCAGCGGCGCTCAGGGCGCATCCTGGTTCAGCCAACCATTATTGGCGGCGTAGCGAACGATCTCGACCCGGCTACTAATGCCGAGTTTATCCATCGCGCGGGCCTTGTAGGTCTCGATGGTTTTCACACTGAGTTGAAACCGGGCGGCGATCTCTTTGTTGCTGTAGCCAAGGGCGATCAGGCGCAGCACCATCAATTCCCGCGGGCTTAAACTTGAGACATCGCCCACCGCCTGCACCGTATGCGTAACCACGGAATGCAGCAACGAGGCGCCAAGATCGGGGTCAAGATAGAGTTGACCGCTTGCAACCTGGCGGATCGCGGAAATAAGCGAAACCGGAGCCGAATGCTTCAGCACATACCCGCTCGCGCCGGACTCCAGCAACCGCCGAACGTATGTCACGTCCTCATGCAGGGTCAGGATCAAAATGGCAAGGTGCGGGCAGCGCGCCCGAATCCGCTCGGTGGTCTCATTCCCGCTCAGTTGCGGCATCGAGAGATCCATCACCACCACATCGGGCCGGCACTCGTCAAGCCGTGCGATAACCTCAAGCCCGTTATCAGCTTCGCCGACAACCATCATATCCGGCTGACCCTCGATCAACACTTTCAATCCGGCACGTACCACCGCATGATCATCAGCCAGCAGAATACGTAGTTTTGTCATTGCACTACCCCTTCGATTCTTGTGGAGGGTAACGCATGCGGCGTTTCGCTCCGTTACCTGTCTGGTAAGCCTGAAGGTTGTGTCCCCAACTCCGTTCGTTAGCCAGCAAGAATCGTGCCATGGGTTGCGAAATAACACACAAAAGAGAGGCATGATCGAATGCCTCTCGGGGATTACCTACTTGGGGCACAGCATTGGCGTGCCGCCTACACAGGCGAGCCATCGATCCGCAGATGCTGTTGGATCAGGTGCAACAACCAGTCGAGATCAAACGGCTTAACCAGACAGGCACAATCGAGTTGCGCCAGCAAGGGCCGAAATTGCGCAATAATCGCAATCGGCATACGCACCAGTTCCTCCCAGTTCTACTCTCTCTTCGAAAAAAGACAGCAAGCCAAGGATGGCGGTTTAGACCCAAGCGACCGGCTTGTCTTGTTCAAGCCGGCAGAGCAGATCGTTAGCTGGGAAAGCCTTCTTACGAACAAACATAGCATCGCGCGGCGGCTGAGCATAGGGGGAGGATGCGTAACTTCTGTAGGAAAAAGCCTGACAATATTTTCGTACCGCTTCGGATCGGCGGGCAGCATGGGAGCGTCGGCAGGCGCTCGAACGGCGCAAACCGTGTTGGCCCCAGGATTGCCATAGTATCGGGAGAGCGACCCGACAAGACTGCAAGGAGGAGGATCATGGAAACACCGACGCGGATCAATACAACCTTTGAAATGCCGGTCTATCTCGATGCAACCCTGGCCGGACTGACGGCCCTTTTGCCGTTGCCGCTGGTAGACTGGTGGTTGGAAGATCGCTTCCGCAACCGCATGCCCGAGCAGATCGCCCAGCACCACGGGCGCAAGTTGTCGCCGGAGGTGCGCCGGATCGTTAATAGCGGCGGGCGAAGTTGGCTGGGCAGCGGAATCATGTTTGTGCTCAAGCTGCCGTTTCGCTTGATTCTGAAGCTCTCACGCAAGATCTTCTATATCTTTGCGATCAAAGAGGCCACCGACAAGGTAAGCTATTATTGGCAACGGGCGTTTTTGCTCGACCACATGATTCAGGCCGGTCACCTGGATACGCCGCGCAGCGCCGAGCCGGCCCAGCAGGCGCTGGAACAGGCATTGAAGGGAACCAGAGCGCCATTGACTGCGTTGGCGGGCGAGGTAGCCCAGCGTGTCTGGGAATTGCGCCCGTTCCAGCGGCGCTCGTCGGAGGAAGAGTTGCGCACGGCGGCCGTGGGGCAGCGCGATTTTATGGCCGGGCGCTGGGCGGCCTATGAATCGTTTCTTGTAGATCTGGCGGGGCGCTACAACCGTAGCTTTGAAGAACTGAGGAGAACAGCATGAGTGCGGATCGACAACTGCGGCGTCAAAATGGGATGATCGCCGGGGTCTGCGGCGGATTGGGCGCATTTTTCGGAATCAGCCCCTTCTGGTTCCGGCTGCTTTTTGTGATTTTGCTGCTGCCGGGTGGATTCCCCGGCCTGCTGCCCTACATCCTGTTCTGGATCATTGTGCCGCGCCGGCGCTTCTGATCGGCGACATGTCCCCGACTTCGTCGGCAAAACCTACGAAGCCGGGGGCAAAATTTATGTCAAATGAAACTGAAACATGAGCATGCTGTGATCGGAGGCGGCGGCGTTGGCGATCACACGTTGATTGGCAACCGTGCCGCCGCGCACATAGACCCGATCGAGTTCGTGGCCGCGGATCGTTTTGATACCGCGCGGAAAGCGCACATGGTGCAAGCCGACCCGTTCGGCAACCGCGTCGAGCAACTGCACGCGCCCGCGTTCCCAGGTATTAAAATCGCCCACCAGAACGATCGGCCCGTTGTGCGCCGTCAACTGCTCCTCGAATTGGCGCATCTGGTCGAGGAAGGGCCGGCGCAGGCGAAAATTGATCCCGTGGCTGTTTAACACCAGCAAGGCTTCGTCGGGCGGGCAATCGGAGCGGTCGTAGGCATAATAGCTGCACATCGCCATTTTCGGCGTGCGGGTCACCGGCTCGAAATAGCGCGAAAGCAGGAACATGGTGCGTAGCGCCCGCACCGACGAAACCGTGCATACGCCGGTTGGGGCGCTTTGCTGCGGCATGGTATAAAAACTGATCGCCATATCGGCATCACGATTACGAAATATCTCGGCGTGGGCCGATTCGAGCACCGGATCGTGGCGAAATTCCTGCAACAAGATCAGATCCGCCGCCTGAGTATGTTCGGCAAGCAGCGCATAGTACGCACGCCGGCGGCCCTTAAACGTATTCCATACGCTGATATTCAGCGGTTCGCTGCTGACGAAGTGGCTTTTTCGGCCTGCGCCGCGATCGGCACATGGGCCAACCCTTCGAGCGGATGTTCGGGGCGCAGTTTGTAGGCCAGATCCGTCAATTGCTGATACAACACCGTCCAGAAGCGCTCACGACTCGGCTCCGGCGAGCGGGTAAGTTGTTGTTCCACGGAACGCAATCCTCGTACTGTGATCGTCGGTCGCTATGTTGAGTGTGCAGGATTCGTGCCAGGCTATGGGTGTATCCGCCTGAAACCCCGGCACGGATCTTGCAAAATGAAGATGACGATATTTGCGCAAAAGCAAGATCTTAGGAGTCCGAGGGCGCACCGGCGGACCGCCTTCGCACCAGGCCTCGCTCCACTAGCCCA
>JAAUQO010000117.1 GCA_012032775.1 Oscillochloris sp. | reverse complement strand
GAACCCAGAACCGAGAACTCAGAACCGAGAACCGGGAACCGGGAACCGCTGGATCAGGACGCAGAACCGAGTTCACAACCCAGACAGGATTGCGCTATTTGCATGCTGCATTCCGCATTGATCAGCGGATCTCCCAGCGGCTCCGGCCGGGGTTTTGGTGATCTCGATCAGAGCCGGAAAGCGATCACGGAGATCGTCGATATGCGTGATCACTACAATGCGCTTGAAATCATTCTGCACACTCGTAATCGCCTCGACCATACGTTCGCGGCCGAGGGCATCGAGCGCGCCGAAGCCCTCGTCGATCACCAGGGTTTCCAGCCGCGCACCGGCTCGCCGCGCCAACAATCGCGAAAGCGCCACCCGCACTGCGAAATTGGCCCGCATCGCCTCGCCGCCGCTGAAGGCATCGTAGGTGCGGGTGCCGAGCGTATCGGCGATGCGAATATCGAGTGTCTCGACGGTGTCGCCTTTTTTGGTGTCGCGCTGCATCTCGAAACTCAGGTGCATCTGATTATCGGTCATACGGCTCAGCAGTCGGTTGGCCTCATCTTCGATCTGTGGGATCGCGGTTTCGATCAACATCGCCTGGACGCCTTTTTTGCCCAGGGCCTCGGACAGTTCGCCGAAAAGCGCCTGGCGAGCGGCGAGTGCCTGTTCACGCGCTCGTTCAGCGGCAAGTTTTTCCGCGTCATGTTCCGCCCGCTGCAAGTTCGCCAACTTCTCAGCCCGATCGCGGTCGGCCACCCGTAGCTGCCGGCGCGCTTCTTCCAGCGCCGCCGTCGCATTGCGTGCCTCGGCTTCCACCTGCGGCAAGCCGCGCAACTCGATCTCCAGCCGCGCATCCTCGCTGTTCAGCCGCGCCAACTCGGCTGCGTCTTTTGCTTGTAACTCTTCATCGCGGGCCAGCAACGCGCGGAAGCCGGTCAGATCGCGTTCGGCCAGTGCTAACTCGCGCTCTTCTAACTCCCAACGGATCAGCGCCTCGATCTGCGCCCGAACCACCGTCACCGCTGCGGCACTGTACCCCAGAGCCTCGATCTGCTCCTTCAGTTGCCGGCCCTCGGTTTGAATGTCGTGGGCGAAATCGTTCGTCTCCAATATCTGCTGCTGCGCAGCAACCGCCGCCTCAGCGTCAGGTAGTTTTGTCAACTCACTGGACAAAGTCTCATAATCATGGTACTGGGTCTCAAGTGCGCCCTCGATCCGCTGGATCTCACCGACTTGCTGCTCCAACTCAGCCAGCCGCTCGCCGAGAATACCGCGCCGGTGCCGCAACTCATCAGGATCGCCGAGTTTCTGTAGTTCAGTACTGATCTGCAACGACTCTGCCTGTTGCGCCGGCGCATAATCAGCCGCCGCAAGGCGGGCCTGCAGGGTCGCTGCTTCGGCCTCAGCCTGCTGATGCTCGGCTTGCCAACGCTCATCCTGCATCAATTGGGCCGCCAGTGTTTCAGCCGCCGCCGCAGTCCGGCGCAGCATTTCCAGATCCTGTTCCTGCTGCTTGATTGCGGCCCGGGTTGTCCGAAGTTGGGCCTGAGACTCTGTTGCGGCCTGCGCGGCGGCCCGGCCCTGGGCTTGCAGCGCCGCCGACTCCTCGTCGTAGTGCGATTCCAGCTCGGCAATCCCGTGATCGCCCAATTCGCTGCGGCAGATCGGGCAGATTCCATCACCGGCAACCAGCAACGCCCGGTCGGCTTGTAGTTTCGCAAGGGCCGCCCGAATCCGTTCACCATCAGCCTGAGCTTTGGCAAGGGCCGCCTGTGCCGCTCGCTCATCGTCGCGCAGCGCCTGCACCACAGTTGTAATCTGGGCCAACTCGGTCGCGGCAGTATTGGCCGCAGCCAGTTGTTCACGCCGGCGCGACGCATCGCGCAACTGGGTTGCGAGCCGGCGCAGATTGCGCTGCTGCTCATCAAGGGCCGTCTGAAGCGCGTTGCGTTGCTGATCGATCTGCACCCGCAATTCAAAGCCGCGCCGCTCCAGATCGGCGATACGCGCCAATTGCGCATCAAGTCCGGTCTGTTCAACCAGATGCTGTTCGCGCTCGGCATGGATCGGCCGCAACTCGCGTAAGCGTTGCTCAGCATGGGCGATCGTCTCGCCAAGCACACCCCGGCGATCGGCAGCTTGCTGCAACTGGGCCAATGTTTGCTGAAGTTTGGACAACCGCTGTTGTTGCTCATCGCGCATATCGCGGAACTGCTGAGCTAACTCAGTGCGACGCGCGCTCAGGGCATCGTACTGATCGCGTAACTGCTCAAGCCGCGCAAGTTCCGTCCGGGCCGCAGCCAGTTCGGCCATACCGGCATGGATGGTGTCGCTGCGCGCCAGTAACGCCTCGGCAGTTGCAATCTGCTTGCGCCGGTCGGCGATAAGCCGTTCGCGTTCCGCCTGCGCCGCGCGCAGACTCTGCAACTGCGCCTGCAACTCGCGCCGCTTAGCGGCCTGGGCCGTCAAATGCCGATGGGCCTCGGCGGCGCTCTGCTGGGCAACCTCGGCCAACTGCTGCTGCCTGGTCGCCTCGGCCACCCGCGCCTCGGCACTTTCCAGCAACAGGCGCCACTGATCGACCTGGGCCGCCTGCAACTCCAACTGGCCGATCACGCCCCGCATCCCGATCAATTCGTCATTCAGCTTGCGGGCGCGCTCACGGGCGCGTCGCTCCAGATCATCGTATTCACTCAGATCGAGCATCTCGGCCAACACCTGCTTGCGCTCGGCAGGCGTGCTACGACTTGTGAACTCATCGGCCCGGCCTTGCAATAGAAATGAGGCATTCACAAACGTGCTGTACGACATGCGCAGCAAGCCATCGATCTGCGTCTGCGTCTCGCGCAAACTGCCCTCACCGATCGGACGCCAGCCGGCGCCATCGGCGATCTGAAGGTCGAGCAGCGATTTACCGACCGCACTACCGCCCCGCGGCCCGGTGCGTCCACGCTGACGCCGGCGTACCACGCGATACTGCTGTGTGCCAAGCTGAAACAGCAGATCAACCAGCATCTCCGTCTCGCCCTGCGCGATCAGATCATCGTCGGGAATGCGAGCCTTACCCCAGAGCGACCAGGTGATCGCATCAAGCAGAGCCGACTTACCGCTGCCGTTGTGGCCGCTCAGGCACACCACATGCAGCCCGTCCATATCCAACTCCAGCGGCGCACCATCAGAAGCGGCGCGGTAGCACATAAAGTTACGCAAGGCAAGGCGCAAAGGAATCATGGGATTAAGGGAACGACGCAGCTAGTACCGTTCGGCCTACGTCCGTCGCGGGTTTGTAACGGCCTTTAGGCCGTCACCGTGCGATGTGCGCCGTAAACGTACGTACGCTTGAGCGTACTAACTGCGTCGGGTAAACGATAAATCGAAACCAGCACATACGAGCATTATACGCGCTTCGCACCGGTACGGGGCTACGCGCCGGGCGCGCAATTGAGCCGATAGCCAATGTTGCGCAGCAACAATCGCTGCGGTACTATTACGCCATGACGATACAATCACTCTCGCAACGCTCAGATCGGCTGACACTCGGCTACTGGCCGGTACTGGCCTGGATCTTTATCGCCCTTACCGCCTATGGGATCGGCGAGATTCTGTTGGCGGTTAACAATGGTCAACATGTATTCGACAGTGGAACCGCCACGGCATTAGCCTTGCTAGGAGGATTAGCGGTTTTCGTCGCCTTTGTCGGCGGTGATGTGGTGATCGCCGACTTCGATCGGCCCGGTAATCGAATCCGGGTCAGGAGTTTTGGGCTGCGCGGGATCCGCCGGGCTGAACGCCCGCTTAACGAAGTGACCGGCCTGACCATTCAGGTACTACGGCGCAATCAGCACCGGGTGCTTTTGCACATGCAATCCGGCGAGCGATTAAGCCTTACTTCGTACTATGTCGTCGCCTTGGGAATCGGCAAAATCAGCCGGTTATCGGACTTTCTCGGCGTCGAACCACAGATCGCACAGGCGCCAACCGGACGCTGGATCCGTTAACGCATTCCTGAACGTGCGAGCAAGCCGGGCTGAAACCTTCTCCACGATTTTCCGTACAAGTATCGCATAACGACTTACAGCTTACGGAGGCCGCAACACACGTATGGACGCCATCTTTACCGCTGAGAACATGCTCGCGCTCCTTACCCTGACCGCGATGGAAATCGTGCTTGGGGTAGACAATGTGATCTTTATCAGCATTCTCGCCGGCAAACTCCCGGTCGAACAGCAGGCTCGCGCACGCCAGATTGGCCTGGCGCTGGCTTTGATCACCCGCATCCTGCTGCTGCTCTCAATCAGTTGGATCGCCGGTTTAACCGAGCCGCTGTTTGAACTGTTTGGACAGGAGTTCTCCGGCCGTAGCCTGATTCTGCTCGGTGGTGGGTTGTTCCTGATCGGCAAAGCCACCTTCGAGATCCACGAAAAACTGGAGGGCGAAGAAGGCCATGCCAGCGCCAAAGTTGCCGCCTCATTCGCCTCGGTGATCGTCCAGATTATTCTGCTCGACGTTGTCTTCTCGCTCGACTCGGTGATCACCGCTGTTGGAATGGCCGATGCACTCTGGGTGATGATTACCGCCGTGGTTGTCGCCATCGCCGTGATGCTGGCGATCGCCGGCTCGCTCAGCGACTTCGTCAACAGGCACCCGACCGTGAAGATGCTCGCGCTCAGTTTCCTGCTGTTGATCGGGTTCTCGCTGGTGGCCGAAGGCTTCGAATTGCACATCCCCAAGGGCTACATCTACTTCGCAATGGGCTTCTCGGTGCTGGTAGAAGTCTTGAATCTGCGCCTTTCCGGCAAGAGCAAAAAGCCGGTACAATTGCATCAGCGCTATGCGCCGGAAACCCCCGCCAAGCAGTAAAAATCGATCATTTCGTGGTGTTTCGGCAGCAAAACCGCCAGAACACCACGAAAAAATTCGCGCCAACTGATAGGCCGGCCAGGATGCTGAACACCATCCATCTCCGCACGTTCCTCACGGTTGTTGACGCCGGAAGTTATTCAGCGGCAGCCCAACGGCTGCATATGTCGCAACCGGCGGTCAGCCAGCAGATCCGCGCCCTGGAAGAGCAACTCGGCAATATTCGGCTGTTTCGGCGGGTCGGCCAACGCATGGCGCCGACACATGCCGGCGAGGAGTTGTTGCCGAGCGCCCGTGAGTTGGTGCAGCTTGCCGAGCGCGCCGAGCAAAATATTGTCGCGTTGCGCGGCCAACTTACCGGGCGTGTACTGGTCGGCTGTACCGCCAGCAGTGGCGAACGGCTGCTGCCGCGGTTGCTGGCGATTTTTCATAGTCGTCACCCAGCGGTCTCAATCGAGATGGGTATCGGCACTACCGACGATCTGCTTGACGCAGTGGCTGAACGCCGGATCGGCCTGGCGCTGCTGGAAGATCCGCCCCGCCGTCGTGGTCTCGAAGCCATTACCATCGGCAGCGAACCGCTCTTGCTGATTGCGCCGAGCGGACATCCACTCCTGAAACAGAATCAAGTACCGCCGGGTGTGCTGCGCGATCATCCGCTGGCGCTGCCGCGGGCCGGAAATGTCTTGCGCCGAATTATCGAGGATGGGTTGCGCCGCCGCAGCCTTACGCCAACCGACTTGCAACTCGCCCTGGAATCCGATAGCGTCACCACGCTGATCGAAGCAGTACGCGCCGGCTTCGGTATGGCTTTCGTTCCCCGTTCTTGCTTGCCGGCCCGAGCATCAGGCTACGATACGGTCGAACTGGCGGGGAATCCCCTGCACCAGGAATGGTTTCTGGTGCGACCACGGGAACGCGGCGGCCCGCGCGCCAGCCATGCGCTGATCGATTTCCTGCTTGACGACGAAACAATGGCGCTGTGGCGCAAATTAGGGATTACGCCTGAACGCAAAGCATAATGTATGCACGATTGTATTATCATCGGCGCCGGGATCGCCGGCCTTGCCGCTGCACAAACACTTGCCGACGCCGGTATCCATGCGCTGGTTGTCGAGGCCCGCGATCGCATCGGCGGGCGCATCTACACCGATCATACCCACGGCCCGGCCGAACTCGGCGCCGAATTCATCCACGGCGAATATGCTGTTACCTGGGAGATCATCCGCGCCGCGCAATTGCGCACGATCGACTGGAGCGGCCAACGCCGTTTCGCGGTCAACGGCCGCCTGCGCCCGGTTGATGATCCGCTCGGCTCGCAGGTGGCGCGGCTCTACAGCGCCGCTGCCGGCTATACCGGCTCGGAACTCGCTGCGACCGAACTCCTGGCGAAACTCGCCGCTCCCGCCGACCCGGCCCATACGCTTGCGTTGCGCTGGTTGGCGAATATCGAAGGCGCCGACCCGCATAAACTCGATGCCGCCGCCCTTAGCCGCGAACGCGCCGCCAGCAGCAACGGCGACACCAATTATCACCTGCTCGACGGCTACGACGCGGTGCCGGCGCATCTCGCCGCCAGCTTGAATATTCGGTTGAACAGCCCGGTTGAACAGATTGTCTGGGATGCAGCGGCAGTGCAGGTGGTTGTGACAGGCGGCGCAACACTTGCCGCCCGCCATGTGATCATCACCGTGCCCCTTGGCGTTTTGCAGGCGGGTCGGATCACATTTGCGCCGGCCCTGCCGCCGGCCAAGCAAGCGGCGATCGATTCGATTGCAATGGGAAATGTGACAAAGCTGTTGCTCTGGTTCGCGCGCCCGATCTGGCCCGAGGAGCTGGGCTTGATCAGCAGCGATGGCCAGGTCTCAACCTGGTGGCCGATCGAGAGCGCGGCTGTGCCCGCAGTGATGGGCTACACCGGCGGGCTTTACGGCCTGGATCTGGCACGCTACGGCGAAACAGAAGCGATTGCGATCGGGCTGCGCGAACTCTCGCAGTTGCTCGATGTTGATGCGGCGGCAGCCTGCATCGGCGGCAAACTGGCCGATTGGTCGCGCGATCCCTGGAGCCTGGGCGCTTACACCTACAGCCCGCTCGGCATGGGCAACGCCCGTGCCGCCCTCGCCGCCCCACTCGGGCGTTTACACTTCGCCGGCGAAGCCACCGTGCTCGGCGGCCACATCGCCACCGTCCATGGCGCAATCGAAAGCGGGCGCAGAGCAGCCGGTGAAATAATGCTGAATGCTGAATGCTGAATGCAGATTCTACCGGTAGCCTTCGGCCTGCATGTTGAACAACCGGGCATAGGTGCCGCCCAATTCCAGTAACTCGACGTGGGTGCCAAGTTCGCTGAGCTTGCCGTTCTCAATCACCACAATTCGGTCGGCCATCCGTACCGTGCTGAAACGATGGCTGATCAGCACAGCGATCCGCCCCTCCGTCAGATTGCGAAAACGCTGGAAGATCTCGTACTCGCGCTCAGCATCCAGCGCCGCCGTCGGCTCGTCCAGCACCAGCACTTCACTATCGCGCATAAATGCCCGCCCCAGCGCGATCTTCTGCCACTGCCCGCCCGACAACTCCGCGCCCTTATCGAACCAGCGCCCCAACACCGTGTCGTAGCCCTGCGGCAACCGGTCGATCACCTCGTCGGCGCCGCCGCGCTCCGACGCCGCCAGAATCCGCGTTTCGTCCAACAGATCCTTGATCTGGCCAAAGCCGATATTCTCGCGGGCCGTCACCTGATAGCGCACAAAATCCTGAAAAATCACCCCGATCCGCTCGCGCAGATCCTCCAACTCGTACTCACGCAAATCCACACCGTCGAGCAGAATCTCGCCCTCGGTCGGATCATAGAGCCGGGTCAGCAGCTTGATTAAGGTCGTCTTGCCGGCGCCGTTCGCACCAACCAGCGCGATCTTCTCACCAGGCCGGATAATCAGATTTACCCCGCGCAGCGCGAACTCCTCGCGGTCGGGATAGCGAAAACCGACATTGCGGAACTCGATCCCCTGGGTGATCGGGCGCGGCACTTTGCGGCCGGTACTCGGATTCATCTGCGGCGTCAGATCGAGGAAATCGAAAAGATTCTCCAAAAACAAACCACTCTCGAAGAGCTGACCCATATTCATAAACAGACCCTGGAAGGTGCCCTGGCTCTGGCGGAACAGGCTCAAGTAAAAGGTCATATCGCCGATTGTAATCACGCCGGCCACGGTGCGAAACACAATCCAGGCATACGAACCGTAATAGCTGATGCTGGCCAGCACGCCCCAGAACAGGCTGATCAGCGACGGCGCCGGGCCGCAGGCGCTCATCCTCGGCATAGAATTTCCAGAACAGATCCTGGTAGCGCTGCAATAGCGGCTCACCCAGGCCAAAGAGCTTGATCTCCTTGACACTGCTGTCAACCGTGAGCAGATGTTCCAGGTATGCTTTTTTGCGAAACTCCGGCGCACGCCAGGTTAGCAGGCGAAAATGCAACCGGCTAAAATGCGTCTGGGCCAGGAATGAAGGGATTGTCGCGCCGAACAAAATCAGCGCCACCAGGGGGCTGAAGGCCAGCAGGCCGATCGCGAACGAGAGCAGCGTGATCGCGTTTTGCACCAGGCTAAAACTGGTATTGATGATCGACAAGGCCCGCCAATTCGACTCGCGGCGCGCATTCTGGAGCTTGTCGTAGAACCCGGCATCCTCGAAATGCTGCAAATCCAACGCCAGCGCCTTGCGGATAATCGCCGTGTTGATCGTGTTTCCGAGCCGCGCGTTCAACATATGCTCGGCCAACGAACGCAACTGGTTGAGCACCGCACTCAGGGTGAGCAACCCAAACTCGATCGCCAGGTAAGGCAATGTAGCGCGTAAGGCGATTTCTACCGCCACGCCGTTGTTAACCGCGTTGACTACCTCATCGACGATGAGTTTCGCCACCCAGGCCTGCGAGATCGGCAGCAAGGCGCTGATCAGTGTGATGATCGCCATCATGATTGTGCTGGGACGATGGGCCTCCCAGACCAGACGGAACGCGCGGGGCACATTTCGCAGCACCGAACGCGCTTCATCCCAGCGCTCGCGCCAACTCTTCTTTTCTTCCGAATCCGGCGACGGCGCACTGCGGCCGCGCCCATTACCACGCATCAAGAGCATACTCCTTGCACCTGATTAGAAAGCGACCCCACAGCCGCCACTAACTCAGGCATCAGAAAAAGGTATGGATACGATCTATGGTACGCTATGTCAAGCAAAACCGGATCAGTCCATTTCCGTAGTCACATGCACAAAGGCGAAGCACGGAACCATGCTTCGCCTTAGGGTACGACAATAACCTCACTGACAGATCAGCCGTGCGACGAGCGCACACCCGGACAAACGGTCAGGTGCAACAAATCGCCCCCTCTGAACGTACTATAGCAAGACGCCTGATTCGTGCTGCCTGAACGCGCTGCCGCGCGGCTCGCCAGTCCGGTATGCGCTCCCGGATCAGGCTCACGCGTTGTGCGCACCGCTATAATGATAGTTCTCAGGATGTTCTCAATACGAAGGAAAACCCCATGGGTACATTGATCGCCTTCGCTTCGGCCCTGGGCCTTTCAACCGCCGCCGGATTGAACGCCTATCTTCCGTTACTGACGATCGGGATTTTCGCCCGGATGGGCTGGATTCAACTGGCCGAACCGCTCGACCTGATCGCACATCCGTTGGTGCTACTGATCATCGCCGCACTGGCCGTACTCGACTTTGTCGGCGACAAAGTTCCCACGGTTGATAGTGCGTTACACGCCGCAGGCATGATCATCAGCCCGATCGCCGGCGCAATTGTGGCCCTGGCCGCACAGGGCGATCTTGCCCAGATCAACCCGGTGCTGCTGGCCGGCGCCGGTATCGTTGCCGCCGGCAGTATGCAATTCACCCGTAGCGCCATTCGCCCGGTGATCACGGCTGCCACCGGCGGCACCGGCAACCCCGTCATCAGCCTTGCCGAAGACGGCGCAGCATTTGTGATCAGTGTGCTGGCGATTCTGGTGCCGGTGTTGGCAATCATTCTGATCGCCGTGCTGGCCTTTGTGTTGTTCCGCAGCTTCCGCGGCGCCTGGAATACCTGGCGCGAACGGCGCAACCGCGCGAATGTGTATAGCAACGGCAACGGGAAACACTAAACGAGTGCCTGTGCCGCAACCAGTCCCAGGCCGGCCATAAACTCCTTCTTTGTACATACTCAAACAACAGCTTTTGAGTAACGAGACGACTGTAGCGCATTGAAGCGCATTGAAGCAATTCTGCATTCTGCATTCAGAATGCTGCATTCTGCATTATGAATCCTCGCCTCCGTCTGACGCTGTGGCTTCTGGTCGATCTCGTCCTGATCGCCGGTCTCTTCGCCTTCATCTTTGTCGATAATGCCGTCAATCGCGGGGTTGTGTACGATCCCGGCTCCGCGCCGATCCCCTATACCGCCGGCCCGCAACTCGGCGTCAATCTCTACATATTCAGTTCGAACCCGACCCCGCCGCCGTCCGGCGCAGTTTCGAACTCGCGGCCCAACTCGGCGCAACCTATGCCCGTATCCAGGCCCCCTGGGAGGATATCGAGATCCATGGGCGCGGCGATTTTACCGACCGCCGCAACCTCGATACGCTCGGCCCGATCAGCGCCTGGGATAAGTACGACCGGATCGTCGCCGAGGCCAATGCCGCCGGGGTGCAACTGATCATACGCCTGGAACGCCCGCCGCTCTGGGCGCGCGCCCAATTCGACGCCGATCCGATCTTTCAGGCCGGCCTGGTTGAAGATGGTAACTCCACCGGCCCGCCCGATGATCCGGCCGATTTCGGCGCATTCGTGACGGCAATCGTCGAACGCTACGACGGCGACGGCAACGCCGATCGCGCCCGCACTCGCCGACGGTGCGTTTCTTCCAGATCTGGAATGAACCGAACCTGAAGAATGAGTGGAACTGGCAGACACCGCGCCCCGAGGATTTTGTCGCGCTGCTCCGTGTCGGCGCCGAGGCCGCTCGCGCCGCCAACCCCGACGCCGTGATCCTGTTCCCCGGCCTCGCCCCCACCGACGGCCTCGACCCACGGGCGCCGCTCACCGAACTCGAATATCTCGACCGGGTCTACAAAGCCGGCGGCGGCGCCTACTTCGACATCATGGCCGCCCAGAGCTACGGCCTCGGCCAGCCGCCCGACGAGAACCGCTACATCTTTCTGCGCAATCGCGCCAACTGGAACTGGCGCCATCCGATCGATACCCGCAACGATGTCAGCCGCGTCGTGCTGCTGCGCGAGGTTATGGAACGTAACGGCGATACTCAAACGCCGGTCTGGGTAACGGAGTTCGGCTGGAATGCCGCCCCCGCCACGATCCCGCCCGAGCGCCGCTTCACCTGGGGCGAGCCGGTTAGCGAGGAGACCAAGGGCGAGTATCTGGTCGGCCAGATCGAGCGCGCCCAGCGCGAGTGGCCCTGGATGGGCGTGATGAATGTCTGGATGCTGCGCTTCGGCGGCTACGCCGAACCCGATCCCGCCGATCCGACCCCCTACTTCGCCCTTGTCGGCCGCGATTGGCAAATCCTGCCGGCCTACGAGCGGCTGCGCGAATACATGAACCGCCCGCCGCTGGCCGGCATCGGCGCCCACACATGGGAGCATCCCGCCGTCGAAGCCCTGCCCGCCGGCTGGCGCGTTCGTTTCTACGGCAGCAAGATCACCTTTCTCGGCGGCCTGGACGCCGAAGCCGCGCCGGTTACCGCAACCATCAACGGCCAGACCGGCGGCCTCGAACCTGTGCTCTACGCCGGCCAACGGGCCTGGGCCACCGCCGAACTGCCCCTCGCCGAACATACGATCGAGCTACGCGGCAACCTGCCGCCCGACATCTTCGTCGTCGAACGCAGCCGGCCCTTCCCGCTCTTCTGGGACTATGGCGGGCTGGTTCTTATGTTGCTTCTGGTGGGAAGTAGCGTTATCACGGCGCAACACCTTATTCCACGCCTTGATGCTTTGCGCCAGGCGTGGCGAATCCGGGCGACGCCGGCTATTCGTGGCGCCGTCGTCTTCACCCTGATGGCCCTGGCGCTGCTTGTGTTCTACCGGCTCTCATCACAACTGCCGCCGACTATCTTCGGATTCGTACTCTTCGCCGGATTAGCCCTCTGGCGACCGGATCTCGCGCTGATTTTCGTGCCGCTCACCATCCCGCTCTACTTCATGCCCAAAGGCATCTTCGACAGTCGATTCGGCCTGCGCGAAAGCGGCATCTACCTGCCGCTCCACGAAGTTGTGCTGCTTATCACCGTGGCCGCAACTGCCGCGCGCTGGGCCTGGTCAACAATCCAGGGCAACCGGCTCACGAGCGCAATCCACAACCCACCGCGCCCAGGCGCCAGCGCAACCCAGGACGGCAGCATTCCACAGGGCAAAGACATACCAAAGGCACAAGGCGAAAGCAACCCGCATTCCGCATTCCGCATTCTGCGTCCCTTCTGGCCGGTCGGGTTATTCCTCATCGCCGGCATCTGGGGCGTGATCATCGCCGACGCGCGCGGCCGGCCCTACGTGAATTGCGCTGGCTCGTGATCGAGCCGCTGTTATTCTTCGGCCTCGTAACATTCTGGGCCGCCAATCCCAACCCCGACGGCAGCCGCCCTGGCGCCTACCGACTCCTGATCCCGGCATTCCTGGCCGGCGGCGCATTCGCCGGGCTAATCGGCATCCTGCAATTCGGCGGGCTGAATCTGGCGCCGCTCATTGGCCAGAAAGTCGGTTTCAGCGACGACAGCATCCTGGTCGAGGGCGTGCGCCGTGTGAGCAGCCTTTATGGCCACCCCAACAACTTCGGCCTGTACATGGGCCGGATCTGGCCGATCGCCGCTGTCCTGGCCCTGGCCACATGGCGCCGGCCCGATCGTCGCTTCGCGGCTGCGCTGCTCATCCTGGTGTCACTCCTGAGCATCGGCGGCCTGCTGGTATCGTTCTCACGCGGGGCCTACCTGGGCGCCCTGGTTGCCGCCGCCGTGATCGCTGCTGCACTGCTGCCGGCGGGATGGTGGCGCAGTCGCCGGGTTCTTGTGGCGTCGGGCCTAATCGCCGGGTTGGGCATTATCGGCGTGGCGCTCATCCTCATCCTCGACATCGAGCGATTCAACCCATTCGGCGCAAGCTCGGCCATCCGCATCCAGACCTGGATCTCGGCGCTGGCCATGCTGCGCGATCACCCGCTCGGCATCGGCCTCGACCAATTCGGCCAACTCTACCCGCAATACATCAACCCGGCCCTGGCCGGCACCAACGAAATCAACACCGCTCACCCCCACAACCTGATTCTCGACATCGCCCTGCGCATGGGGCCATTGGGACTGATCGCATTCGGCTGGCTGATCTGGCAACAAATGTACGGGCGAAGCAATCGCCAGGCAGATCATGGCGAACATATCAGTCATTCCGTGCGATTGCTTCGCTACTCATCCCCACCTCTCCGCCTCGGAATCCTTGCCGCCCTCGCCGCTGCACTAACCCACGGCCTCGTGGATGCATTCTATTTCTGGCCCGATCTCGCCTTCGCCTTCTGGCTCTTCGTCGCCCTCGCCGACGATCCGCCGGAATAATCAGGGCCATCCAATGAGCGTTGCGTTTTACGGCTCTACGGCTGCGCCGCCACTGTCTGCAACACCACCACCCCCGCGATAATCAAGCCGATCCCGAACATTCGCCAGGCACTCACCGGCTCGCCCCACACCAAGATCCCAATGATCACCGTCGCCGCCGTTCCCACCCCCGACCAGATCGCATACGCCGTCCCCAACGGGATCTGGCGCAAACTCAGCGACAACAGATAAAATGCCGTCCCATAGCCCAATACCACGATCAAACTCGGCACCGGCCGCGTGAACCCCTCCGAAAGCTTCAGCGATGTCGTCGCGATCACCTCGCTCACAATCGCTGCGAACAACAACAAAAATGCCTGCGCCATGCATCACCTCCCAATTTCAAATGCAGAATGCGAGATTCCACACTACGCCTGCGGCTCCGTTCGGAATGACAAGGTGCCGCAATGAGCGTGTGCTATCTCCTCCCTCATCCTTCATCCTTCATCCCTACCCGGCTGTATCCTGTATCCTGTTTCCTACCTCAGCGACCGTGCTATAATACCCGCGTAACGCGTTACAATGCGTGCTTTTGCCATATTCCATCTACCGCTCGGAAAGGAGGTGAGCACATGTCGGAACCCGATCTTAGCGACCTTAGGGGACTGATGAACGCCGGCGGTTTTCTGCGCACGCTCTTTCGTGCTCATCTCCTGAGGAGCTTATCAGAATGAATGACCAGAACAACGAAACACCGTTAGTCGAACGCTACGACCCATCCGCAATTGAGCAGAAATGGCAAGATCGTTGGGCCGCCGATGCACTGTATCGCACCGATCCGGCCGACGAACGCCCGAAATATTACATCCTCGATTTTTATCCCTATCCCAGCGGCGATGGACTCTCCGTCGGCCATTGCCGCAATTATGTCCCCACCGATGTGATCGCCCGCTACTATCGTATGAAGGGCTATAACGTCTTGCATCCGATGGGCTGGGATGCCTTCGGTCTGCCCGCCGAAAACGCGGCGATCAAGCTGAAAACCAATCCCGCAATCCTTATTCGGCGCTTCGCCGATAATTACAAGCGCCAGATGAATCTGATCGGCGCCAGTTATGATTGGTCGCGCGAGATCAATTCGTCTACACCGCAGTATTACCATTGGACGCAGTGGATCTTCCTCAAGCTCTACTCGTCCTGGTATGATCCACGCGCCGATCAGGCCCGCCCGATCAGCGAACTTGAGGCCGAACTGGCCGAATTCGGCTCCACGCGCCTCGATCTGCCGCTCTCCGAGCGCCGCATCACCGCCACCGAGTGGAATGATTATCAGCCCATCCAGCGCCAGGAGTTCCTCAAGCGCTTTCGTCTGGCATATCGCGGCGAAGCCACCGTTAACTGGGATCCGGTCGATAAAACCGTGATCGCCAACGAAGAGGTCGGCCTGGACGGTCGGGCCTGGCGCTCCGGCGCACTCGTTGAGCGCCGCACCCTTAAGCAGTGGTTTTTCCGCATCACCGCCTACGCCGACCGCCTCGATCGCGATCTCGACACCGTCGATTGGCCGCATAAGATCGTCGCTATGCAGCGCAACTGGATCGGCCGCTCCCGTGGCGCTGAGGTGATCTTCAGAACCACCGACGATGACGAGATTATTGTCTTCACGACCCGCCCCGATACGCTCTGGGGTGCGACATTCATGGTGCTCTCGCCCGAGCATCCCCTGGTGTCCAAAATCACCACAGACGAGCAGCGCAAATCGGTCGAAACCTATGTCGCTGAAGCTCGCGCTAAAAGCAATGTCGTCGCGCCGGTCGAAGACAAAGAAAAGACCGGCGTCTTCACCGGTGGCTACGCGATCAATCCGGTCAATGGCGCCCAGATCCCGATCTACGTCGCCGATTACGTCCTGATGGGCTACGGCACCGGCGCGATTATGGCTGTGCCCGCTCATGATGAGCGCGACTTTGCGTTCGCCCTGAAGTACGGTCTGCCGATTATTCCGGTGATCGCCCGGCCCGATGATGCCGCCCGCAGCTTCTTGCGCGCCGAGACCTTCACGCCCGGCACCGCCGAAGTGCTGCGCGCCGCCGGCTTCGAGGTCGGCGAGGATACCGACGGGAGCCTGGTGGTCGAACTGAGCGGTAGCCGCGTCGCTGAGTATGTGGATCTGATTCAGCCTCGCCTCACGGACGGCTGGACGGAAGTTGTCGGCGCCGGCTGGCTCACGATCTTTCCTGCTGAGCTGATCGCCCTTGATTCAGTCGCCGCCGATGAAAAGATCGCCGATCGCCTGCGGCTCGCAATCCAGCACGACGGCCTCGCAACCACGATGGCCTACTGGACGACGATCCCGGCGTACAAAGAGTTGATCTACCACGACGATGTCGGCACGCCGATCCACTCCGGGCCGATCAACAATCTCCCCGCCGACGAGGCGATCGAGCGTACGATTACGTTCCTGGAAGAGCGCGAACTCGGTAAGGGCCGCACGAACTACAAAATGCGCGATTGGTTGATCAGCCGTCAGCGCTATTGGGGCACGCCTATCCCGATCATCCATACCGAAGATGGGCTTGAGGTGCCGGTCGCCGATGCGGCGCTGCCGCTCACCCTCCCCGGTGTCGAAAGTTACGAGCCGACCGCCACCGGCGAGTCGCCGCTGGCCACGATCGACGAGTGGGTCAATGTCACCCTGCCCGACGGTTGCCAGGGTCGCCGCGAAACCGACACCATGGGCACCTTTGCCTGTTCGTCGTGGTATTTCCTGCGCTTCACCGATCCGCGTAACCCCAACATGCTGGCTGAGCGCAGCGAGTTGGATTACTGGCTGCCGGTCGATATGTACGTCGGCGGCGCCGAACACGCCGTGATGCACCTGCTCTACGCCCGCTTCTGGACGAAACTGCTCTACGATCTCGATGTAGTCGATTTCTTCGAGCCGTTCGCCCGCCTGCGCAACCAGGGCTTGATCCTCGCTCCGCCGCGTGAAGTTGACGGCGAGATCGTCATCGAGAAGATGTCGAAGTCCAAGAACAATGTCATCACTCCCGATGAAGTCGTCGCAGAACATGGCGCCGACGCCCTGCGCGGTTACGAGTGCTTTATCTCCGACTTTGAACAGTCGGTGCCCTGGAACACATCCGGTGTACCCGGCGTTCGCCGCTGGCTGGATCGGGTCTGGCGTATCGTGCTCAGCCCCGAAGATATGCCTGAACGCTCCGGCGAGTTCAGCGTACGCCAGTTACAACGCATCACCCATCAGACAATCCAGCGCGTCGAACACGATATCGCCGAATTCAAGTTCAATACCATGGTCTCGGCGCTGATGGAGTTCACCAATGCGCTCTACAAAGCTGCTGCTGCCGGCCTCACCCAGGTGCCGGAGTGGCGCGAGGCGATCAACATGCTGCTGCGCCTGATGGCTCCGGTGGCGCCCCATATCGCCGAAGAGTTGTGGGAGCGCATCGGTCATACCTATAGCGTCCACAAACAGCCCTGGCCGGTCGCCGACGAGTCTCGCGCCGCCGAGGATGAGATCGAGGTCGTGCTTCAGGTGAACGGCAAAGTCCGCGACAAGTTGACTGTACCGGTAGACGCCGATGAGGAGTCGTTACGCACGCTCGCTATGGAAAGCGAACGTGTCCGTGGCTATGTCGGCGATAAGACGATCCGCAAAGTGATCGTCGTACCCGGCCGGCTTGTCAACGTCGTTGCCAACTAAGCATTGCCGGCAGGCGAAGCCGATCCGGCGAACCTTCGGCCTAATCAGGTGCTTGATGCTTGAACCGCGCGGCAGCGCGCTCAGGCATCAAGCATCAGGCATCAATCCATGGCTTTCCTACGTAATCGTTACTTCCGAGCCTACCTTGTGATCGCGGCCGGCGCGTTATTGTTCTGGCTGCGCCGCCTGACGTTGCCCACCTATTTCGAACTTTCCGGTATTCCCTTCGATATTGCCGTCCCCTCGAATCTCGTCTCTTGTACCAATCAACCCACTATCGCCACATGTAGCGACGCCGTGATCGTCACACTTACCGTGATCGGCGTGGTGATCACCGTGGGTTGGGGCAACGCCGGGATGCTGATTTTCGCGATTATTCTCGCCTTGCCGCCGCTGCTGCTCTACTTCGCCGGTAGCCCGATTTTGCCGCCGTTGCTCGCCCTCGCCTTCATCCCACTTGCGCTCGCCGCCGGCCTGCGTATGCTCATCCCACCGCAAGAGCCCGAACCGTCGAACGAGTAACACCGCAATACGACGCCTTCCCCTCAATACGCCGGATAATTCCACTAGCACGATTGATCTGCAATCGGGTATACTGAATCGTGTCCTGCTCAGTAAAGATCAGTTAATAACACGAGTTACCCGACCGTTCGTTCGGAGCGCCTACCTAACTGATTTTTGAGCCTCCGTCAGGTCGGAATAATCTTGCTTGTTCGGTTGGTTTTGGCAACCAAGCCGCCAAAACTAACCGACCAAATCATCAAGGAGTACATCATGTCACAGATGCCAGGCCGAAACATTCCACGCCCGTCGATCGGCGGCTCTACACCCGCACTTGTTGGATTGGCGGTCGTGTTGATCGTTGCCGGTATTATCATCTCTGCCTCAATCACCACCATTGAAGCCGGCACGCGCGGCGTCCTGAAAACCTTCGGCGAGATCACCGGCATCTTCGACGAAGGGTTGCACTTCCGTGCGCCGTTCATCACGGCGGTGACGGTGGTCGAGGTACGCACACAACGCTACGAATCCAATTCCACCGCCGCCTCCCGCGACTTGCAGACGGTCACCACACAGGTGGTGATCAACTATCGCCCCGATCCGACTCAGGTCGATCGCCTGGTGCGCGAGATCGGTGTTGATTACGAACGCCGCGTAGTTGATCCCGCTATTCAGGAAGCGATCAAAGCCGCGACCGCTCAGTTTACCGCCGAGGAACTGATCACCCGCCGCCCCGAAGTCTCCTCGCAGATCGAGGATGTTCTGCGCGAGCGTCTGACCGGCCGTGGGGTGATTGTCGAGAATGTCTCGATCACCGACTTTAACTTCAGCCCCGAGTTCGCCCGCGCCATCGAGGCAAAGCAGGTTGCTGAACAGGATGCTCTGCGCGCCAGTCGCGAACTGGAGCGGGCTCGCATCGAGGCGCAGCAGCAGGTTGCACGTGCCGAGGCCGAGGCCGAGGCTCGCGTCGCAGTCGCTCAGGCCGAAGCCGAGGCGCTCCGGCTGCAGCGCGAAGTCATTTCGCCCGAGTTGCTGCAACTGCGCTTCATCGAGCGCTGGGACGGTGTTCTGCCGCGCTTCATGAGCGGCGAAAGCGGCTTCTTGCCTCTGGTTAATCTGCCCGCCGAGGAATTGGTCGCGGATGATCCTGAGCCGGCCCCGGCGGCCACAAGCGCTCCCGTCGAGACGCACCCGCAACCGAGCCGACCGTCGAACCAACCACGCAGCCGGCGCCCTAGCTGTAAAGGCGCAGCTTGCCGCCCCGCAGCATCGATCACACAAAAATGCGGCCTGTGGATTTTCCACGGGC
>JAAUQO010000116.1 GCA_012032775.1 Oscillochloris sp. | reverse complement strand
CCGGCGGCGTTCCTCTTCCGCGACCGAAGCGGCGGCCGCCGCTTCAGCGGCCGCTTCCTCAGCTGCTGCCGACTCGGCTGCGCCTGCGCCCGTGACTCGGCTTCAGCCGCAGCGACTCGGGCATTGCTGACGGCATCCTCCAGAGCTGCACGCAGGCCCGCGATATTGGTGCCATGGGCAAGTACGCGGAACACACCTGCCTCAGCAGCTTGCGCATTCAACGCTGCTGTGACATCCTCGCTCCAGATCAGAACTTTGGTCGGAAGTTCAAAATTCGGCAGAATCTCAGCCAGATCCATGCCACTCATGCCAGGCAGATCGTTCTCGGTGATCAGCACCTCGGGAGGATTGTCTTGAACTTCCCAGAGGGCGTCGTTTGCGTTGTCGAACAGCGCAACTTGCACCGATTCGCCAAGCTGACCGGCGAGCGTGCGCAACGTCGCATGCTCGGTTGCGACAACGACCAGTCGATAACTCATCTTCTCATTCTCGCTCTAAATGGCGGGGCGCCTCCCCGTCGGGGCACGTGCTGCGTGTAGTATACCCGATTGTCGTTACAAGCCTGTCGCCGCTGCGGGCAGCGGGATCGCCAGGCGAAAACAGCTGCCTTGCGGTGTATTCGCTTCCATCCAGACAAGCCCCTGGTGATGCATGATCGATTCTGCAACCAGTGCCAGTCCCAAGCCCACCCCGCCATGAGTACGGGTAAGGGAATGCGCCACCTGATAAAAGCGCTCGAAAATTCGGCTTTGATGCTCGCGCGGAATGCCGATCCCCGTATCATATACCTCAACGATCGCCCATTCGCCGCTGTGGATTGTGTCCAGCCGACGCAAGCTGGGATTTATTGCCGCAGCTTGTACCGAACGCATCAGTTCAGCATGCCGCCATACCGTCAGCCGGACGTGAATGTTCCCATTCGGCGGGGTAAAGGTGATCGCATTGCTCAGCAGATTCCCCACCATCAGCAGGAATTTGTCGCGCTCCACGGCAACAATCAGTTCATCTCCAGGAGTTTGGAGGGTAACGGTATGCGCTCGTTGGGCCGCATCATCGTTCAGTCGCTCGATCACCTGGCGAACCAATCCATCGATCGCAACGGTTTCGCGCTTCAACTCGGGCCGTTGGATGTCATTCTGGCGCAGCTTGGTCAGATCATCAACGATCTGGGTGATCTTTGTCGCGCCTTCAAGCGCCCGTTGTGCGTACTCGCGGGTCTGGCCTTCGTTGCGATCCCGCAGCATCTGGGTGTAGCCGATCACCAGCGCCAGAGGGCTGCGTAGCTCGTGCGAGGCGATCGCAATAAACTCACTCTTCATGCGATCGAGTTCGGCCAGTTCGTGGTAGGTACGCTCTAGTTCGCCGTACAAATGGGCGTTGCGCAAGGCGGCCCGGCTTGATTGGCAAGCAACGCAATCATGTCGATTGCGTCGGGCCGGTTGATCCCGCTGCCGTCGCACACCAGCAGTGCGCCCAGCACCATTCCGCCTGCCCGTAACGGCGCCAACAAGCCGTCGTTGAGCGCTCGCCCTTCCGTTGTTGCGATCACGGCCTGCGCGATAAACACCGGCCGCATAATGTCGTCTATCTGGCTGATCCGCTGCTGGCCAATGCTACTCAATTCGGCGCCGGGCGGATCGGCCTGCAGCACTGCGCGAGCGCGATCTACGGCGTTCAGATGCAGAAATGCGGCACCGGAAGGGATCAACGTCCGCACCCATTCGAGGATCACCCGGCATAGCGTTTCGCGATCCAGCGTGCCGTTAATGGCTTCACTACTCGCGAGCAACCGCTCAAGTGCGCGTAGCCGCACCTGTTCCTGAAGCAGGTCGCGTTTGTGTAACGCCTGCCCGACCGCCAGTTGCAACTCTTCGAGTGCGACGGGCTTTGAGAGAAAATTCGCCACACCCTGGCGAGCCGATTGGTGCAGGGTATCGACGTTGGTGTAGCCGGTCATAATAATCACGGCCAGGGCGGGATCATGTTCGCGGGCGATCTGCGCCAACTCGATGCCGCTGCGCCCCGGCATTTGAATGTCGGTCAGCAGCAGATCAAACGGACCCTGTTCGATCAATGTTCTCAAACCAAGTTCGGGATCGGTGATGGGGATGGCGGAATAGCCTGCCTGATTGAGTGCCAACGCACAGAAATTGCAGGTATTCACCTCGTCGTCTACGACAAGAATACGGGCAACATTGCCGGCTACAGGCGTGGAATCTGGTGCCTCGTTCATATACTCATAGAACGGTCTATCCGAGCACCTCAACACATGTACGCGGCAACCAGAGTTGCTCGCCTTCGCTTGTAACCACTTCCACCGCAAGCGTACGGACGCCTGATCCAACGCGGCGGGCGACGCTGGGCATGCTCCGAATCTGGCCGACCTGGCCGAGATGATCATGATCGAGCAAGCGTACCTGTGCTCCCGGTTGGAGTTGCGGGCGCGCACTGCCGATAGTGCTGCTGCTGCTGCGGGTTAGCGGGATAACCACACGGGGGCGGCGGAGCGGGCGGCGCAGTTGGGTCTGGCCCTCGATCAGTGCCTCCTGGCGATCCTGAGAACTGAGCAGTTCGAAGATCGGCTGAGCCATTGGCCGCACGCCGAAACCCTCGGTCACAATAATGGTCAGTTTGGGCTCAGGAGTATGCTGCGGATTCGGCCAGCGCCAATCGTGGAGACCGGTGCGCCAGGGTGTCTGCCCGGCCCATCCAAGAAACTCGCGTAGTTCACGCTCTTCGATTCCGCCCACAATCACGCCGCGCACCTGCTCGGCAACGGCTCGACGGAGCGCAGCGGCGCTGATCGACGAGCCACAGATCAAGATCGCATAGGCGCTACGGGCGTCGATCTGTTCGGGGCGCACCACTTGATCGGGGTTGATGGCAAGCAGCCGCAACACGCCGCTACGCTCTTCGCCGATGCCGAAGGCGCCGTATACCTGAGCCGCCGGTGTCTCGATCACCACGCCTTCGTACGGCATAATCTCCATCACCACGCCGCGTACTGTAGCCCCGAGCACGAACTCAACCGGGTCGGGCGCAATGGTGACGTAGCCGGTTTCGCTGTCGATATCGGCGATCATGCCGCTTACCGGGGCAAGGCAGCGCCGCCCAAGCAGGCCTGATGTGCGGGCCAGTACTTCGCCGGCGTTGACTTTGTTCAGCACTTCGCGGCGCATTGCCCGATAAACCTGGCCGGGCGGGATTCCGAGGGCACGGGCGACATTGATAATCTGGGGTGGTTCGGGGACAAGGGCGCGGGCCACAATATCATCCGGTTCGACCCGTCCGCCCTGGCGCACCAGGATCTCGCCCGGATGCGGCAAATGCCGTTCGATGCGCGCCATGGTGTTGGCAACGGCGGGTGAGCCGCCCTCAGGGAGATAAATCGTCATGTATGGTTTACCCTTTTGTCGCGCGTTTGTCGTACCGGCCAAAATTATAGCATACCGGCTTCGCGTCTGGCAGCCTTTTTCGGCCACTGCTATAATGAGGAGGATAGATGAGACAAAATACAGGATACAGGGGCCGGATATTGGGTGATTGGGAATTGGTTGCGGCGCGATTGTTGTGGTCGGTGTGCATACTCTCGGTGGTTGTGCCTGGGTTCGCCGGTTGCGCTGCATCCGAGGTCAATCCGGTGGCAAGTACGGCGGTGGCTGCGCCGCATGTCATCGATCTGAGCCATGTCGTGCGCCAGGATGTGCCTTATCTTCCCGATGAACCGCATACGCACTTGCAACGTGCCGCCGATGGTCGCCTACAATCACTTCTGATTGGGGCGCAAACCGGTACGTTCCTGCAGCTTGTCGTAGGCGTTGATGCGCCGGTGCAATCGATCGAACAACTCAGCGCCCGCGATCTTATGCTTCCGGCGGTGGTGATCGATGCGCGTGATCAGGCCCAGGATCAGCCGAGTTTTCGTTTGAGTGTCGGCGATATTCTTGCATGGGAAGCGGAAAACGGCGTTATTCCGGCCGGCTCGCTGGTGCTGTTGGTCACCGGTTGGGATGTGCGCTGGGGTTCGCCCGACGCTTATCTGTATCCCGAGGCGCCGGGCCGCTTTGCAGCGCCGGGGTTTGCGCCGGAGGCATTGGAGTTGTTGCGGACGGAACGTGGTGTGGCCGGTTTTGGGATCGATGGCCCGCTCCTGCACTTTGAGCCTGCGAATGGGTTTTGTTTGTTGTTGCTGAATCTGACCAGTCTGGAGCAACTGCCGCCCACCGGGATCACGCTGCTGATCGGCGCACTTAAGGTTCAGTCGTCCCGCAGCGCCCCGGCGCGGGTGCTGGCGCTGATGCCATGATTTCGTAGTATTCATCAACCATGACTCAGGACATCGTCACGAACAACCAGTTTTCGTATCGGGTGCGCCAGTTTACTGCGGCCTTACATGCGCAGGTGACGCCCGCCGAACTGGCCGAGGTTGCCGCGCAACTCAGCCCGGCCGAACTGGGCCTGTTTCGGGCGATGGCCCGTTATGATCAGCGCCACTGTTTTGATGTGTATGGCACGCTTCGGGGGGCTGGTTATCAGGATCCGCTGTTGCTACGGGCGGCGCTTATCCACGATTGCGGCAAGTGCGATGATCTCGGTCGCCCGCTGGCATTGCCCTGGTATGTGGTGGCGACGGTGCTGAAACGCTTTCCGGCGCTTTATCTGTTTGCGGCCCGGCTGTTCGCGCCGATCCGCTACTATGCCGAGCATGCCTGGCGCGGCGCGGCACTGGTCGCGGCGGCCGGCAGCCCGCCCGAGATGGTTACGACGATCCGTCATTATCACGATCCGCAGCCCGCTGGGCCTGCGGCGCTGCTCCAATGGGCTGATGAGCAACACTGATTCCGCCGGATATACGATCTCGTTGCCGGTCTTCGAGGGGCCGCTCGATCTGCTGCTGCGCCTGATTGAACGATCTGAACTTGATATCACCACAATCGCCCTTGCCCTGGTCGCCGATCAATACTTAGCCCACGTTCGTGCGCTGCCTGAACCCGATCCACGTCAGTTGGCGGATTTTGTCAGTATGGCCGCACGCTTGCTGCTGATCAAGTCGCGCGCCTTGCTGCCGCGTGCTCCGGAAGCCGCCCGCGATCAGGCGCCAGGCGATCCCGATGCTGAGGAACTCGCACGGCAGTTGCGCGAGTACCGGCGGATCAAAGAGCTTGCCGCAGTTTTGCGTGCCTGGCAAGATGAAGAACGACGGACATTTTTGCGCACGGCACCGATCTTGGAAGCGTTTCCGCTGCCGAATGATCAGCCGCTGCCCCACGGACTCAACGATCTGATCGCGGCGGTGCAACGCCGGCTACAACTGCGCTTGCCCCTTGAGACGGTGGAGTTGCTGGCGCTACCGCCGCGCCTCACCGTCACGTCGGTGGCCCAACGGGTGGCTGAGCGCCTTGCGTATCAGCGCTGGTTCAGTTTCGACGATCTGCTTGATGCCGCTGTTACACGGCAAGATGTGATTGTGACGTTCTGGGCGATTCTGGAGCTGCTCAAGCGGCGAGCGATCATCTTGATCCAGGAGGATCTGTTCGGGGTGATCAGCATCGGGCGCGGGGATGCCGAAGCGGATACCATGAATCTGGAGGAGCAGTTTCTATGAGCAGTATGCCGCCCGATCCACCGCCCCCCCGTGACGACAGCCGGCAGTTGCCGCTCGGCGATCTGCTGGCGCTCGGCGCGCACTTACGCACCGATGACTCGCCGGCCAGTTTGCTCTATGAAGTCTCCGATACGCTGCGGCGTGTGGTCGCCAGCCCCCAGGTTTATGTGCGGCTACGCAATCCCGACACCGATGATCTTGAGGCGGTGGCGTTCGCCGGAGTGCCGGAGGTGCATCTGGCACGCTTGCAGGCCGAGGCGGTGAAGCCCGGCGCCTACCAACACTTGTTGTTGCCCGAATTGCGGGTGAGTGAATCGTATCTGTTGCCGGCCGATACCTCACCGCCCGGCCCGGCCGACGCCGCCGCCGCTGCCGCTGGGGATGCGCACGTTGCTCGCACCGTTGCGGGGGCGTAGTGATCGTTTGATCGGGGTGATCTATGTGGCGTTGCCGGCCGATAGTGCGCCGCTCGATCCGCCGACGGCCCAGGTGATTGAGGCGATCGCCCGCCAGGCGGCGTTGGCGGTCGAGAATGTGCGTCTGGCCGAACGGAGCGCGCGCTTGCTCGCCAAGGAGCAGTTGCTCGCCGAGTTGGGCCGTGATGTCAGTGCGAGCCTTGATCTTGATACGATTTTGCAGCGCACGGTCGATCGCATGGTGGCCGCTTTCGGCAGCGCTTCGCTCACCTTGATTCAGCCCGGCGATTGGCTGGAAGTGGTGGCTGTGGCACCGGTTGATGCACATTTACTTGGGGCACGCTTTAGCTCCGGCAACGGGATGATCGGCTGGGTGGCCGAGCAGGGTCGTTCGTATATTGTTAACGATGATGCCGGCGCCAATGGCGCTGTTGATCCCGCTGCCCGTTCGGCGATTGTGGTGCCGCTGCGCAGCGCCGGCGCAACCATCGGCACGCTGAATGTGTGTAGCCCGCGCCCACACGCCTTCGCCTACGAGGATGTCGATCTGCTTGAAGCGATCGCGGCCCAGGTTGGCGGCCCGATCACCAGCGCCCGGCTCTATGAAGAAGCCCAGCGCCTCGCCGCTCAGGTTCAGCATCGCGCCGATCAACTGGCTTTGCTGAATACGATCGCGCGGGCGGCCAATGCAACGCTGAATCAGGAAGATAACCTGCCCGATGTCACTACCCATATTCGCAATGGCTTCGGCTACTATCAGGTCGATCTCTTTCTATTCGACGAAGAGACGAATGAGATGGTGCTTGCCGCCGCCGCCGGCCCGCTCTCGCCGGCTCGCGTCGGCTATCGTCAGCATGTTAATCTGGGCCTCGTTGGTCGTGCCGCCCGCACCGGCCGTTCGTTACGGGTGGACGATGTGCTGCGCGACAGAGATTACCTGTGTACCAGTATCCGCGGCGAAATTCGCTCGGAGTTGTGTGTGCCGATTATTGCCGGCGGCCGGACATTGGGTTTGCTGAACCTGGAATCGCCCGCAGTCGCCGATTTCCGCGATGAAGATATCGCCCTGCTTGAAACAATCGCCGATGTACTTGCCGGGGCGCTGGAGAATATTCGGCTCTTCCAACGCGCCCAGTCGGCCGCTGTGCTTGAGGAACGCAATCGGCTCGCCCGCGAACTCCACGATAGTGTGACCCAGCAACTCTTCAGCATGACGCTTACGGCGCAGGCGGCGCGGGCCCAATTGGAACGCAATCCGCAACGCGTTGCTATGCAGTTGGAGCGCTTGCAAGAGACGGCCACCGCTGCCCTGGCCGAGATGCGCGCGCTGATCTTTCAGTTGCGCCCGCCGGCCCTGCGTGATCAAGGATTGGTTGCCGCGCTGCAACAGCATGTCGGCGCGCTCTCGCGCCGCGAGGGCTTGCCGATTGCACTCAGTGTCGTTGGCGATGAACGCCTCGCCCGCGGCCTTGAGCAACCGCTCTACCGGATTGTGCAAGAATCATTGAACAATGTCTTCAAACACGCCGATGCTACCAATGTGACGGTTACGCTGGAATTTTCGAACGACCAGATTCGGGTGCGGATCAGTGATAATGGCCAGGGATTCAACCTCGATACCGCACCGGCATCTGATGGCCGCCATATGGGTTTGATCAGTATGCGCGAGCGCGCCGCTGAAATCGGCGGTATCATGGAGCTGCACTCGACGCCCGGCATCGGCACGGAAGTGCTGGTTTCCGTTCCACGTAACTTGACATAAATCGTGTTTTGGTGTGCCATCGTTCCGTGCTCTACGGGTATGGCCGATCATACGGTGTTGGAATGCAGCGGCAATGCTGCATTCCGAATGCTGCATTCTTAGGAGGAATCGCAATGGAAACGATCAGTGTGATGTTGATCGATGATCACCGCGTGGTGCGTCAGGGTCTGCGTGATTTTCTGGAACTCCAGGAGGATCTGGAGATCGTCGGCGAGGCCGGCAATGGCGAAGAGGGTGTGCAGATGGCCCGTGAACTGTTGCCCGATGTGGTGCTCATGGATCTGGTGATGCCGGGGATCGACGGTGTCGAGACTACTCGCCGACTCAAGGGTGTCAGCCCCAGTTCCAGGGTGATTGTGCTGACCAGTTTCGCCGACGACGATAAGGTTTTCCCGGCGATCAAGGCCGGCGCGATCTCGTATCTGTTGAAGGACATCTCGCCCGAGGAACTGGCCCATGCTATCCGCGCCGCGCAACGCAATGAAGCTGTGCTGCACCCGGAAGTTGCCGCCAAGCTTATGCAGGAGTTCAGCGCCCCGCGCCCGAACGAAGCGCCGGTCGATCAACTCACCCCGCGCGAGATGGATGTGCTGCGCCTGATCGCCAAGGGCAAGTCCAACAAGGAAATCGCTGACACTTTAATAGTTTCAGAGAAGACCATAAAAACTCACGTCTCCAATATTTTGTCGAAGTTGCATCTCGCCGATCGCACCCAGGTCGCAATTTATGCCCTTCGACAGCGTTTGGTTCCGATGGAGTAATGTAAATCGTTTCGTAGAGGTATTGTAAAGGATTTTTTGGTGCATGTCAAGTGAAAATGTGCCGTAATTCGGCATCTATTGACAAATCCGTTACCGGATATTAGAATATTTGTGCTTGTTCCGACCGGTAACGGAGTACCTATGATTCCGCGTAATCTTTACCTTGATCAGCGTTCGCTCGGCTGGCTGTGTGGTTTGTTGGAGGGTGAGGGGACGTTTGTGCCCGGTCCGCCGTCGAAACCGCGTCGCCCGTGTGTGGCATTGAATATGACGGACGAAGATGTTGTGCAGCGCGTATGTGATCTTTGGGGGGCGCGTTTGTATCACATCAAAGTGAAGCATGCCGAACACCTGCCGGTGTTCCGTACCGAACTTGTCGGCGGGAGTGCCGTGGCGTTGATGCAAGTGCTTGAACCGCATATGAGTGTGCGGAGGCGGCGACAAATCGCTACGGCGGTTGCGTCGTACAGGGTTTTGCGCGTGGTGAAGCATAAGCGCTTCCACATCTCGCTTGATGGCGCGGAATCATTTGATCGCTACTGGCACGCGGCATTGCTTGAGGGTGAAGGTGCATTTACACACAATCGTGGTTCCCCCATGATCGAACTCAACACCGTCGATCAAGACGTGATCGAGCGCGTGCAGTGGATCTGGCGCGAGCATTACGGATGTGCGGTAAATGTACATGTTCGCCCGCCGCGCCGCGCCGGGTATCAGCCGCAGTTCCACCTTGCCTGCTATGGTGATGCGGCGCGCCTGATCATGGACGACATTGTGCCGCTGCTGGGGCAACGCCGCCGGATGCGGATCGACGAGCTACGCGGCGACTGGCGGCAAGGGCGGTTGATGAATGAACAGCGAGCGAGGTACGCCTACCGAAGGGCGGCATAGTGACATCCTGCATGCCTAATTCTGCATATATACAAAGGAATGAGTTATGGCACGGGTCATCCTGCTTGGCACCGGCACCGGCCTACCGGACATTGATCGCGGCCATACCCACATGCTCTGGGATGGTCAGGGCGGGCCATTGCTGATCGACGTGGGCGGCGACAGCTATCAGCGGCTCCTGAAGGCCGGGATCGACCCGCAGGAGTTGGCCGGTATCGTGCTGACCCACAGCCACTGTGATCACATCAACGGCTTACCGGCATTGCTCTTCAGCATGGCATTAGGTGGCCGCAAAGCAACTTTACCGATCTATGGATTACCGGAGACACTGACGATCGCCGCAGCCCTACTCGAAGCTTGCCGGCTCGACGGCCTGCATCCCGACCTGGATTGGCGCACGATCGACGCCGGTGCGAGCGTCGATCTTGGGGCTGGTTGGCGCATGCGTACCGCCCTGACGGCCCACAGCCGGCCGTGTTTCGGATTGCGCTGGGAGGCGCCGGACGGCAGCGTACCGCTGGTCTATTCCGCTGATACCGAGCCATGTCCGGCCGGACAAACTCTGGCCGCGGGCGCCGGAGTGCTGATCCACGAGGCAACCACGCCGGAGCCCTTTCCCGGCCATACAACACCGCAGCAGGCCGGTGTCATTGCTGCGGCAGCCGGTGCTCGTAACCTGATTCTGGTGCATTACAGCCCGCGTTGGACCATGCCCGAGCCGGCGGCGTTGGATGCGATTCGGGCCGGCGGATTCAGCGGCGCGGCACAGATCGGTCGTGACGGCCAGGTGATCACGCTGGTGTAGCGCCGGATCGGTACTGCGAGGACGGCACGCGGCAAACCTTGAAACCCCTTACAGCGACGGCTATAATGTCCGTGGCGGCTTAGCGAGCGGATGATCGTCGCAATATGGTGCTGACAAGCCCCTACAATAACCACTATGCGTGAGCGCGTCTATCGAAGTGAGGCGGTTATCTTGCGGCGCAGCGACTTTGCTGAAGCCGATCGCCTGGTGGTGCTGGCGACACCGGCCGGCAAACAGCGCGTGATCGCAAAAGGCGTCCGCAAAACCACCAGTCGCCTGGCCGGGCATATTGAACTCTTCACCCATGCCAGCATGCTGTTGGCGATCGGGCGCAACCTCGATATCATCACCCAGAGCCATGCCATCGCCCGCTTTTCCACCTTGCGTGCCGATCTATCCCGGCTCAGCGGCGCATACTATATCGCCGAGTTGTACGATCGGTTTACGGAAGAGGGCGACGAAAACGAGCCGCTGTTCCGCCTGCTGGTACAGACATATCATGTATTAGATCGAACCGGCAACGCCGATCTCGCCTTACGGGCCTTTGAACTTCAACTTCTGCATATCGCCGGGTACCGCCCCAATCTGCACAACTGTATTGTCTGCCAGGAACAACTTGATGAACATGCCGACCGCTTCAGCCCAACCCTCGGCGGCGTGCTCTGTCCGTCGGATCGCAGCGCCGACCGTAGTGCTTTGGCAATGAGTAGCCCGGCCTTTCGTTTATTACGGTACCTACAAACCCAACCGATCGAAGCGATCGAAGCGCTGCGCCTTTCAGCACAGGTGCGCGGCGAGGTCGAACAACTTCTACGTGCCTACCTTCGGCGTTTACTTGAGCGCGACTTGCGTTCGGTTGCCTTCCTCGAAGAGGCTGCTCGCGGCGAGTAAGGAGTGACGTTCCATGGCTTATCTCGATCAGTTGCTCGGACGCGGCGAACAAATCATCTACGTCGCCCGGCAACACATCTTCGTCTTAATCGCCAACATCCTGACTGAGCTAACCCTGATCGCCTTGCTGGTTGCGGCCGGAGTCGCCTCGAACACGGCTTTTCGCAATAACACGGCGCCCCTGGTTGGGAATCTGACCGCCAGTTCACTGGTGTTGCTGATCTGCGTCATTATCAGCGTGATCGTCCTGATCAGCGGGTTTTTCGATTACCTGCGCTGGAATAACGATCAGGTGATCATCACCGATGCGCGGGTCATCCAGATCAAAGGCATCTTGAATAAGCGGGTGACCGACTCTTCGTTGGAGAAGATCAACGACGTTGAGTTGCGCCAGAGCTTTATCGGCCGGATCTTGAACTTCGGCACGATCGAGATTTTAACTGCCGCCGGCGATGAGGGTGTGAATGTCCTGGATCGCATCGAGTCGCCGCTGGTGTTTAAGCGTGCCATGCTGGAGGCCAAACGCAACCACGATCGCGGGTATGGTTACCTCGATTCGGACGGTTACAATGCGCCGCGATCCGCAGGGCCGGTCGATATTCAACGGACACTGGAAGAGTTGGCGTCGTTGCGGGATCGCGGAATCCTTTCCAGTGAAGAATTCGAAGCGAAGAAGCGCGAACTGTTGAATCGGATTTGATCATGTACGAGCAGATTGAGGCGGCGCGGGCAGTGATTGCCGCGCGTATCACCACGACGCCCCAGGTCGGGCTTATTCTCGGTTCGGGTCTGGGGGCGTTGGCCGATGAAGTAGAGTCGGCCGTTACCATTCCGTACGCCGACATTCCCGGCTTTCACGAGCCGAAAGTCGTCGGGCATCGCGGCGAGTTGGCGATCGGCACGTTGTCGGGCCGCACGGTTGCCGTGCTGCGCGGGCGCTTTCATTTTTATGAAGGCTACAGCATGCAGGACGTAACCTTTCCGGTACGGGTATTGCGCGCCCTCGGCTGTGACACACTGATCGTTACCAATGCTGCCGGCGGTTTGCGGGCCGATTGGCAGATCGGCGATATTATGCGCATCGCCGACCAGATCTTCCTGCCGGGTATGACCGGCCATCACCCCTTGATCGGCCCGAACGACGAGCGACTTGGCCCGCGCTTCCCAGCCATGGTCGGCGCATTCGAGAATGAACTGGTTCCGATCGCCCGTGAAGTCGCCATGGAACAACAACTCACCCTACGTGAGGGGGTGTATTGTATGCTAAGCGGGCCGCATTTTGAAAGTGCGGCCGAACTACGGATGCTGCGCCAGTGGGGCGCCGATGCCGTCGGCATGTCTACCGCGCCCGAAGTGATCGTCGCCGTTCACGGTGGTATGCGCGTGATCGGCTTTTCATTGATCACCAACCTTGCTTTGCCCGACGGATCACCGGCGAACCATGCCGAAGTTCTGGAAGCCGGCGAAGCGGCGAAACCACGCTTTGCCTCACTCCTACGCGGAATTCTTGCGCGAATATAACACAAGCTATCGTCATACTTCGGGTTGGCGACGGCCTCGCTGATCCGAAGCTTCATACCCATGTCCACACCTGTTCCATCCAAGCGAAAGGCAGAGGTACATGGCCGAGTTGACACCACTGGAGAAGGTACCGGGGATCGATGAGGCGACACGGGCGAAGTTGGCGGCGTATTGGATCGAGACGGCTGAGGAGTTGGTGAGCATTGCCCGTTCGACCAACAAGGACTATGGCACGGGCTTGAAGGCATTGGGGCAGATGCTCCAACGCGATGACGCAACCACGCTGGCGATCGTGCAGGCGGCGATGCAAGCAGCGCCCGGCGCGGCCTCATTTACCGTCGATGTTGAGATGGAGGTCGGCGATGGTCTGTTGCTTGAAGGCATCGAGGATATGCCGACCTCCTTCGCCACTCCGCGCGATTTGCCGCCGGAGCTTGCGCCGATCGGCAAAGATACGTTGCCGCAGCCGCAATCTCAGGGTATGCGCAACTCCTGCGTGGCCTTCACCCTTGCCGCCTGCTATCAGGCGCTCAGTGGCGACCCGACCGACCTATCGGAGCAGTTCCTCTACTGGGTCTGCAAAGATCGCGACGGTGTGAAGGGCGATGTCGGCACAAATCCGCTGGTGGCGCTCAAGCTTATGCAAGAAATCGGGATTTGTACCGAGGCGACATGGCCGTACAAGCCCGAACCGGTCGATCACAACAATCCCGGCCACGAGCGCCCGTCGGAAGATGCATTTGCCGAAGCGAAACAGCGCCGGATCACCACCTTCCGCCAGTTGCCCGGCAAGGATGTCAATCAGATCAAGGGTGCGCTGGTGGATGGCCAGCCGATATTGATCGGCTTGATGATTCAGGAGCACTGGACCGGCACCGGCCAATCGCGTCGTTTGGGCAAAGTACGCGCGCCATTGCCCGGTGAGCGCCGCGGCGGCGGCCATGCGATGGCGGTGCTTGGGTACAAAGACGATCCAACTGCTCCCGGCGGCGGCTACTTCATTGTGCGCAACTCCTGGGGTGCGGAATGGGCCAACGAGAACCCCGACGGCGCAGGCTATGCCCGAGTGCCGTACAAACTCGTCTTCGAGCAAGGGTTGGTCGCCTTTGCTGTGGAGGGCGTCGCACTATATGTCGAAGAAACCACGAACGCCAACCTTGGCGCCGGGGTTCCGGAGTTGCCGGATCTTCCTGCGATCTATGCCGAGGCGCAGGCGATCAAGTTGCGGCTCGACGCCCTGGTGATGCGACTTGGTGCAATGGTTGGCGCCGAGGCGCCGGCGGCAGCAGCGGCGGCAAAGACGGCAGTTGAGGCGGCGACCGTGATTGAAGCGGCGAAGACCGAGGCTGCGACCCGCGCTGCCGACGATCTAGGCGGTGGTTATTCCGGCCCGCTGATCTTACTCTCGAAAGATGCCTCCGGTAGTGGGAGCGAAGAACTCTACCCGAACGGAATCGACGGCACCACCGGCCAACCCTTGTTGCGCATCGATGCAGCCACGGCCTATCAACTTTCCAGCGGCGCCGCCGAACCACCCGACAAAAAGCAACTCTACAAGAACAAAGTCACCGATGCGAGCGGCTCGCACTTCGGCACAGTCGCCGACATCAACCAGAAGATGGTCGAGCAGGCTCGTTGGGCGGCAGTGGTGAGCGCGCTCGACGATGCAGCCGTGATCAAGGCTTCCTGGCCGCTCTTCCAGCGGCGCATGGAGCAAATGGGCTTCAGCAAGACCGATTTCGACTTCCGCGACGGCGAGAACTGCGGCGCCTGGTTGGGTCGTCACACCGACGGCTACAAGAAGAACCTGCGCGACAACTGGGGCGAGATCCCACCGGTGTTGATCTACCGGCCCAACGATCGGGTAAACGGCTGGTTGGCCCGCCATGGCGTTGCCAACGGCCCGGTCGATCCGCGCCGCGGTGTGCCGTACTACCTGATGATCCTTTCGCGTCCCGGCCCGATCCACGAGGGCGATCAGGCCTTCGTGCCGTTGAACTTCCAGTATGAACTGGACGTGTTCTACGCTGTTGGCCGGCTCTGCTTCAACGACGTAGAAGGGAAACATCGCCTGCCGGCATACACCCAGTATGCCGAGCGGATCGCCGCCTTTGAGCGCCAGAGCGATGCCGCGAGCCGCTTGAGCAAAGAGATCGCCTTCTTCGGCACCAAACACGATCTCGACATTTCAACCCAACGCAGCGCCGAAGAATTGATCAAGCCGATGGTCGATTGGGCCAAGAATGCGCAGAACTTGCCGGCCAAGGGAGGCTACGCCGCCGACAGTGTGTATCTGGCCGACAAGGCCAGGCGCAGCGATTTCGAGCACATGCTGAAGGGCGGTAGCGCCGGTAAGCCGCCGGCGATGATGCTTACCGCCAGCCACGGCCTGGGTTTGCCGGTGAGCGACAAGCGGCTTGTGGCGCACCAGGGCGCCCTGGTTACCCAGGACTGGACCGGTTTCGGCGGTATCAGCCGCGAGCACTGGTTTGCCGCCGAAGATATGGGCGACAACTACAATCTCGACGGCACAATCGCCTTCCTGTTCGCCTGTTACGGTGCCGGCTGCCCGAGCGTCGATGAGTTCGTATTCGACAAAGCCAAGGGACGCCAGAAGATCGCGCCATACCCATTCATCGCTCAGCTGCCGCAACAGTTGTTGCTGAGCGGCTGTCAGGCCGTGCTTGGCCATATCGAGCGGGCCTGGACCTACTCGTTCGCCGGGACTGAGTCGAATACCAAGGCCCAGACTCAGGGCTTCGAGAGCATCTTCGGGCGCCTGATCGAGGGCCGCCGGCCGGCGATGCACTTGATCAATTTAATGTCATCCAGGGCTTACGCTCGCTGACTCTGACGGAGTTGCTCGAAAACATCGAGTTCGGCATGCAGGTCGAGCCGATAGATGTGGCCGTGCAGTGGATGGCCCGTAATGACGCGCGAAACTACGCATTGCTCGGCGATCCGGCGGTGAAATTGCCCTTTCCCGGCGTGAGTGCCGGCGGTTCGTAGTTGCGGCGGTTGGTGACGAATACGGGCGGGTAACGACGCAGAAACGCGTAGCGGCGCAATATATTGCGTCACTACGCGTTTTCGCACCCGACTTCTGTTCGGAGGCAATGGCTATGAGTGTATCACCCGAGACGATTCGGGATTGGATTGCGGCGCGTTTGCCGGAATATCTGGCCGAATTACGTGTGTTGTGTGCGATCGAATGCCCGACGAGTTACAAATCCGGCGTCGATCAGGCCGGCGCCTGGGTGCAGGCCTGGGCAATCCGGCGCGGCTGGATGATCCGGCCATTTCCTGATCAAACCGTCGGCGACGGGATTGTGGTTACGGTGCCAGGACGTGGTACCTTGCGGGCCATGCTGGTCGCGCATCTCGATACGGTCTACCCGGTTGGTGTTGCCGCCGAACGGCCGCTGCGTCAGGAGAACGGCAGGTTGATCGGGCCGGGCAGCGCCGACAACAAAAGCGGTCTGCTCGCGGGGTTGTATGCGGCGGCGGTGCTGGCCGAGTTGGCGCCGGACAGCTTTGCGACACTGAGTGTGGTCTGCGGCGGTGATGAAGAGACCGACTCGCGGGCGTCGGCGGCGATGCTGCGTGATCTGGCGCCCGACTATGATCTGGCCCTGGTGTTGGAGGCGGCCCGTGAGAATGGCGACATCGTCAGTGCGCGCAAGGGCAACGGCATGTTCCGGCTAACCGTGCAGGGCCGCGCGGCCCATGCCGGAGTCGAGCCGGAAAAAGGCGCAAATGCGGTATTGGCATTGGCCCATCAGATTGTCGCATTACAGGCGCTCAACGGCACCCGGTCGGGATTGACCGTGAATGTCGGCGTGATTGAGGGCGGCAGCGTGCCGAATGCCGTGCCCGATCATGCGTCGGCACTGGTCGATGTGCGTGTGGCGCAGCCGCAGGATATGGCGCCGGTCGAGACGGCGATCCGGGCGATCGCGGCTGCGGAACATGTGCCTGGGACAAGAACCACAATCAGCGATGGTTGGGGCTTTCCGCCGATGGCTCGCACCCCGGCGATCGCGAACTTAGTGGAACTGACAAAGGCATGTGGCGCAGAACTGGGCATCTTGTTGAACGATGCGGCGACCGGCGGTGTGAGTTACGCCAACCTGATCGCCGGCCTCGGCCTACCGGTGTTGGACGGGCTTGGGCCGATCGGCGGACTCGATCACAGCCCGCGTGAGTATATCGAGATCGACAGTATCGTGCCGCGCACAACACTCCTGGCCATGCTGCTTCTGCGGGCCGGTGCGGAAAGGTAGTGTAATGCCGAAGCTATTCAACTGGCAGGTATGTGATATCTGCAACGATTGTGGTTCGTCGATCCCGGCGCAGGCGGCATTTTGCATTCAGTGTGGCGCGGCGCAGTTGCCGCCGGGGCGTCCCGGTGCGCCGGCAACCGGTACAACGCAGCCGTTAACACCATTGGCGCCGCCGCACGTTCCACGACGGCGCCGGATGATCGGCTGGGAGCAGATTCAGACGGTGTTCCTGTGGTGTATGGTGTTGATCCTTGTCGTGAACGTGATGGTTCCGCTCTTGCTCCCGCAACCCGGACCAATCTTCACGGATTTAACGATTTCGCTCCATCCATAGGCATAGCCGCCTCAATCCTATAGAGATACGTAAGCAGATCGCGGTTGCGCGGATTGTTGAAACTGCCGATCCGGCGCATGCCGAGCTTTTCGGCCACGCGTTGTGAGCCGGAGTGATCGTGGGCCATATTCGCGAAGAGCGCCGGCACACGTCGCGCCGCGAACAGGCAGGTTTGCAAGGCACGGGCGGCTTCCAGCGCATACCCGCGGCGCTGATACGGATGATGAATGATATAGCCGAGATCATCACGTTCAACGCCGTCGATCTGCGCTCGGACAACCCCAACATCGCCGATCAGTGCGCCGGTTGCGCGCAAAATCACCGTCCGCCGGCCATAACACGAATCCTCACGCATGCGGATCGCTCGTTCCAACCAGGCATCCGACGCGGCGCGGCTCAGGGGCTGCGGCCAGAACTGCATGGTGATTGGATCGCCAAGAATCGCCGCCAGATCGTCGGCATCAGCCTCGGTGTAACTCCGCACCAGCAAGCGTTCACTCAGGATTGTCATCATCTCTCCTGTAGGATACGGGATACAGGATACAGGGTACGGGATAGATCGTTTAATGCGGAACCGTCACAAGGATTATTGCGTGCTACGGCAATTCTTATGCCGGGCCTCCTGTGTCCTGTGTCCTGCGCAGCGCAAGCAACAGCAGTAGCGCTTCGGCGGCGGATGAGAGCGCGAAAGCGAGCGGGATGGCGCGAGTGCCGAGTGGTGCGATCAGCAGCAGGATCAGCAGGATGCGCAGGATGAGCTGGGCCAGATTGGCCAGAAACGGCGTGCGCGTATCCAGGCGCGCGATCAAAGCTCGTGTGGCGACTTCCGTGATCACATAGGCCGGCAAGCCAAGGGCGAACGCCGTCAGCATGGCATAGGTCAGATCACCGGCGACCGCATCGAATTCACCGCGCTCGAACAGGATCGTGATGAGCTGGCGACCTAACACAATCAGGGCCAGCGCGGCAAAGAGTGCCAGAGCGACGGCAACAGCCAGAGCGCGGTAGAGAACCCGCTTTGCGGCGGGTTGATCATTGCGCAGGTTGGAGAGACTCAGATATGGCAGTGCGGCCTGGCCGATCGCCGCACCAAGGAGACGGGTCGGCAGGCCGATCAACAATGTGGCGTTTGTAACGGCGCCGAGGCCGGCTGCGCCGCCGGCGATTCCGGCGAAAGCCGTATCGGCGATCCCACCGGCGTAATTGGTGATAGCCGAGAGCGCATTGGGGCCAAGTAATCGCAGGGTGGTATGCAGATCGCGGTTACGCGGCTCCCAGACAATTTGGGGGCGATAGCCACGCCGGCGCAGGCCGGGGATCAGAATCGCCAGTTGCAGCAGCGCGTCGAGGATTGCGCCGATGGTTGGGCCGTAAATGCCGACGCCGGGGATGTCGGCCAACAAAATCCCGCTGATCAGCGTCACATTCCGTAAAGCGATCGCGACTGCCGGCAGAAGCAACTGACCACGACTGATCAGCACCGCCGCCAGGGCGCCCTCGCAGGCCACCAGCAGCACCTCAAGCAGCATAATCCGGCTCAACACAATGGTAAGGGCTTGGGTTTCCGGGGCGAGGCCGGGCGCGAGGATCAGGCTGACGAATACCGGTGCAAATAGGGCGGCCAGCAGAGCGAGCGGGATCAGCCCGGCCAGCAACGTACCCAGGGCCAGGTTGAGCAAGCGATGGGCGGCCTGTTCACCGTCGCGGCCGCGACCCGCAGCAGCATCGGCACAAGCGCATTGGTTAAGGTGCCGCCGGCGATCAGGGCGCCGATCGTCTCAGGCAGACGAAAGGCGGCATAGTAGGCGGCGGCCTCCTCAACTCAGGCCGAATTGCGCATTGAAGAGGATCTGGCGCAAC
>JAAUQO010000115.1 GCA_012032775.1 Oscillochloris sp. | reverse complement strand
CGGGTGCGCTGCGCGGCATGGCTATGCGCCCCCGACTCGCACCCCGATCTGCCTAATATTCAGGTGCCGACGCTGATCATTGTCGCGCGGAAGACACCCTGACTCCGCCAAGCGAGGCCAGAGATATGCAGGCAGCGATTCCCAACAGCCGAACTGCCCTGATCAGTGGTGCCGGGCATTTGAGCAATCTGGAGCAACCAACCGCCTTCAATGCCTTGATGCGCGAATTTGTTGATCGCCTGGGCGACTAGTACAGGTCGGCCTACGTCCGTCGCGGGTTTTTAACGGCCTTTAGGCCGTCACAGTGCGATATGCGCCGTAGACGTACGTACGCTTGAGCGTACTAGAGCAAGGTGCCTGATGCGTGATGCCTGAACGCGCTGCGCCCGGCTCGCCAGTCAGAGTAGAACGCTGCCGTAGTCAGCGGCGAAAGCGGCGATTATCACCCCAGGCAAGATAATCCACTCACTTGACAAAGTCGTAAGCCATGGTATAGTTAGTTTGCAAGTTCACTGGACTATCTAAATAACTCCTGCGAGGGCGCGTGGATCATCTGCTTGAAAAAGCGACTCGTCGGCACACCAAGGATCACAACAACCGGCTGGTGTTGCGCACGATCTACGAGTATGGCGAGATCAGCCGGGCCGAACTGGCGCGGATCACGCAGCTTACCCGCACCACTGTCTCAGAAGTGGTCGGCGATCTAATCGAGCGCGAACTGGTGCAGGAGGTCGGCCATGGATCGATCAGCATCGGCCGCACACCAATGCTGCTGAGCGTGATCGACAATGCCCGGCAGATGCTGGCGATCAGCGTCACCAACGACGAGATCGCCGGCGCACTGGTTAATCTGCGCGGCAGCCTGGTGCGGCGCGTAACCCATGCCTTGCCCGATCGGGCCGGTGATACGGTGCTGGCAACGATCTACGCCGTCGCCGATGAATTAACCGCCGCCGCCACAAAGCCATTGCTTGGAATCGGGATCAACACGCCCGGATTGATCGACACTTCCAGTGGCACGGTGCTGCGAACCATCAATTTCGGCTGGGAAGATCTGCCGCTGCGGGCGCTGCTCCACACTCGTTACGGCATCCCTATTTATATCGCCAACGACAGCCAGACCCTGGCGCTGGCCCGTTATCGCTTCGCCGAGACACAGGACAGCCCGAACCTGGTGGTGGTGAAAGTCGGGCGCGGCATCGGGGCCGGAATTGTGCTCGGCGGGCATCTGTTTGCCGGTGACGGCTACGGCGCAGGGGAGATCGGGCATATGGTGGTCGCCGAACATGGTGCGCTTTGCAAGTGCGGCAACTACGGCTGCCTTGAGACAGTCGCCAGCAGCGCGGTGATTCTGGCACGCGCCCGCGACCTGGCTGCCGCCGCGCCACAGTCCGTGCTCCATAAGGTTGATCAACCGACCATGTCGATACTCGCTGCCGCAGCCCAGAATGGTGATCAGGCGGCTAACGCGGCAATCGCCGAAGCAGGTTACTTCCTTGGGATCGCCGTCGCGAACATTGTCGGGGTGTTGAATGTGCGCCATATTGTGATCACCGGCCGGGTTGCCCCGCTCGGCAGTCTGCTGGCCGACGTTGTGCAATCGACATTGGCCCGGCGGGTGTTGCCGGTGCTGGCCCGCGACACCCGGATCGAAGTTGTCGCCCTTGATCCCGACGCACCACTGATCGGCGCAATTGCACCATTGCTCACCTATGAACTCGGCCTCGCCCGCTTGCACACAAATAGCTGAACCTTCGTCATGCAGCAGTGAAGCTACTGCATAGCGACAAAGAAATGTAAAGCAATGACGCTGCAAGATTACGCAATACGCTACCGGCGCGATCTGCTTGAGTCGGTTGTGCCGTTCTGGTTCAACCACGCAATCGATCGGGAATATGGCGGCTATTTCAGTTGCCTGGATCGTGACGGCAGCGTCTACGATTCGCGCAAGTATGTCTGGCTGCAAGGCCGGGCGGTCTGGATGTTCGCCCGGCTCTACAATGAGCTTGAGGCGCGCCCGGAGTGGCTGGAAGCAGCTCGCCGGGGCGTCGAATTCCTGCGCCGATATGCCCGCGATCCCCAGGGCCGGGTCTATTTCAGCTTAACCCGCGCCGGCGAACCATTCGCATTTCAGCGCAAACCCTACGCCGCCGTCTTTTATCAGATGGGGCTGCTCGAATATGCCCGCGCAAGCGGCGACCAGGAGTGCTTGCACGAGGCGATCGAGGTCTTCTGGAAGCTTATCGACTGGATCGCCGATCCCGGCTTGCTTGATCGGCCGCGCTTCGCAAGCCATGGTGCCGTCGGCAATCTCGCCGACCGGCTAGTAGTTGGGATGATGGCGCTTGATCTGGCGCGCTTCACGAATGATCCGCGCTACGATGCCGTGATTCGCGACACCATCACCGGCGTCGCCCGCCACTACGACGCCGCGCGGCGCATCTTTGTCGAGAACATCGGATTGGATGGGCGCGACCTGAGTGCATTGCCGGAAGGGCGCATGTTCAATCCCGGCCATTCGATCGAATGTGCCTGGATCATGCTCCAGATGCTCGATCGCGTGCCCGATCGCGAATTGAGCCACATGGCGCTGGAGGCGATCGCCGGTTCGCTGGATCTTGGCTGGGATCACGAATACGGTGGAATCCTCTATTTCGTTGATCTGGCCGGCAAGCCGACCTTGCAACTCGAATCAACCATGAAGCTCTGGTGGCCCCACGCCGAAGCGATCTACGCCCTGGTGCTGGCTTATACACGCAGCGGCGAAGCCCGCTGGCTGGAGTGGCTGGAGCGCGTCGATGGCTACACCTACGGCCATTTTGTCGATCCGGAATACGGCGAATGGTTCGGCTACTGCGACCGACAAGGCAATCTGGCGCTCAGTAGTAAGGGCGGCAACTACAAAGGCTTTTTCCACGTACCGCGGGCATTGTTGTTCAGCGTACAGGCGATCGAGTTGACAGGGTGGCAGGGTGGCAGGATGGCCGGGTAACACGGTAACAGCTTCGTCGATATGTGGATGCAGGCGTCAATATTTATCCTCGGCGCCAAGCCGCCATATCAGAGGCATCAGGCTTTAGGTATCAGGTATCTATGAGCGTAATCGGCTACATTCCACTCGACGAGCGCCCGGTGAACACGCGCTATCCGGCGATGATCGCACAGATCGCCGCTGCGGAGTTGCGCCAACCACCGGCGGAATTGCTCAGCAACCGGCGCGAACCGGGCGATCATGCCGGATTAGTGGCATGGCTTGCAGCACAGGCGCCACAGCTGGATGGGCTGATCGTCTCATTGGAGCAACTGGCCCACGGCGGGTTGATCCCCTCGCGAATCAGCCATGAGCCGGCAACGACGATTCTGAACCGTCTGGAGATGTTACGTAAACTACGGAGCCAATATCCGCACTTGCCGCTGTATGCCTTCAGCGTGATCACCAGGGTCTCGAATGCGAATGATGCCGTCGAGGAGCCGGACTACTGGGCTGCGTACGGCGAGCGATTGTACCGTTTTTCGCAACTGATCGACCGGCAGCGCCACGGGCAGACTGTGGCCGCTGAACTTGCCGCCCTGGAGCGCGAACTTCCGGCGGAGCTGCGCCGCGACATGTTGCTGCGCCGGTTGCGCAATCATGTGATCAACGGCGCGGCCTTACATATGCTGGCCGAGGGCATTTTCGATCTGCTCGTCCTCAGCTCCGACGACACCAGTCCGTTCGGGTTACCGGCCCGCGAGCGCCAATTCCTGGCCGAATGGGCCGACCTGACAAATGTCGAGCGCCTGCTGATGTACCCCGGCGCCGATGAGATCGGCTGTGCGTTGCTGGCGCGCATGCTGAACGAACAGGCCGGCATAAAGCCGAAGATCGCGCTGCAATACGTACCGCCGGCCGCCGCTGCCAATATTGCCGCGTATGAAGACGGCCCGGTATCGGCAACGGTGGAGCGCCAAATCATGGCCTGCGGCGCCGTTATCGCAGCTGACGCAGATGCCGAAATCTGGCTCGGCGTCCATACGCCGTTCGCCCACCGTGATGAGTGGAGCGCCGAGCGCGCCGCCGCCGATCGATCCGAGCGCCGCGTTGCAATTCGTGATCTCGTCCGGGCAGCACAGGCGCAACACATTCGCGGCAGGGCCGTTGCAATCGCCGATGTCGCCTACCCGAACGGCGCCGATCCGGTGTTGATCGCGGCGCTGCGGAATGGATTGGAGCTACCACAACTGACAGCTTATGGCGCATGGAACACCGCCGGCAATACAATCGGCACCGTGATCGCCCAGGCATGTGCCGTCCAACACGTTACAACCGATCAGGGGCGGGCGGCGCAAGAACGCTTTCTGGTGCAGCGGTTTGTGGAAGATTGGGGCTACCAGCAGCTTGTTCGCCGCGCTTTGCGCAACCGACTGCGCGAAATTCACAACATGGCCGAACCCGCAACTCCCGAGGTATACGCCGAATCGATCGCCTGGATCGAGCAAGAACTCAACACCGCTATTGGCCAACTGCCCGGCTTCGCCGATCGCTGGCGGATTCGTCCCGGCAGCGTAAGCTTACCCTGGCGGCGGACATTCGAAGTGGATTTCGAGCTTGAGCAAGTGTAGGCCGCAGCCACGAATACGTAGGGCGAAGCATGCGCTCATCCCTTTCTATTTTGCAATGGTTGCATAAAGACTGCTTTGCCCTTACAACGATTACCCTTATTTGAAAGGGGGTGGTGCGCGGCGCATCTTTGACCCATCTCGGCGCAGATTCTTTTTGTTAGTTCAATGTACAAAGGAGCTTTCCCCCATGAGTCGCAACCGATTATTCACATTCCCGCTGCTGCTGAGCATCATCGCCATGGTGCTGGCCGCCTGCGGCGCACAGAGTGCCGCTCCGCCCGCCGAACCCCAGGTTGTTGTACAAACCCAGGTAGTTCGCGAGACCCAGATTGTTGAAGTCGAGAAGCCGGTCGAAGTCGTCGTGACACCGACGCCCGGCCCGAATCCCGAGGCCATGATCGCCGACGTTGAAGATGGCGCCGAGATCACCTTCTGGACCTTTTATCTCTCGCCGACCTTCGACGAGTACATTCAGAACACGATTGCGCGCTTCAACGAAGCCTACCCGAATGTTACGGTGAATTGGGAAGATCGCCAGGCGACGCTGCAGGACGAGTATCGCAACAGCCTGGCCGCCGGCAATGCGCCCGACGTGGTGAATGTGCCGACCGACTGGGTACAGGAGCTCGCGCAGAAGGATCAGTTGCTCAACATGAGCGAAGCCCTGCCGCAGAGCGTGATCGACCAGTACTACCCCGGCCTGTTCAACCAGGTAAATGTGGGCGGCAGCAGCTACCAGGTGCCGTGGTACCAGGCGGTTGACGGCTACCTCGTCAACACCGACGTAATCAGCAAGGCCGGCTTCACCCTTGAGGACATGCCGACCACCTTCGACGAGCAGAAGGAATTCTGCCGCGCGGTCTACGCCGCCACCGACATCCCCTGCGGCCTGCGCCTGAACACCGGCAACCTGCTGAAGAGCATGGCCTACGAAGGCGGCGTAGAAGTGATGAACGCCGACGGCAGCGCCTTCACCTTCGACTCGCCCGAAGCCGTGCAGTGGCTACAGGACTACGCCGACATGATCAATGAGGGCAGCACCGCCCGCGACATCCTGTTGCTCGCCGATGCCGACGACCGGATCGGCCTGGAGCGCTTCACCTCGGGCCAGATGCCCTTCTACGTAACCGGCCCGCAGTTGATCCGAATTGTACGTGAGAGCAACCCCGGCCTGTATGGCTACCTTGCCATGGTGCCGCGCGCCGTCGGTCGCTCGAATGCGCTGCCGCCGGTTTCGATGTCGATCGTCGTCAGCAAGAACACGCAATACCCGAAGGCTTCGGCGGCCCTGGCAGCCTTCTTCTCCAACCCACAGAGCATGCTGGAGTTCTCGAAGATCGTGCAGATCTTCCCCTCGACGCCCGAATCCTACGAGGACCCCTACTTCACGCAGGCTCCGGTTGCGATCGAGGACCAGATCCGCCCGATCGCCCAGGATATCATCTCGAAGCAGCAGAACATCATGCCCGAGATCCCCAACCCGGCCGACGTAAACGAGGTCGTGCGCCAGGCGGTTGAGTCGGTGATCTTCGGCGGCGCCGACGCCCAGACTGCGCTTACCGATGCGGTGCAGCAAGCGAATGAGTTGCTGGATTAAGAAATCCCTCACCCCGTCGCCGGCGCGACTCCCCTCTCCCTTGGAGGGAGAGGGGCCGGGGGTGAGGGCCAGCAAGCCCGTCCCAACGCCATAAATCCACTCGTCGCCCATGGATTCTGTCCGCCCATGAACTTTCAAGGGAGCAGGGCCGGGGGAGAGGGAAAGGAGAAGCAAACCATGACGCCACGCCTGCAAAAAACTCTGGTGCCGTATCTGTTTCTGCTGCCGGCACTGGCCTTTATGGCAACATTCACACTCTACCCGCTGCTGAGTGTCGGCTATCTCAGCTTCACCGAGTACGATATTCTGACGCCGCCGCAGTTCATCGGCCTGGAGAATTATCGCGATCTGTTCGGCGACCAGGTTTTCTGGATCTCGCTGCGCAACTCATTCACTTACCTGCTGGTAACGCCGACGATCATTGTGCTGTCGATCAGTCTGGCGATCGTGGTGAATCGCAAACTGCCGGGGATCGGGATCTTCCGCGCGCTCTACTACATCCCGGTGATCACCGGCAGCGTAGCGATCGGGATCGTCTGGCAGTTCCTCTTCGACGGCAGCGGTGGCCCGGTCAATGGCCTGTTGCTCGCACTGGGCCTGATCGAGAAGCCGATCGTTTTTCTTACCGAACCGGCCTATACCCTGCCGATCGCCATGGCTATGACCACCTGGATGGGCGTCGGTTACTACATGGTTATCTTTCTGGCCGGCTTGCAGGCGATCCCCACCGACCTGTACGACGCCGCCAGAATCGACGGCTGCAACGAGATCCAGAAGCACTGGTTCGTGAGTGTGCCGGGCCTGCGGCCCTCGATCGTCTTTGTGGCGGTGATCTCAAGCCTGAGCGCACTCAAAGTCTTCGACGAAATCTTTGTGCTCACGAACGGCAGCGGCGGCATGCTCAACAGCGGCGTGACAATGGTGTTCTACCTGTGGCGGCAGGCCTTCAAACTGCAAAATGTCGGCTATGCCTCGGCATTGGCGATGGTGCTGCTGGTGATCACGCTTACCTTCTCAATCGTGAATGTTCGATTCATGGAGCGTGGCGAGAACTAGAACAAAGGAAGAACCTGGAACGCAGAACCTAAAACCGCCTGATCGCCGGTCAGAGCAACTGCAAGGTACGCATACACGTTCGTCGATCAATATGCTTGATACGCAAGAGGAACGTTGATGAGCTCAATCGCAAAACCGATGCCCACGGCGCGCACGCAGCGGCGGCGCCCGGAATGGATCAGCAATCTCTTCTGGTATTTTATGCTTGGCGCAGCCAGCCTGATCACCGTGCTGCCGTTCTTCTGGCTGGTAACGACGGCGCTCAAGGGGCCGAACGACGCGGTGTTCAGCTTGCCGCCGCAATACTTTCCGCACGAGCCGACCCTGAATAATTTCGTCAAGGTCTGGGATCAGATTGCCGTCTGGCGTTTTTTTCTCAATAGTTTGTTTGTCGCCTTTGTACTGGTGATCGTGAATGTCGGGATCTCGGCGCTCGCAGCGTATCCGCTGGCGAAGATGCGTTTTGCCGGGCGCGAAGTGATCTTCTACATGCTGCTGGCAACCCTGATTGTGCCGGTGGAACTGACCTACATTCCCAGCTACTTACTTGCGGTGCAAACCTTCAAATATTACGATACACTCTGGGCGCTAATCTTTCCGAATGTCTTTAGTGCCTTCAATATCTTTCTGTTACGTCAGGCCTACAAAAGCATCCCCGACGATCTGATCGACGCGGCCCGGATCGACGGCGCAAACGAATTCCGGATCTGGTGGGGTGTGTTGCTGCCGACGGTGCGGCCCTCGCTTGCTACCGCCGCCGTCTTCACGGCTGTCGGCTCGTGGAATGCGCTGCTCTGGCCCTCGCTGATGCTGCGTGACCGCGATCTGTATACGTTGCCGGTGGGCCTGAACACCCTGCGCGGCATGTTCATCGCCGACTTCCGCCTGATCGCCGCCGGCGCGATCCTGGCTATTTTGCCCATGTTGATCTCGTTCCTCTTCGCGCAGCGCTATTTTGTCGATGGTTTGAGCGGTGCCGTGAAGGGGTGAGGATTGATACGGTGATACCGTAGGGGCGACGCAGGCGCACATATGAAACGATATGTTCGACATGCATCCGGTGCGCATGCGTCGCCCTTACACCGGGTTACCGGGTCACCGGGTCACCGGGTCAGTAGCGCCCAGATTGGCCATTAACGCCATATGATGAAAAGAAACGCCCATTACATCCTGAGCACCCACTGGGATCGCGAGTGGTACCTGCCGTTTCAGGCCTTCCGCTTCCGCCTGGTACAGTTGCTCGATCAGGTGCTCGACGGGATGGCCGACGGACGGCTGCGCGGTCCATTCACCAGTGATGGCCAGGCGCTCTTGATTGAGGATTATCTTGAGGTGCGCCCGGAACGTCGCGCCGAGATTGAGCAGCGCGCCCGCGCCGGCATGCTCGCAATCGGCCCCTGGTACAGTGTGCCCGACGAGTTTCTGGTGGGCGGCGAGTCGCTGGTGCGCAATTTGCGCATGGGCATCGCCGTCGCGCGTACGTTCGGCGGCGAACCCTCGCGGGCCGGTTGGGTCTGCGACCAGTTCGGCCATATCAGCCAGTTACCGCAGATCTTCGCCGGCTTCGGGATTCAGGGCACGTTTCTCTGGCGCGGCGTGAATGCGACCGCTACGCGCCATTTTCGTTGGCGCGGCGCCGACGGCACGATTCTGCCGACCTATCGCTTTGGCGATGTCGGGTATTGCAGTTTCGCCTTTCGCGTGCGCCGCACCGACCGGCCCGATGTACGGCTGGATCAGGAGGATTTCCGGGCCAATCTGGAGCAATTTCTGGCGGCCGAGGCCGAGCACACGATTCCGCCGCCTTTGCTGATCTTCGACGGCGGCGATCATCTGGCCTGGGATACAGAGGCGTATCGCGCTGTCGCTGGCTATGCACACTGGGAAGATGCGCCCTTTGCGCTGACTCATAGCAGCCTCGACGCATATCTGGCCGAATTGCTGCCCCACGCCGGCGCCATCAGCAGCGAGATCAGCGGTGAGTTGCGCGAGCCGGCAAGCATGCCGCAAGCCCAGGATCGCCACTGGCTGATCCCCGGCACCCTGGCCAGCCGGGTCTGGATCAAGCAGGAGAATGCCGCCTGCGAAAGCCTGCTGCTCGATTGGGCTGAGCCGTTGAGCGCATGGGCCAACCTGACCCTGAACCGCAACTACGCGCCCGGACTGCTCGATACTGCCTGGCGCTGGCTGTTGCAGAACCATCCGCACGACTCGATGGGCGGCTGTAGCGTCGATCAGGTGCATGCCGATATGCGCTATCGCTTCAGCCAATGTCGCCAGATCGCGACAGAGTTGGCGAACGACGCCGCCCAGCAACTTGCCGCCGCCGCAGCCCCGGCGAGCGACGGCGAAGTGCGCGTGGTCGTCTTTAATCCGTTGCCGCGCCCGCTCGCTGAAGTCGTTACGCTGGATCTGGAGATCCCACCCGATTGGCCGAAATTTCAGGAGTTTTTCGGCTTCGAGCCGTTGCCGGCCCTGCGGATCTACAACTCCACCGGCGCAGAACTGGCTTATCAGCGCGTGAGTCAGGAACTGAGTCGCACCAGGGTTATGTTGAGCCCGCTCGCATTCCCCGACCCGCAACGTGTGCATGTCGTGCGGGTTGCGTTGCCGCTCCGCATCCCGGCCCTCGGCTACACAACACTCACCCTGCGCCCCGGCGAACTCGACGCGCTCCCGCCGCACCCCAGCATCACGCCGAGCGCCCGGCCGATCCGCCACCCGAACCGGCCCGGCCTGGCCACCAGCGAACGATCGATGGAAAATGCGGTTCTGGGCGTTGTTATCGAACCGAACGGCAGCCTTTGTGTGACCGACAAGCGCAACGGCGCAACCTACACCCGCCTGCTGACCTTCGAGGATAGCGCCGACATCGGCGACGGTTGGTATCACGGTGTCGCATTGGCCGACGAAGTTCGCAGCTCAACCGCAGCCCCGGCGAGTGTCGCACTGTTGCATGACGGCCCGCAACTCACGAGTTTTCGCATTCGGACTGAACTGCGTTTACCGGCATGCTTCGATTTTACGCACATGCGGCGTAGCGCCGACGAGATCACCCAGCTGATCGACAGCATTATCACGCTGCGTCGCGACAGCGACCGGATCGAAGTTGAGACAAGCGTACACAATCTTGTCGCCGATCATCGCTTACGGGTGCTTTTCCGAGTGGCGCAAACGCAACCACGATGCTGAGTGACGGGCCGTTCGATGTGCTGGAGCGACCGATTGCGCTGCGCGCCGACAACCATACCTACCGCGAGCTTGAGGTCGAGACGCGCCCACAACTGAGTTGGACGGCGGTGCAGGCAGAAAGGCGTGGCCTTGCCGTTGTCAGTAGCGGCCTGCTGGAATGCGCCGTGCGCGATCTGCCCGAACGACCGCTGGCGCTGACATTGTTACGCAGCACCCGCCGCACTGTGATGACCGACGGCGAACCCGCTGGATTGTTGTTGGGGATGGAACTGCGCTTCAGGCTTTGGATTGTGCCGCTGAGCGATGAGCCGGATCGCGTGAAACTGTATGATCTTGGGCGTCTACTGGCAGCCGGAGTGCGCATCGCACATGTGCGGCCGCCGCGCCCGCATGATCCATCGCCGGCCATCCAACTCCCTGCTGAATCCGGTTTCCTGGCGATCGAAGGCCCACTGGCGCTAAGCAGCTTACGGCATGTCGGCGAAACCATGGAGCTACGGATCTTCAACCCAAACCCAACCCCGGCAACGGCGATATTGCGCTTCCCGCCGCAATGCCGGATCAGCGAAACGATCGATTTGGCAGGCAATCCACTCGGCACGTCGCAACCGCTGGACGAAACCCACGCGCAAACAATTACCCTGAACCCGAAACAAATCCTGAGCTTGCGCCTGAGGACTTCATAAATGCATTCCCACCGCATTGCCCCGGCGCCGCGAATACTTCGTCCCGCCGCATTACCTTGGCGCCGCCCTTCGGAGGAAATAACCGATGCTTGATCTGCATGCCGCCGCCGGCGAAACATTATTACTTTATTTCGAGGGGATCACCGCGCCGGCGGATTTAGCCACATTGCTGCGCCGCCAACCAATCGGCGGGGTAACCCTTTTTCGCCACCTGAACAGCGGCACCCCGGCCGAAATCCGCGCCCTTACCGCCGGATTGCAGGCCGCCGCACAAACCGATGGCCGCCCGCCCCTGCTGATCTGCGCCGATCAGGAAGGCGGCCAACTTCAGGCGATCGCCGGGACTACCGCATTTCCCGGCAACATGGCCCTTGGCGCCACCCGCGACCGCGAATTGGCCTGCCGTGTCGGCGCAGCTATTGGCCGCGAACTGGCTGCAATCGGCGTCAACCTGAATTATGCGCCGGTCTGTGATGTGAACAGCAATCCACGTAACCCGGTGATCGGCGTTCGCTCCTTCGGCGAAGATCCCGCCATGGTTGGTGATCTCGCCGCCGCCATGATCGCCGGCTTCCAGCAAGCCGGCGTCGCCGCCACGGCCAAGCATTTTCCCGGCCACGGCGACACAAATCAGGACTCGCACCACGCATTGTCGGTGTTGCCACATAGCCGCGAACGCCTGGATCAGCTCGAACTTTCGCCCTTTCGCAGCGCAATCGCCGCCGGTGTTCAAGCAATCATGAGCGCGCACCTGGCACTACCGGCACTCAGCGGCTCTGCCGAGGTGCCGGCAACACTTTCGCCTGCGGTTCTGAAGGATCTGCTGCGCGAAGCATTAGGATTCAGCGGCGTAGCTATTAGCGACGCGATGAATATGGCCGGTCTCGGCCCACTCGACGCCCTGGCCGAGACGGCTGTTCGGGCCATTGCCGCCGGGATCGACCTGTTGCTCCTGGCCGAGCCGCTCGATTACACGACCGCCCTGCATGCCCTTGTGGCCGCAACCCGTTCCGGCAGCCTGCCCGCCGAAGATTTGCTTGCCGCAGCCGGGCGTGTGCGCGCACTCAAACAACATCTGGCCGCACAAACCCAACCGGCGCTCGCCATGGTCGGTTGCGCCGAGCATCGCACTCTCGCCGGCGAAGTTGCCGCCCGTGCCGTCACACTCGTTCGTGACGACGCCCGGCGCCTACCGTTACGGCTTCCTTCCGACGCTCGCATCCTGGTGCTGATGCCGGAACTCGCCGATCTCACCCCAGCCGACACGTCCAGCTACGAGCAATGCGAACTGGCAAACGCATTGCGGCGCTATCACCCACACATCGACGAACTGATCATTCCCGCCGATCCGCATCCCGGCGAAATCGCCGCGCTCTGCGCCCGCGCCGCCCAGTACGATCTGATCATCGCCGCCACCATCAACGCCGGCGACCGGCCCGGACAGGCCGCACTGATCAATGAACTCTTACGCCGCGATCAAGCGCTGATCAGCCTGGCGCTGCGCCTACCCTACGACCTGGAAACGTACCCTGGTGCGCCAACGTATCTCTGCAGCTACAGCATTCTGGCACCGGCGATGGATGCTCTGGCCGATGCACTCTGGGGTCGCGCACCAATCAACGGCATCCTACCGACCGGCATCCCCGGCCTTTATCCGACCGGACATGGCCTTATCCGAGGCACCAGATAGCCCGCCAAGGACACACCAATGATGTTACACAATGAAATACACAGCCAGCCGCATGTACTGGAAGCGCTGCTGGAACACGGACTTCCCGCCGTAGAATCTGCTGCCGCCGCGATTCGCAACCGCCGCATCGACTACATCTACCTGGCCGCCCGCGGAACCTCCGAGAACGCCGGAATCTACGGCCAATACATCTTCGGCGCCTTTAACGGTTTGCCGGTAGCGTTGGCCGCGCCATCGCTCTTTACGGTCTATAACCGGCCGCCACAGCTCAGCAATGCGCTTGTGATCGGTATTTCGCAATCGGGCCAATCACCGGACATCATCGGAGTGATAGAGTCGGCGGTGCAACAGGGCGCACTCAGCCTGGCGATCACCAATGATCCGAACTCGCCACTGGCCCGCAGCGCCGCCCTCAGCCTCGATATTCAGGCCGGCGTCGAACAAGCCGTCGCCGCCACCAAAACCTATACCGCCCAACTGCTCACCCTGGCCATGCTTTCATGCACATTGGCCGAAGACAGCGAGCGCCGAGCCGAACTGGCGCAACTGCCATCTGCCGTCGCCACAATCCTCAGCGCCGAGGAACCGATCGTCGCCGCCGCCGAACGCCTCAAGGATATGCGCCATTGCATTGTGCTCGGGCGCGGCTACCACTTCGCCACCGCCCTTGAATGGTCGCTCAAACTTAAAGAACTGACCTACGTTGTGGCCGAACGCTACTCAACCGCCGAGTTCCAGCACGGCCCGATCGCCCTGGTCGAGCCGGGATTTCCGATCCTCGCCGTCGCACCAAGCGATCCCGACGCCGCTACAACCAGGGCGCTTTTACAGCGCCTGGCCGATGAACGCGGCGCAGAACTGCTCGTGCTCTCCGACGACGACGATACCCTGGCTCTCGGCACCATGGGCCTGCGCCTACCGCCAGGAGTCCCTTCCTGGCTCGCCCCGATCGTCAGTATCGTGCCCGGCCAACTCTTCTGCTACCATCTGGCGCTGGCCCGCGGCCTCGATCCCGGCACACCTCGCGGCCTCAGCAAAGTCACAAAGACGCGCTAGGGTAAGGGCGAAGCACTCGCCCATCAAGAACAACTAACTGGCCGCTATCTTGAGGCGAAAGCTTCGCTCTATTTGTCGTAATGCCATGATCTACCAGAATCTCACCGACCTACCCACCGACTATACGCACATCTACCTGTCGCCGCACCTCGACGATGCAGCACTCTCGTGCGGCGGGATGATCGCAGCCCAGTGCGCCGCCGCCGAGCGTGTGCTGGTGGTTACGCTTTGTACTGCCGCGCCGCCGGCCAATGCGACATTCAGCAATCTGGCGCTCAGCTTCCATCGTGAATGGGGGCTCGATCCGGAGCAAGTGGTTGCCGCCCGGCTTGAAGAAGACAGCGCCGCGATCAGTATCCTCGGCGCCGATAGCTTTTGGGCCGGGATGCTCGACGCAATCTACCGCCATCCCGGCGCATATCACAGCCGAGAAACCCTGTTCGCCGCACCGGCGCCCGATGATCCGCTCGTGTCGTTACTGCACGATCTGATCAACCGGTTGGGCAGGTATCTGCCCGGCGCGCATTTCTACGCGCCGCTCGGCATCGGCGATCATGTCGATCACCAGATCACATATTCAACCGCGCTTGCATGCGCCGGCCGGCAATTGGCCTTTTACGAGGATGCACCCTACGTGATGCGGCCGGGACTCCGCGCGCAACGCCTCGCCCAGTTGGGGTTGGAACTTCAGCCGCAGATCCGGCAAATCGGGGCGACGTTGGAGCAGAAGATCGCATCTGTGCGCGCCTACGCAAGCCAGATGGCCGAACTCGCCGCGAGTCAACTCGGCCGCCAGGCAACACCCGCCGAAGCCGTCGAACTCATGGCGACAACCCTACGCACCTATGCCCTGGAAGTAGACGTGGCGTCCGGCGGCGCCGAACGGCTGTGGGTACAGGTAGGATAGAGCAGGACAGGAGACAGAGCTATGCCGAAAATAGCCGATAGCCGGTAACCGATAGCCGATACGTTCGCTCCAGCGGTTATTTCATACGCGGTGGTGTGCGCCAACCGGCGCATCGTGTGCTGATGCAACAGCGTGAATCCGGGTCGCTTGTCATGCTTGCCCGGCTGGATCATGAATTCTGTTGCCGATAGCGATGAGCACAACGCTTGAGCCTGATCGCGGAGCGCATACCGGACTGGCGAGCCGCGCGGCAGCGCGCTCAGGCATCACGCATCAGGCATCTTGCGATAGAATCACTCATTCCCGGCCCAACGGGGCTGATAATCGCTGCCCAGCAACAACAGAATATCGCCGCTGGGATTGAGCGACAGATTGGGTGGCGGCGCAGTCAGAATCCGGTCGGGCGGGATTCCGAGCCAATCAGCCATGCGCCGCGCCGTAGCCGGGTGATTTCCGTAGTCGATCAGTAAACTCTGCGCGATCGGCGCGATCGTGTCGGGTTCACGGGTTGTGAAGCCCGCCGCTGCCAACTGTGTCGTCACCTGGCCTGCCAGGCCCGGCACAGCGGCGCCATTAAAGATCTGCACCGTCGCCGCCTCGTTCGCCAACTCCGGCCCGGCGGTCAGTCGCACCACCAGGCTACGCACATCGGCCTGATTCCAGTAAATATCCGAACCATCCTCGAAATCGATCCCAACATCATTCGGATTGATGCTCAGTTGTACAATCCGGCCCGCATCGAGTTGTTGGGCCAGATCGACCAGATCACGCAGCACCGTCGGATCGCTCAAGGGCAAGGTCGTGTTGACACTCTGCTGCAAATCTTCCACCAGGCCCGGCAATAATGCGGCCTGATCGAGCAACCCGCGCGCCCGCACCTCGGCCAGCAAGGCCCGCAATACCTGTTGCTGGCGCTGCGAGCGATCGAAATCGCTGCTGCTATGGCGCGAACGCGCGTAGCGCAGCGCCGTAGCGCCATCCATCACCTGGAGCCCGGCCGGAATGTAGATACGCTCATAGCCGTAATCTTCAGTTGGATAACTGGCATCGAGCAGTGGGCGCGGCACATCAACCGTGATCCCGCCTACGGTATCCACTACCCGCTCAAAACCACGAAAATCGATCTGGGCCACATAATCGACCGGCAAGCCCAGCAACCCCTCAACCGTCTCGGCGATCAGCGCCCCACCACCTGCTTCCGGCGTCGTTCCCTCGCCATACAGCGCGGCAGCGTTACTGAAACCATAGCTGTAGGCGGCATTGATCTTCTGGCGCCCCAGGTTTGGAATATCGACCACCGAGTCCCGCGGGATCGACAACATTCCCGCCCAGGCTTCAGCCGGATTGACATACACCAGAATCAGCGTGTCGCCACGCACACCCTCCAGCAGATCGCTGCGCCGGTCAAGACCCACCAACAAAACCGTAAACGGCTCCTGCAGCGTCACCTCACGTTGCTCCACCGCACTTCCGGCAGCAGGAACAACCGTACGGCGCGGGTCAACCTGTTCGATCGCCTGGAGGCTACTACGGGCCCAGCCGATCAACACAAAGATCAGCCCACCAACAAGGAGGAGCAACCCGAGTGCGCCGACAGCTACCAGGCGCCGGCGCGTTCTGCGTTGCAACGCCGCTTTCTGCGCCCGCCGCCGCTCAATCCGCTCACGCGCAGTCCCCGCTGCATGCGGAGACGGCACGGAACTTCGGCTGGGACGTTGACGTGACATAGAATCAGCCTGTGAAACAATGCAATGATAGCTGGAACAGGATACAGGATTCAGCGCCGAACAGCAAAATGCCCGATGCTTGACTCCCGAGTTTTACAGGCGTGGCCCGCAAAGTCAAGCATCAGAGCATCAGGCACAGCATCAAGCATCGGGCCGCAGGCCTCATCCATCGGCCAGATCGTCATCGGCCGCCGGATAGGGCGGGCGCCCGGTGGTTTCAAAGCGCGAACTGACATACATCCGCCGCACCGCCGGCGCATCTTCCGCCGGCAACACCGCCAGCGTCAGAACACTCATGTCGTCGCTTGGTTCGTCGCGATCCAACTCAATCGCCCGTTGCAACAGGCGCTCGCTCAATTCATCGGGCGCCAGGCCCTCTTCCGCCGGCCAACCCGACAGATAATTCACCAGGGCCAGATCCTCGTCGTAGCGCTCGCCGGCCCGCAACAGGCCATCGGTGAACACGACCACATACATAAACGGCTCAACCGTCAACTCGGTGATAATCGGCTTCACCATCGGCTGAAGCCCGATTGGCGTCGATGGTTCGTTGAAACTACGCAACCCCCGCCGGTCGATCACAAAAAACGGTGCCGGATTATTGCGCGAGACAAGAATCCGTCCGCTCTGAAAGTCTACCGAAATAATGTTCAACGTCGCAACGGCCTGGCCCATCCGGTAGGTGTACAGGTAATCATGCACGGCCCGCGCCACCGCTCCGTCCCGTGCGCCGTCTTTCAACAGCGAGATCGCCCGTGTCGCCACCAGATTGCTCAAGGTCTTCGCGCCGCGTCCGGTACCCTGACCGTCCACCAGCACAAATGAGAATCCGCCGCCGGGACGTTCGATTGTCTCAAGCGTGTCGCCGCTCTCACCGCCATGATGGGCGATTTTCGCTATGGCAACATGAATGTCTAGCGTTAGCTGCATTGCTCTCTATGGGTAGATACCGTACGCTCCAATGAGGGCCGGCATGGGTTGCAATCGTCGCGCCGACGATCGGTTATGTTCGTGTTAAGGATACCACATCTTGCTTGACACCCTCCAAATTCCTTCTATTGTCTAAGTACGCCCATTCCGCCCGGCAAAAGTAAGCGAGCGTCCAGAATAATGTGCGTCGCCCCACCAGTGCGCCGTACATTTTCGTCTGCCCAACGCTTCATAGGTACGGCTATAATAGCCCTACCGCACGGCAGTGTAGCCGTTGTACCAGAAGGGAAGCTTGCGATGGAACCGAACGTATACAAAAACTTGATCGGCGGCGAGTTTGTCGCCGCCCGTAACGGCAAGACATTCGAGCGCCGTAATCCCGCCGATACCCGCGAGGTGGTCGGTATCTTTCAGGATAGCGACGTTGAGGATGTGAACGCCGCAGTTGCCGCCGCGAAAGCCGCCTTTCCCAAATGGCGGGCGATTCCGGCCCCCCGCCGCGGCGAGATCCTGCTCAAGGCTGCCGAACTCTTGCAGCAGCGCAAAGAGCAGTACAGCAGTGATCTGACTCGCGAGATGGGCAAGCCGATCTTCGAGGCCGGCGGCGATATTGTCGAGGCGATCGGCATGGCTCAGTACGCCGGCAGCGAGGGCCGCCGGATGCATGGCGTCACCACGCCTTCCGAACTGCCCAACAAATTCCAGATGTCGATCCGCCAACCGATCGGCGTCGTCGGCCTGATCACGCCCTGGAACTTCCCGATGGCGATCGCCTCGTGGAAAATGTTGCCGGCCCTTGTGTGCGGCAACACCGTCGTGATTAAACCCGGCGAAGATGCTTCGATCAGCACCTACAATCTGGTGCAGTGCCTGATGGAAGCCGGTCTGCCGCCCGGTGTGGTCAATATCGTCACCGGCCACGGCCCCAGCGCAGGCCAACCGCTGGTCGAACACCCCGATGTGCCGGTGATCTCGTTCACCGGCAGCACCGATGTCGGTCGGCTTGTCTATGAGTTGGCCGCACGTCAGATCAAGCGCGTCAGCCTGGAGATGGGCGGCAAGAATCCGCTGATCGTCATGCCCGACGCCGATCTCGATCTGGTGATGGAGGGTGTGGTTTGGGCGGCCTTCGGCACCACCGGCCAGCGCTGCACCGCCACCAGTCGCCTGATTGTGCATAAGGATATCGCCGAGCAGTTGGCGAACCGGATTATCGAGCGCGCCCAGAATTTGCGCATCGGCAACGGCTTGCACGCCAACAGCGAGATGGGCCCGCTGGTGAACGAGGATCAGCTCACGCGCGTGCTGAACTACATGGAGATCGGCAAGTCTGAAGGCGCCGCTATGCGCTGCGGCGGCGAACGGCTTACCGGCGGCGATTATGATCACGGCTACTTCGTCAAGCCGACCGTTTTCACGGGTGTGACGCCGCAGATGCGGATCGCCCGCGAGGAGATTTTTGGGCCGGTGTTGAGTGTGATCGAGTTCTCGACCCTCGATGAAGCCCTGACAATCGCCAATGATGTCGCCTACGGCCTCAGTTCCTCGATCTACACCCGCGACATCAACGCCGCCTATCAGGCCATGCACGCCCTGGAAGCAGGTATCGTCTATATCAACGCACCCACCATGGCGCCGAGATCCACCTGCCCTTCGGCGGCGTCAAGGCCACCGGTAACGGCCATCGCGAGGCCGGGCCGACTATGCTGGATGTCTTCAGTGAGTGGAAGAGCGTGTATATCGATTACAGCGGCAGCCTTCAGCGCGCCCAGATCGATAACGTGGACTAGAACCGAGAACCGAGAACCGAGAACCCAGAACCCAGAACCAAGAACCGAGAACCGAGAACCGAGAACCGAGAACCGAGAA
>JAAUQO010000114.1 GCA_012032775.1 Oscillochloris sp. | reverse complement strand
TCCCCAGGAAGACTACGCTTCCCGCAGAATCCTTGGCCGTTACGGTGAATTCCCGGTTCTTTCCCGCGGGGATCTCGAGCACGGCGCTCAGCTTCGGGGCCGTCAAGCTCGCCTCGACGTCCGACATGCCCGATCCCCTGACCAGGATGGCGATGGACGCGACATTGGCGGGGATGCTGCCCGCCGCCGTCGCTCGCCCGGCTCCGTCATCGGCACGCTCCGCCGCTACCACGGCGCGCCCGGCTACCGTACGCACCAGTGGCCCACTGCCGGTGCCGGGCACGAACTACGTCGTGCAGCGCGGCGACTATCTGCGCCTGCTGTCGAGTTGGTCGTATGGGAATGAGATGCTCTGGCCAATCATCTACGACGCCAACCAGCGCGTGATCGGTCGCAACCCCGATCTGATCTTCCCCGGTCAGGTCTTCGCAATCCCAACCTGCAGCGGCACGGCTAATCCGCAACCGGTGCGGGCCTATGTGGTGCAGCCGGGCGATACCCTGAGTTCGATTGCGCTGCGGGTGTATGGGAATGCCGGTCGTTGGTCGGAGATCTATCGCGCCAACAGCAAGTTGATCGGTACATTCCCGAACTTGATCCTGCCCGGCACCCGGTTGCTGCTGCCGTAAGGATTATGCCTGTGGCGTTGCGCAATTTCGCTCTGCAACACCACAGACCCGGTGAATCAATGGGTTCATGGAACGAACTTGATGCCGTCTACCCGCCCGGCGTACTCACCCCGGCGGCGGCCTTGATCACCGCCCTGGGCCATGTGTCGGGCGCAAACTGTGTCTACGCCGATAAAGGCGGCTCGGCCGCCTTTATCCCGTACGCCGAACTCGACGGGATCTTGCCCGACACGCTGGCGCGGGCGGCGCATTTCCTGGCTTTACCGCTGACGGATTTTTTGCCGCTGCTACGCGATTGCCTCACCCCGCCGCTGCGGTTGCGCTTGTTGGCGCTGGTCTTCGATCGGGCCTACGGCGCCGGTGCAGCCCAGGCCCTCTGGGTTGCCGAAACGATCGCCGCAGACCTCGAACTGCCACCAGTCGAGGTCGAATCCCTGCGGCGCGCCTTCCGCCTGCGCCACGATCTGGCCGGTTTTGCGGTGTAGTGAGGCGCTGATAGCAAGATGCCTGATGCGTGATTCCTGAGCGCGCTGCCGCGCGGCTCGCCAGTACAGCGCCCTCACCAATCCCCGCCGGCCTTGCTCTCGCCGCTTTGCCAGCCCGGTTCGCCCGGATCATTCCAGGGCGTATCGCTTGATGCTGTTGCGGCGGAGCCTGATGGCGCTGCGGAGTCGCTTCGCCAGGGAAGGGTGGTTCGCGGCCTGGGCGGGCGCTGGGCCGCGAATGCTTTCGGTCGTCGCCGGCGCCAGATCACCTCGATTTCACTGATCATACCGGCGCTCGCAACCCCCACCGCATGCAAGGCATCCAGGAGCGCTTGAACGTCAAACCCGGCGTCCAGGGTGTTCTGGTGGCGTAACGCCAATGCCGCGATCGCCTGCTCAATGCGTGTAAGCTCCGCAAACACATCCGCACCGACCACTTGCTGCTTGCCGGAGGTCTGGCCGAGCGATCTGCGGGCCTGGGCGAGCACCTGTGCCGCTTCACGCAGGCTGCTTTCCGTCACACTGAGGGTATGCTTCAGCCGTTCGCGGGTGCGATCAAGTTCGTTGTAGGCCCGCAGCAGATCATGCCATGCCTGTGCCAGAGCAGGATCATCGGCAGGACGATGAACCAGCACCGCCGGTTGTGCCCCAAGTTGCGCCAGTTGCGCGGTTAAGGCTGCGGCGATTGGCGCATGCTGGGCGATCTTTTGTTGCACCTCAGCCGCAACCTGCTCACACAATCGCTGTGCGGCGGCGTTGCGTTGTTCGCGTTTACGCCGGGCCTGCTCGCGCCCAATCGGTGTCCGCTCCCACCAGCGCGCCGCCCATTGGCCCGGTGCGCCCCAGCGCAGCCACTCAAGCAGCTTCGGCCCCAGAAAAATCGCCAGTAAGCCGAGGCCAAGCAGAATCCAGACCCAGCCGCGAAACTGGTTTTCCAGTCTGCGGTTCGCCTGAATGTCGGCATCGAGCGCGGCCAGGGTCAGTGTCACCGCCGTTGTTGCGTCGCCCGCTCGTAAGGCTGGATTCAACACCGTTGTTCGCAGCACTTCCAGCCGCTCGTTCGGCAAATAAGGACTGATGTCGGATCCGGCGCGCAGCGCACTGTACTGCGGATCGTAGCTTACAAACAAGGCGATCGTGTTGTCGGTGATCCGATCGCCGCGCAGCAAGTTGAGATCGGCGAGTTGTTGCGCGAAATCCGTGTCCGTCCCGCCGCGCAGCAACACCGCCACCTGAATCCCCTGCGTAGTTATGGGTTCGGCAGCCGCCCGTACCAGCGCCCGATCGACCCGCTCGTCCGGATCATCCAGCCGTAACTCGCCCTGCGTTGCGCAGCCGGCGATCAGCAGAAGTATCACCCCTAACACCGGAAAATATCGCTTGTGAAACATGGCCTGCATCGGATCGGCCTCCGGCAACATCGTCCGGCAACGCCGGTAAAACCTTCACCCGAAGAACTATTGGTATGCTACAATAACGCGCAGGCGAATGGTTGCTCATGCGGTTTCACAGAGCAGTGTTTACATAAAAAGGCGGGTTTACCGCCCTGAAATGTATTGAAACAATGCTACATGCTGCATGCTGCATGCTGCATTTGCACGAGGGAAGAAAGGCGCCAGTATGCCATTGTCGATAACCGTTGTCGCCGCTGATCCCGCCACCAGTGCGCGGCTGGCGGCACTTATGCCGGACGACGGGGTCAGCGTCAATATATGCACACCCGAACAATTGCCCGCGACCATGCCGCAATTGTTCATCGTGGCCCTACCCGGACTAGAGACGCCGGAAGAAGCTGTGATTGAGCGTCTACGCGCCGATGATGCCACGGCGGCGATCCCGATTATTATCGTTAGTGCCTTGCCGATGGTCCAGCTTCAATCGGTGCCCTATGCCAGTGATTGGACGATTGCGATCGTCGAGGAGCCGGTACAGTCAACAATCCTTGCCGAAACGATGCAATTCCTGCTCGCCCCGCCGAGCTAAGGAATGCGCCTGAAGCTGTTGATGCCGAAGCGGTCAACAGCTTCACATAACATCTGTGTCAGCGCGGCACTTCAACCCGAGCCAACACCCGGCCCAACGCATTATCGGCGGTCAATCCCTCGATCTCGGCCTCGGGCCGCAGAATAATCCGATGGCGTAAAGTCGGCCGCACGAGCATCTTTATGTCGTCGGGGGCCACATATCCGCGCCCAAGTGTGGCGGCATAGGCCTTTGCCGACAACAACAGCGCGATACCGGCCCGCGTCGATGCACCCAATGCCAGATCCGGGCTGTTGCGCGTCTCACGCATGATCGTGGTGATGTAGTTCAGAATACCGGTTTCCACCTGCACCGCTGCGATCTCGGCACGACAGGCCGTCAATTCCTCGATTGTCACCACCGGCTCCAACCCCGCCGCATCAAGCCTGCGGGCGTCGAATCCCTGATGGTAGCGCCGGAGCACCTCCAACTCCGCCTCGGCATCGGCATAACTGATCAGCAATTTGAACAAGAAACGATCAAGCTGGGCCTCGGGCAACGGGTAGGTGCCTTCATACTCGATCGGGTTTTGCGTGGCCGCCACCAGGAACGGTTCAGCCAGTACCAACCGCTCACCTTCGATCGTCACCTGGCGCTCCTCCATCGCCTCCAGTAGTGCGCTCTGAGTCTTCGCCGGCGCGCGGTTGATCTCGTCGGCCAGCAACACCTGGGTGAAGATCGGCCCGCGCCGCAGCCGGAATTGCCCGCTGCTCGGCTCGAATACCTGTGTGCCGACCACATCGGAGGGCATGAGATCGGGAGTGAACTGGATGCGCTTAAAATCCGCCCGCACCAGTTGGGCCAATGTCTTGGCCATCAGGGTCTTGGCGGTGCCCGGCGCACCCTCCAGCAACACATGGCCGCCGGCCAGTAAGGCCACCAGCAAGAGCGTGAAACTTTCATCCTGGCCAACCAGTGCCTTGCGCGATTCGTGGCGAACCGCCTCGGCAAGTGCGTGTGTCCGCACAGCCAACTCCTTTGTTTTTCACATGATCACGACAGCGGAGCTGCGCAATCATGTGAAAGGATCGTTAGGCATAAATGCTGTTCAAATACTCGATCAATAATTGCTCGACGATCGGGTCGGGCAGGGCGTTGAGCACCGTATTGATCTGGGCGAAACTGCTTGGCATGCTGCCGGGGGTGATTCCGGCCAGCGCCGCAATCTGCGCGAAGCTGTCGGGGCCGGGCGCAGCCATAATCCGTTCGACTTCGGCCTGCAAATCGCCCGGATCGCCAAGACTACCATCGGCGCGGGCTTCTTCCATCGCCGCCCGCAGATCGCTCAGGAATGCGTCTTCCTGGCCGATGTTGCCGTGATTGACACTGATATGCAGGTTCGCCGGGCTGCCGCCGATCGCGAACTGTGGTTGGAGCGCCCATCCCCGTCGGCTCATCGCATCGTCGATTAAAAAGACGCTCACTTCATCACTTGCAACCGCGAACATACACATGTCCGGCTTGCTCAACACACGTAACCCCGGGATCTGCCCAATCCCGTCGATCAAGCGGTGGGTCGATTCCATCACCGCCGTGACCAGGTTGATATAGCCGGCTTGCCCGAAGTGCTGCAAGGTTGCCCATGCGCCGGCCAGCGGCCCACCCGAACGGGTTGAGAGAATACCGCTGTTGATCAGGGCGTAGCCGGTGGTGCGGGCATTGCTGTACATACCATAGCGGCGCAGTTCACGATCGCGATACAGTAGCAGCGAGATGTTTTTCGCAGCATAGCCGTATTTATGCATATCGACCGAGAGCGTACTCACGCCGGGCAGGTGTAAGTCGAATTCCGGTACATCCATGCCCGCCAGTCGCATCACCGACAGATGAATGCCGCCGACACATGCATCGACGTGGCAGGGTATGCCGCGCGCCGCCGCCGCTGCCGCAATCTCGGGTACCGGATCGACAACGCCGTGCGAGTAGCACGGCGCCGAGGCAACCACCAGCACCGTCTGATCATCGATCGCCGCCGCCATTGCCGCCGGATCGGCGCGGAATGTGGCCGGATCGACCTCGACGATCCGTAACGCCAATCCCAGCAGGTGGGCTGCTTTGTGAAAGGCCGGGTGCGCGGTGCGCGGCAGCACGATCGTCGGTGTCGTCACCTGTGGCCGTTCAGCCCGCGCTTTGTCGCGCGCCGTCTTCACCGCCAGCAGGATGCTTTCCGTGCCGCCGCTGGTGCAACTGCCGGCCGCACGCTCCGGCGCACGCAATAGCTCCTTTAAGCTGCCGACGATCGTGGCTTCAAGCTGCAACAGACTGGGATAATAGTTTGGGTAAAGCGCATTTTCCGTCAGGAACTCGCTGTAGGCGGCCTTGATCACCGCCTCGGCCTCGGGGCCGGGATCATAAATCCCGGCGTACAGTCTGCCCGCCCGCCAGGGCACATCGACCGCGCGCATGGCCCGCAAGGTCGCCAGAATCTCATCGTGCGGTCGTCCGTGAACCGGGAGTGACACCGTCATCTCCTTATGATTCTTTTGGCGCAGTTTGCCGGCTTCGTCGCCGAATCGCGCCAAAAGCGAAGCTATCTGCCCAACCAATCCCGATAGGCTTCCTGCTGTTCCGGGTTCATGGCGCTCATCGGCACTAATTCGAGTTTATCCGGCGGCGCCTCGGCCAGTGTCAGGCTTATTTCGATCAACTGATCGCCGCGAAACAGGGTCAGCCGCACCTGATCGCCCACTGAATGCTCGGCCAGTCGTTGATCGAGTTTCTTGCCGCTAACGCGCCAGCCGTCGATCGCCAACAGTTCGTCGTCGGGGTAGATCCCGGCCCGGTAGGCCGGCCCGTCGCTGCGCACATGCGATACGATCGCCCGATCGCCGCCCTTTACCGTCAGTCCAGTCCAGGCCGGGGTTGCGCCGCCCTGTGCATCTCGATGGCTCCAGTGCGCTTCCAGCCCAACCACCGCCAGCGCCTCGGCATAATCCAGTTCCGCAGTTCCGGCAATATGGCGCTCGTAGAAGGCGCGGAAGAAGCCATTCCGTTCGCCGGCAATCGCCTCGATCGCGGCCAGCATACCGCCATCCTCCGGAATTCCCGATCCCGCGAACGGATACTGATTGAACAGGTAGCGCAGCAGATCATCGAGGCTGCGTTCGCCGTCGCTGTGTTTGCGGATCGCCATGTCCAACATCAGGCACACCAGGCTACCCTTAAGATAGTAGGAGATGCTGGTGTTGGCGCTGTTTTCGTCGGGGCGGTAGAACTTGATCCAGGCGTCGAAACTACTCTGTTCCAGGCTCTGTCGATGGCGGCCCGGCTGGCTTTGCAAGCTTACGATTTCGTCGGCCAGTTTTTGCATAAAGCGCTCAGGGCTAAGCAGCCCAGCCCGCACCAGCAACAGATCGTCATAATAACTGGTGACGCCCTCCATTACCCAGAGCAGCCGGGTATAATTCTCGGCGCGATAATTGAACGGCCCGAGGGTCTCCGGCCGCAGGCGCTTCACATTCCAGACGTGAAACAGTTCGTGCGAGGTTAAGCCCAGGTAGCGCTCGTAGGAGCGTTCCGGCCTGAATGTCCAGCGATCAACGGCATTGGTGACGCTATTGCGGTGTTCAAGTCCTCCGCCGCGTCCATCGGTCAGATGCAGAATAAAGGTGTAGCTGTCGTAGGGCAGCCCGCCGAAGAAATCGCGCTGCACCTCGACAATCCGGCGCGTATCGGCGATCAGACGGGCCTCGTCTTCGTTGCCGTACCCCCAGATCGCGAGGTAGTGCGGAATCCCATCGACGGCGAATTCCAGCACCCGCTGGGTGCCGCACTCGACCGGACAATCGACCAGTTCGTCATAATCTGCGGCAACGAAGCTATGTGCTGTGTCGCCGGGGCGCAAACCAGTGCTGATATGCCAGCCGTCGAACGGCGTAATCGTCAGTGTCTGCGGCTCGGCGCTGCGCCCATCGACGTACATAAACACATTTGCGCCGTTAAAATAGCCGTGGCTGCCATCGAGATGACTGGTACGCACCGTAAGTTCATTGGCATAGACATGATAGCGGGCCGTGAAACGACCGGCGGCGCCGATCAGCACCCGCCAGGTATCTTTGGCGACTTTGCGCCATTCCAGCGGCGCGCCGCTGCCGTCGTCGGCCTGAAATTGCTCGACATGGCGGGCGAACTCGCGGATTAAATACGAACCCGGCGTCCAGCCGGGCAGAATCAGATCGACATACGGCGTCGCGAACCCATCGGCCTCAACCGTCACATGGAACAAATGACTGTGCGGCTCAGGCATCGCAATTGTGTAATGAACCATCGCTTGCTCTTCCATATCAGGCATCTTCGCGCAGGCTGACATAGCGTGTAGTCAGCGGATCGGTGTCATAATCATCACCGGTGAATACGAGGAGCGCCTCGGGATCAGCAGCCGGCAGATCGATCACCACCCAACCCTCGGCGCGCCGCCGGGATACAGCCAGTGATCAAGTTCCGGCTGCGGCAAAATATATACCGGCGGCGCATCAACAACCGTTACATCGCCATCGATTATGGTGCCGCTTTTGAAGAGATTGCGGTCGGCATGTTCGGTCGCTTCACCAAAACCGCCGTCGCCGATATAGTGCACCTCGACGTAGGCGAGCGCATATTCTCGACCGGCGGCAGGTTGCTCGACATCGTCGTATTCGGCCAGCAGCCGCTCAAGCGCTTCCTCGCCACGCACCACTTCGCGCACCATGAATTCCCAATCCTCCAGGATCGCCAGTTCATTCAGCGACGCCGGCTCGCGCGGGTCGGCGCCGACGCGATTCGGCTCGATCGCGGCCAGGGCCGGATCGTCGGGCAGGGCGCTGCCCACTTCAAGCGCCAGGAATACCGGCTCGGCAGCGTTCAGCATGCCCAACTCGCCGATTTTCACCAAAATATCGCGCTCATCAACTCCAACGATGAAGGGAATATAACCGGCAAATTGTTGATCCCCGGCCACTTTATCCTGGGGAAAAATCGGTTCCGGCGCAACTCCCTGACGCGAATACTCTATCCGGCGTGCGCCGACAACTTCGGGGTAGAGTTGACGTTCCTCGCGGTCTGAAAAGGTCGTGCGCACCTCAAGCTTCAGCAGCAGATACTCAAAACCATCCGGCGGCCGATCATTGAATCGGTTCGCGTCGCGCATAAGCCGAAAAGCATTTTCGCCGCGAATCTGTTCGACGACGCGCACTTCCCAACCGGGAATGCCGGCTGTACCGCCGGGTGGCACCGGTTGTTCGCGCGTGCCGATCATCGCTTCCGGCGATTGATCAATCGGTCGTTCAGGGTTGCTGATCGCTGCTGGGCTGCGATCAATCAGCAGAAAGGCCATTCCTGCGCCGGCCAGCACCAACACCAGCAGAGCGGCGATCCCGAAGATCAGCCCATACCTGAGTTTGCTGCTTGCCTGTGCGGCCGACGCTATTCCGTTGCTGGGCTGATTGCCGATTGCGCCGATCACATCGGCTTTGGGCAGCGCAATCGTGGACTGGCCGGCGCTCGAACCGGCTATGGCGATCGTCGGTTGGTTAGGGCCGACACTTCCGGCCGCCACCGTTGGGGCTACGACCGGCGGCGCCTGGGGTTGGAGCGCCGCCTGGAGTGCGGCCCGCATCACAGCCGCCGAGGCCGGGCGTTGGTCGGGGTGCATCGCCATGGCCTGGAACAACAAACCGCCGAGGGCCGGCGGCAGTCCCGGGCGCAGCACCTGGGCCGGGATCAACGGATCGGGTTGATTAACCACCAGGGCCGCAACGCGAGTGAGGGCATCGGGCGGCGGATTACCGGTCAGCAACTCGTAGAATGTCGCCGCAGCCGAATACAGGTCGCTGCGCGGATCGGTGCCGCTGCCCTTGATCTGCTCCAGCGGCGCATACTGCGGCGTGTAGCCGAAGATACTGCGCGCCGCCGTAGCTGTGCTCTGGCCCGCGTCAGGCTGCCCGACCGAGCCTTTCGCGAGGCCGAAATCGAGCAAAATAATCTCGCCGCGTTTCGTCAACTTTAGATTAAGCGGCTTGATATCACGATGGATAATCGGCGGGGTCTGCGTATGCAGGTAGTCAAGTGCATCAAGCAAACGATCGACCCAGGGTAAAACTTCGCCGAGGGTAAAGGGACTACCGCGCTGTTGCAAGAGCGTCGCCAGATCATCGCCGGGGATAAACTGCATCACAAGAAACTGATCGCTGCCCTCGGCGAAATGATCGCTCACCATTGGCAGGGCCGGGTGGTGCAAACCGGCGAGCAAGCGTGCCTCGCGCTCGAATGCGGCGCGCAAGTATGGGTCGGTAACCAGGGTTTGTTTCAGCGCAACCGTATTCCCGAGCCGTTCGTCGCGGGCCCGATAAACCGCGCCCATTCCGCCCTGCGCAATCAGGCGCTCGACGCGGTAGCGGCCCTGGAGAAGTGTGTCGGGGGCGACATGCATAGGAGAATGCAGAATGCAGAATGAACAAACTAGTTCCGCATTCAATCGGTATAGGGACGAAACAGGTGCTCGAAAAGCAATTCAAAACTGGGCGAGTCGCCGGCGATCCGTTCATACACCTCGACCACACGTGCGGCCTGATTACGCCGCCGCCAGAGTGCATCGGCGAAACGGTCATCGCTGATCACACTTCGCTCACGCAGGTAACGATAGAACTGCTTGATCGCGGTGCAGATCTCACGCACCTGCCGTGGCGACGTATTCAGCACCCGGCGTGGGTAGTAAAAGAACAGACACTCATCAAGGGTTGCATAATCGCCCTCGGCAAGTGTGCGCCCGTAGTACGAACTAAGGAATTCGGCGTAGACATGCAATGCCCGAGCACGGGCGCGAGCGGTTGTGCTGCTTTTGCCCAACTCAGACAGATAATCGCGAAAACCGTTGATCAACTCCTGGCTGCGGGCGTATGCACCGTCGGTGTAATTGACGGGGCCTTCCTCGTCGTCATCATCAAGATCGGTGATCCAATCATCATCGTCGTCATCGTCCCAACTCATCTCCCAGGAGGTTGTTTCAAACGGCGCCGACTGATGATCATTGTTGATCGTGTCGCTCAGATCGAGTTCCATTTTGGGGAAGAGCGACGGTTCGCGCACCAGCAACATATTCAGGTGCGCGGCGATAATCACCTCGGCCTCTTCAGGCCGGGCATACTGCAGGCGCTCAACCGCATCATTCGGCAGCGCCGCCAGCATGCGCGCTTCAGCGTCGCGCAGTGCGGCGATCTCCGGATCGTCGTCGTCATCGATCGTCGGATACCCATCCTCGTCGAACCAATCATCGTTGAACGAGTCAAACAGGTTGCCGAAACCGCCGGTATTCTCGCCGCTCCCAGGGCCAAAGGCGGCCGAAGCCCGTTGCAACCGGCCATCCCAGATGCCACCGGCGGCATCCTGATCCCGCGACTGCTGCAACTCGCGCTGGAGCAGATCGATCTCGGCCAGCAGCGCCGCATCGGCATCCTGCCGGTCCGGGCCGGAATTCGGTTGCGGTTCAAAGACTTCATCGGAGCTAAACAGCCGCAGGCCGGCATTGCGACGATTGGTAAGGAACATATCGTCCACCAGTTGCAACCGGCCGTCCTGGGTGATCAACTGCTGCCATGGCGTACCCGGATAGGCGGTGCGCCAGGCGGCAGCGGCGAAGATCGGTAATACGACTTCGTCGCAGGGCAACAGCGCCGACTGCGATCGCGACACCCGCGTGATGATCGCGTCGAGCAGTTCGCGATCCTGCTCGGCCACAGCGGGCGCCGGAAATACGGCGGCCGGCTCATGGCTGATCATCATAACCATCGGCTCAGCGCTTTCAATCGCGACCAGGATGCTATCGCCGGGGGCGAACTGATGGCGGCGCAACCAACGGCGAATCTCAAAGCTTGGCATGCTAAGGCCGGACTGCTCATCGTCCGGTTCAATCAGGCGCATTGTGGTGCCGTCGCTATCGCGCAACGTCACCGCCGCACCGCGCAACCCGGCGAACGGCTGGAGATGGGCCAGCGGCAGCATGCCATCCTCGACATCACACGCCCGCGGGATACAACGGAAACGCAGATCGCGGAGTGCGACCCGTAGCGGAACGAGTTCATGTCTACTCAGGCGCAGCCAGCCCAACGTCAGCCCATCCCAGCGCAGGCGCTCGCGGATGGTAGCGTACGGATTTTTGGCACTGCTCGGACGATGCTCAAGCACCTGCTCAAGCACACGTCGTTCCTCGACCGGCTCGTCATGCTCTGCGGCGAGTTGCCGCAGAATATTGGCGATCGTAGGTTCCTGTTGAGACATCGGACGCTCCGGATAGATCATTGGCGCAAACAGTGTGCGCGATAACGATACGGACGGCGATGATATCGCCCATGTTCGATAGCAGTCCGACACACGATTCAGGATTGTGTGTCCCCGCCGTCTGCTATCCAATCAGGTACAGGGTAGCATCGGGCGGGGGGTGTGTCAAGAATGCGATCGTATTACTCGACCTCGACCACTTTCAAGAAATTGGTCGGGCCATAGCGATAGATCGGATGCCCGCCGGTGAGCACAATCGTATCGCCGCGCTGCACAATCCCCGAGTCGCGTAGGACGAACTGAATCTGCTTCTCCAATTCATCAAGCCGATCTTCGACATGGATAATCAGCGGCGTCACGCCCCAGTTCAACATCACCCGGCGGGCCACATCTTCGCTGGGGGTAAAGGCGATAATCGGCACACCGGGCCGGTAATGCGAGACAAGCCGGGCGCTGAAGCCGCTTTGTGTCAGGACGGCGATCGCGCGGATCGGCAGCGAGCGCGAGATCGAACAGGCGGCATCGGCGATCGCCCGCGGCTTCGACTGAACCTCAGGAATCGCCCAGCGCGGCGTCGCTACATCGCTATGCCGGCCGCCACCCTCAACCGCGTCGGCGATCAGCGCCATCATCTGCACCGACTCAAGCGGATAACTGCCGGCGGCCGTCTCACCACTGAGCATCACAGCATCGGAGCCATCGATAATCGCATTCGCGACATCACTGGCTTCAGCGCGGGTTGGCCGCGGGTTCTGAATCATCGACTCAAGCATCTGCGTGGCCGTGATCACCGGGATCACCGCCCGATTGGCCGCGTCGATAATCTCCTTCTGCACCAGCGGCACCCGTTCCGGCGGCATCTCGACGCCCAGATCGCCGCGCGCAACCATGATCGCGTCGGTGACGGCCAGGATCTCCGGCAGCACATCCAGCGCCTCGGGGCGCTCGATCTTGGCCACCACCGGCGTGGTTTTGCCGTATTTGGCGATCACATCTTTGATCTCACGGATATCACTCGCCTGACGCACGAACGAGAGCGCAACATAATCGACGCCCTGATCGAGCCCGAACTTTAGATCCACCAGGTCTTTCTCGGTGGCGGCGGGCGCACTTACCCGTACGCCGGGCAGATTGATGCCCTGATGTTCTTTTAAGCGCCCGCCATGAACGACTTCGGTTTCAACCTCGGTATCGTCCCGATTGATCACCACCAGTTCGATCAGGCCGTCCGACAACAAGATGCGATCACGGCCGCGTACATCGCGCGGTAATTCGCGATAGGTGGTGCTGACCCGCTCCGTAGTTCCGACCACCGGATCAATCGTGATCAGGAAGCGTTGGCCGGCGACTAATTCAATCGGCTTGCCGCCTTCCAGCGGGCCGGTTCGGATCTTGGGGCCTTGCAAATCCTGCAGAATGGCAACCGGTTTGCCGATCTCAGCTGAGGCGCGGCGCACCATAGCAATCCGTGCGGCGTGGTCGGCATGGGTGCCATGAGAGAAATTCAGGCGGGCAACGTTCATGCCTGCTCTGATAAGACCGCTGATCCGTTCGGGGGTGTTCGTGGACGGGCCGAGGGTGGCCACGATCTTCGTCCGACGCATGCGACTCCTCTACTCAACTAGCGCAAATGACAGCCCTTTGATCACAGCCGAGCATTGGTGCGGGTTCCGCAAGTGGAGAAAGGTGTGATCCCTGCACGCGAATTATACCATCTACGGCCCAACAGTTATGAATGGTTCAATCTGCGTGAAGAGTTTTTCACCAACACCGCTTACATCGCGCAGTTCGTCGATACTGGTGTAGGGGCCGATTGTTATGCGGCGCTCCACAATCCGGGCCGCAATCGTCTTTCCAACGCCGGGCAACTCTTCTAATTCCGCTTCGCCGGCCAGGTTCAAGTCGATCCGCTGATCGGATTGGCCGGCGCCGGCAACCGTGCTTTCGGCCACCGGCAGCGCCGGAGTCTCGCCGACGACGGGTACGTGGATATGTTGGGCATCGCTGAGGGTTGCGGCCAGATTGAGCGCATGGGGGTCGGCGTCGGCCCGCAGCCCGCCGGCCGCCAGCACGGCGTCTTTTAGCCGGGCCTGGGCCGGTAGCCGGTAGACATCGGGGGCTGCGACGGCGCCGCTGACATACACGATCAGATCGGGTTGCGGGGTTTGCGGCGGTGATGTCGGCTCGATTGCTGCGCCGAATGGATCGCCAAAGGGATCGGCCTCAATCAAGCCGGGTTCAAGCATTGCTGCGGCGGGCGGCGGTTCTTCTGCGGTGGCGCCCCGCAACTGTGGGCCGAACAGCAGCACCGCCACGCCAAGGGCAGCGCAGGTGGCAGCGGCCAGGAGACGCGGCTTGCGCCACCATGCTTCGGCCATGAGTTGCATTGGATGGGCTTCCTTTCGCTGGAGGACACATGGACTTCCTGCAAAATACACCGCCGCAACTCTCCCGAAGTTACGCGGAAAGTGCTATTGTAATGACTATTCCTTTGGTGCGTTCCGGCGGCGAAATCGTCGGAACACGCCAAAAAAGGGTACGCGAAAGGAACGGCATCATCTATGACAGCAATCTCATTCGGCATCATCGTAGGCTTTATCGGCTGGTTTCTGGTGCGTTACATTCTGCTGAGTTTCTACACCGTCGATCAGAACGAGCGCGCGGTGAAGACGATCTTTGGACGGGCGGAGCGACTGCCGATTGCGGCAAATAGCGAAGATCCATTTGTGGAGTATCTGCGGCCCGATGAGCGCGAACGCTACAAGTATCCGCAGTTGCGGGTTATCCCGCCCGGCGGCCCATACTTCAAGTGGCCATGGGAACGCATCTACAAGGTCTCTATCGCAACCCAGACGATGAACATGGCCCTTGATCTGGAGCAGCCCCAGGCAAACCACGGCGGCAGCATCCTGGAGGCAGTAACCAAGGATCAGCTCAATGTCGGCCTGAAAGGCCAGATCCGTTACCGTGTCTCCGAGCAGCATCTGTATGCCTACCTGTTCGGCGTGAAGACCCCGGTGGTGCATGTGATGGGCTACTTCATCTCCATCCTGCGTGAGCGCATCGCCAACTTCGAGGCACCGGCCCAACTTGCCGGTTCGGCGGCATCGCAGCCAATGGACGCAAGTGCGGTGAGCGGCGTCTCAATCAATGATCTGCGCAAGAACCTGCGTGATCTGAACGAACACATGGATCGTGAGTGTTTGTCGTCGCCGGCCCGTTACGGCATTATCCTCGATGCTTCATTGATCACCGAGATCGATGCGCCGACCGATGTCGAGTCGGCGATGGCGGCGATCAATACCGCCCATAACCATGTTTCGTCGGACATCAGCCTGGCTCAGGCCTCCGCCGATCAGAAGATCGTCCAGTCGAAGCGGGCGGTCGAGATCGAAACCCTCAAGGCCCAGGCCGAGGTTGAGCCGTTGCTGGCACTGGCCGAGCAGTTGCATGTGTTAAAGGAACGTGGCCCCGAGGTGCTGAAGTCGTACTTGCGTAATGTGCGCCTGAAACTGTTCCGACAGGCCAATCAAGTGGTGCTGGAGGTGGACCAATGACATCATTCGTACTGTTTGTCGGGGCTGCCGGTACGACCTTTATCCTTAGTTTTATCCTGGTGCCGCTGGTGATCGCGCTTGGGCGCCTGTTCGGGTTTTACACGATCGTGCGTGAGGGTGCATGCCATGTCTACATCCTCTTCGGCAATGTGGTGGGGGTGCTGACGGAACCGGGGTTTTACTTTTTGCCTTTGAAGCTCGGCCTATCGGCGTTTTTTATCAACTTCTTCGGGCGCTGCTCGATACTCGATATGCGCCTGGATCAGCGCTATCTGCGGAGCCAGCCGGTCAATTCCGAGGAAGGCGCTCCGATGGGGATCGGTGTCTGGTACGAGATGAAGATCAGCGACCCGACCTCGTACCTGTTCAAGAACGCCGATCCGCAGGGCTCATTGGCCGCTAATGTGAGCAACGCGGTGGTGCGTACGCTGAGCAATCTGCCATTGGGCGAGATGCTGGAAAACCGCCATGCAATGAGCCAGTCGGTGCGTACCGAGGTGTCGCCCAAGTCGAACGAGTGGGGCTACCAACTTGGCTCAGTCTATATTCGCAAGGTTCACTTTCGCGATGTCGGGATGATCCGCCAGATCGAGGCGAAGGTGGTAAACCGGTTGCGTCAGGTGACTTCGGCGATCATTCAGGACGGCGCGAACCAGGTGAGTATTATCACCAGCACTGCCGAGCGACAGGCGGCGATCGAGTTCGCGAAGGCCCAGGCGATCCGGCCGCAAGTGCTTGGCAAGGCGCTGCGCCAGATCACCGCTGACGGCGATGTTGCCGAGGCGTTGTTTACCATCCTCGAAGTGCAAAACCTTACCGAAAGCAACACGCGGGTAACGCTTATTCCGAAAGGCAAGGAGTTGTTGCCGGAGTTGATCGCGGCGAATGGGAGCACAAACTAATCTGCAACCAGCACCGGATTTAGCCTGGAGCGGCGGCACCGCAGATCGAATGAACACAGCAAAGGTCGCGCCGTATTTTAACCGGCGCGACCTGCTGCTAGGAATCAACCGTGCCGGCACACCAGTCACTGTACTGCCGCCTGGCCTGCCTGAATGCATTTCTGCCTGCTTGCAGCCCGCAACACTGCCGGTGCCATTCCCTGCTATTCTTTCAGGCTTGCAGCCAGCGCCTTACTGAGTTGATCACGCACTATTATCACTGTGCGACCCCGACACTGCGGCACCTGCGGATGGTCTTCCACCCTACCGCAGAAGCCTACGCCGTTCTGCCAGATAAAGGTGCGGTAGGTGGTGTCTGCGACCTGGACGTGATAGATGCGCCCTGTGCGCACGATTCGTTTCGTTGATTCAGCCATTGGTAGATACTCCTGACTCGTCGGAACCCGTATCACTGCGGCCGACCCAGAAGTGATGGGGCTGTACAGTTCGCTCGCTACGCACTTCCATCTCGGCTAGCGTGGTCATGTCGGCAATATTGACCAGAACCAGATTCGGTGCCGTACTGAAGCGTTTCGTATAGGCGACGCTGGCATCCTGGATCTTCTCGTTGATGGTGCGCCGGGGATCGGCATCGTACCAGACTAGGTAGAGCATGTTAGACCTCTTTCAGATCCCGGCCCGGGTGAGGGCGACATAGCAGCGCCGATTCGGATGTGCAGGCCACATCCGGATAGGTGGATTTGGAAGGTTGCGTTTCAAATTCATGCATCGGGCACCTCGTGCGGGGCCTGGCGCTCAGCCAGGAAACGGTGTATCAGGTGGCGGCGACAGAACCCGGCCCGCTGAATGTGCCAAGTTCAGCGCCATCAGGCGAACAACATCCAGACAAACAAGGAGATCGCGAGGATGTACCACACGAGGAGGCGAGCAGGAGTGGCAAGACCGGCTGATATCAGCATAACACAGATGTTGACCCGGTGATAGAGGTAAGAGGGTGTGACTTACTTCATGGTGCGCATTGCGGTTTCCTCAAAGTGTGGTATGCTCGATATATTAGCGAATATCATCTACGGTGAAATTTTATTTCTCTCCCCTTCACGCGGCTTTGGCGGTGGGCACCGCGAGCACTATGCATCTTGACGGCCCTGGCAGTATGCCAGTGGTGTGCAGAGGCGGGGAGGTTTCCTCGCCTCCGCACCATTTCCGGACAGAAAGGCCCACTGATGACCACACTTGATATGAGCATACCGGGAGAGCTGCGGCTCATTCTCCGCGGAACTCAAGAGAATGCCATCCTCAACACCCTCCGCCACTGGCCCCATTGGCGCAGCGTCGAGATCGAGTCGGACCCGGCGGACCAGGCGCAGTGCCTATCGATCACCCTTATCGCGGATCGCAGCCAGGAGGCGACGATCCGTGAGGTGTTGCGACGAAGTTTTGGGATGACATTTCCACCAGAGGGCGGCAGCCGCGCCCTGCCTGCGGCGGCGGCTGTTAAGCCGACGCGGCGCCGCTGAGTTCGCTGCTGGGAAGTTCAGTATCGATTCAGCTATGGTTAACATAAGGAGCTCATTATGGCGTATATAAAGGATGCCGGCACTCGGATCCTCGCCGCGCAGGCAAATCACTGTAAGCGACTGGCGGCTGAATTGGCGGCTGCGCGGGCGTCGGGGGCTACGACCGAAGAGATTGCGAGCCTTGAAGCCCAGGAAGTTGCGGCCCACAAGCGCTATCAAGAGCTTGCCGTCGATATGCCTGGGGCCGGCAGCACTAACCTGAGTGCTACAGGACGGCGTCCATGGTGGCAATTCTGGTAAGCCGACCCTGGTGAGATGGCGGCGCTATAGCCGTGAGCAAAACTCTGGAATCGCGGTTGATGCCTGAGGCGCTACGATGGCCTTTGCGCCGGCGTAAGCAGGGTTATTAGGCATAACCGAGCCGGAGCAATTGTTGCGCCCGCCGCTATGAAAGAACAGCGATGCGCACGTGGATCATTGCTGGAGCCTTGGCGCGTACCTTCTCGCCACGCGGTATTCGGTCTCGTACGACGGCATAACCTGCCGCAATAGAGAGTAAATGATGAGTGTAGAGTTACGCGTGTCGGCGCGCTACCGATTGGTGGATCGTATGGTTGTGGCTGAGCGGATCGGTTCGGGTTGGTGGTTGCTTCAGTCGGTAGTGAGTGCCGGCGGATTGCAATTGACCTGGGCGATCGCTCCTGATGGCCGCATCTATCAGGGTTCCGTCGAGGCGTTGCAAGACACCAATCTCGCAACCTTTCGGCCGCTCGGCCCGGTCACCGACCTCACTGCCGACGACCTTCATCTCCTGAGCGATGGGCCGTACGGCGATGGAGACATCGATCAGGCCAACCGGCGCACTCTCAGCTAGTACGCTAAATGGTGAACGCAAAGAACAACTCGCCATGCCCGACCTGATCCGCGAGACGTACCTGGAGGTACGGGCGGTAACGACAAATGAAGTGGTCACGGTGTTTGAAATCCTCTCGCCGACGAATAAATGTCCCGGCGCGGGGCGCGATCAATATCTGCGCAAACGGCGGGTGATCCTCAGTTCGCTGACCCATCTGGTGGAGATCGACCTGCTGCGCGGCGGCGAAGCGATGCCGCTCCAACGCCGAACGGGTACGAGCGACTATCAGATCATGATCAGCCGTGCAGCACAGCGCCCGCGCGCAGTGCTGCTTGCCTTCAACATGCAGCAACCCATCCCCACCTTTCCGCTCCCGCTCTATCCCGGCGATTCTGAACCGGCGGTGGATCTCAACCGCATTCTGCACAACCTCTACGACCGGCGGAGTTACGACCTACGCCTGAACTATCACGTCGCCGCCGAGCCGCCGTTGAGCGCCGCTGGCGCCGCAGAGGCCGATGCACTGCTGCACAAGGTGGGGCTGCGGTAGACGAATGCAAAATGTGAAACATTGAGTCTTGCGATCACGACACTTCCTCCTGCGGCTCAATCTCCTGCACCCGCCCGATCTGCCCGTCCTCCAACCGCACCTTGATCCCTCGGCTATGCTGTGGCGCCGAGGTTAAAATATCCTTAACCACCCCGATCGTACGGCGGCCGCTGCGCTGATCCTGTTTGCGCACAATCGCCACCCGCAACCCGGGCCGAATATCTTTGCGATACTGTCCGTTCATCGCCGGTTCCTCTCGTTGGTATCTCTAGGATCAGGATACCACGCAGTTGCTCCATTCCCGCCGCCCGCAACCCGCGCCATGTTGACAGCGTCTCAGTGAGGTAGTGGATCATACACATCGCTAACACCGTGCTAGTGCGACATAGACACCCGGCTGTTATGATATGGGCAGCAAACTGCAAGGAGGAAAAAGCCATGTCTTTTAATACGAATCGGTTTACTCAGAAGTCGTACGAGGCGATGATTGCTGCCCAGAATGCCGCCGAGCGCAACGGCAACAGCGAAGCCCAGCCCGAGCACTTGTTGT
>JAAUQO010000113.1 GCA_012032775.1 Oscillochloris sp. | reverse complement strand
CGTCGACTGGTCGTTGCGGGAGTGCGGTTGGCAGTTAGCCCTGTCGCTCCCAGAGGTGTTTTTCGTGGTGCGCCGACCAGACGGCGTCGTTGTGGGGTTGAACGTCGGGCCGCGTCATGAAGGTGTAGACGCGCGTCATTTCGGCGCCGGCGAGTAGGAGACCGAGGAGTAGTACACCCAGACGAGAAATACGACGATCGATCCCGCCGCGCCGTAGGCTTGCCCCAGGTTCGGATTTTCTCCGCTGGCGGCAATCGTGCCCATCACCATACTGCCGCCTACCGATAAACCGACCAGCGTGCCTAACCCGGTGGAAACCGTCCCGACGACCAGCGGCATCAACACGCTAAAGCCCAGTAGAAACCATCCCATGTTCCGTAGATCGCGCAGGCGCTGCCCTACAAGCGTCCCCATTTCCAGCAGGAATAGTGTGAGGAAGCCGGGGAACAGGTCAATAAAGAACGGCGCGACAGTCTCCTTGCCCGGTACACCGGATAAAACTCCAATCACCAGCCCACCGCCCAGCAGCAGATTCGGGCGCAGCCGCATCCATCGTTGCGGGGGCGTGGCTCGCCGATCGGCCGGAGGAGTGCGCGGCCGATCATAGGCTCGTGTGCTCCGTTGTTCTACCTCGATCGCCATCCCCGTGTCCTCTGATTACAGCGCTTCATGGCCGATGCGCGGATCGAGCCAGGCGTGGGCCAGGTCTACAAAAATATTGAGCACCTGGTAGATCAGTGCGATCAGCAGCACTGCGCCGACCACCACCGGAAAGTCACGGTCGAAGATGGCCTGAACAACCAGCCGGCCCAGGCCGGGCCAGGCGAAGATTGTTTCGATAATAAAGGCGCCGCCGAGCAGATGGCCCAGGTAGAGCCCGAGCATCGTGATCACGGGCAGCATGGCGTTGCGCACAATATGGTCGCGCCAGACGATCAGATGGCCCAGGCCTTTGGCGCGGGCGGTGCGTACATAGTCGGCGCTGCGTACATCGAGCACACAGCTACGCACCAGGCGCGCGATCAGGGCGATCGCCGGCAGGGCCAGGGCGACCGCCGGCATCACCAGGTGTTCAAGGCCGCCGCCGCCCAACACCGGCAGCCAGTGAAGCTGAAGGGCGAAAAATTGGATCAGCAGCAGGGCCACCCAGAATGAGGGCAGCGACTCGCCGATCGTTGTAAAGGCCATCACCGCCAGATCGACATAGCCGCCGCCCCGTGAGGCCGCGATCAGCCCGATCGGGATGCCCAGCACCATCGCCAGGCCGAGCGCGGCCAGGGCCAGTTTCAGCGTCGCGCCGAAGCGCTCAGCGAGCAGGGTGCTCACCGGCCGACCCGAGATCGCCGAGGCCCCCAGGTTGCCGCGCAGCACTCCCGCCGCAAAGTGCAGGTAGCGCGTGAACAAGGGTTGGTCGAGGCCAAGTTCCTGGCGTAGTTCGGCCACGCGCTCGGTCGAGGCCGCGTCGCCGGCCAGTGTGTCGGCCACATCGCCCGGCACCGTGTCGAGCAGCGCGAAAACCAGCGCGCTCACCACGACCAGCACCAGCACCGCGCTACCTAATCGTTTAAGGAGGTATCCTAGCATAGTGACTACGATCGTAGGTGGCTGGGTCGGATTCGCCGGCACAGCCACCTACCATCACTCATTCAGGGCTGAAGCCCTGCTACTCGGTTAGCTGGGCCTCGTTGAGTAACACGCGGGCCATCGAGGCCAACTGGAAGCCCTGCACCCGCTTGCTGACGGCCAGCACATCGACCGGACTGTAGAGCGGTTGCCAGGGCGCGTCAGCCAAAATCAGCTTCTGGGCCTCGATGTAGTACTGAGCGCGTGCGGCGTCATCCATTTCGCTGGCCGCCCGGTCGAGCAATTGATCGACCTGCGGATTGCTGTAACTGAAGCGGTTTGAACTGCCGATCAGGCTGGAGTGCAGGTTGACATTCAGCACGTCCGAGTCGTTGCGGTCGTAGCGCCAGAGCAGCAGGTCGAACTCGCCGGCAGTGGCGGCCTTGGCCGCAGTGGGCGTGTCGAACTGCTGGATCTCGACGTTCACCCCGATCGCCTTAAGCTGGCTCTGGATCAGAATGGCCACATCCTCGTTCGGCGCACGGGCGTAGGTGAGTAGCTTCAGATTGAGCGGCCGGCCGTCTTTGCTTAGTGTGCCGTCATCCCCGGCGACAAAGCCCGCCTCGGCCAGCATCTCGCTGGCCTGGGCCGGGTTAAAGCCCAGTTCGAACGCTTTCAGGCTCGGGTCGAAGCCGGGCAACGACGATGCCATTGGTGCGAAGGCCGCCTCGCCGACGCCACCCAGGGCCGCCTGGATGATCTCGTCTTTGTTGACGGCATGTGCGAGCGCCTGGCGTACCGTCACATCGTCGAGCGGCGCATGGGCCAGGTTGAAGCCCAGGTAGATCAGGCTGTTCAAATGGGCTTCGACCATCTGAATGCTACTTTCTTCCTTGAGTCGGGCGATATGGCTCGGCGCATTGACGAAGATCAGATCGACTTCGTCGGCCTGCAGCGCGGCCAACTGGGTGCTGGCGTCGGGGATGATTTTGAAGATCACATTATCGATGTAGGGCGCGCCCGGATTGCTGATCTCGCCCGGCGACCAGTGGTAGTCGGGGTTGCGCTCAAGCACTACCGCCGTACCCTGCTGCCACTCTTTGAACTTGAACGGCCCGCTGCCCACCGGCTGTTGGCCGAATGCCTCGCCCGCCGCCGCCGCCGCAGTCGGGCTGATGATCCCGGCGTAGGGTGTGGCCAATGTGCTGAAGAAGGTTGCCGATGGCGCCGAGAAGCTGAAACGCACGGTGTATGCATCCAATGCCTCGACCCCGGTCATCGTCGCCAGGCCGGACCCGGCCGAGCTCTTGGCTTCTTTGAAGCGGTTAAAGGTAAAGACCACCGCATCGGCATTTAGCGGCGTGCCGTCGTGGAAGGTCACATCGTCGCGCAGGGTGAAGCTGATTGTCAAACCATCGGGCGCGATCTCCCAACTCTTGGCGAGGTAGGGCTGCGAGTTGTTGTCCATGTCGCGGTAGACCAGCGTGTCATACATGTAAGGCAGGATGATGTTCTGCCCCGAGCCGGGCGCCGCATGTGGGTCGAGGCTGGAAGGTTCGGCGGTGATCGCCCGCGTCACGTTGCCGCCATAGGCCGGCTCAACGGCCGCCGCAGTCGGCGCCAGGATGGCCTCGGTCGGCGTAGGGGTTTGGGGCGTCTGTGCACAGCCCGTGATCGCCGTGATCACAACCAGCAGGAAAAGGAATCTCAGGTTAGCCATGCTGATGACCTCCTTACGGCAGCTGTGTGTATGGTTACAAACCTGTCGAGATTAGGTGATCTTAGCATGAGAATCAAGTTTTGCAGTATATAAACAAAAAGTGTGCAGGGAAGATCAAGCTACTCCAGCGCATTAGAACGCGGAGTGGGCTGATAGTGGCAAATAGGGTAGTTGTAGTACAGACTCGGTAGTTATCGACTCTCAACTTGCGCGATGGCTGCGACAAAGCCATCGAAGGAGCTGAAGTCACCGGCGACAATGGCCGGCTCCAGGCCCATGTGTTGGGCATTGGCTGCCGTATACGGGCCGAAGCAGCAGATCGTGGAGTTGCAATAGTCGTCCGGCCCGCTGATCATCGCCAGGAAGCCGGTCACCTCAGCCGCACTGCTGAAGGCGATCGCGTCGATTGCGCCGTGGCGCAGCAGATCGAGTTCGACCGCATAATGCTCCCGACCCAAAAGCCGGGTGCGGTAGGCCGGCACCCGGGTCACGCACATACCAATATTCTGGAGTTCGGCTACGAAGTTGGGGATCACGTCGGGTTCCGGAAAGCCTTCAACATGCGGGGCCGGCACAAGGATGGTCTGGCCGGCGCTGGTTGGCATGCGCCCGAGTGCGGCGACAATCCCGCGCGGGCTGGGTTCATCCGGCAGCAGGTCGGGGTCAAGGCCGAGTTCAGCGAGTCGATCGGCATCGCGACCGATCGCGGCCAACCGGCAGTCGGCCAGGGCCGTCGCTTCCAGGCCAAGTTGCTCGCAGCGATGAAGCAGGGCCTCGATCCCATTGCGGCTGGTAAAGGCGATCCAGTCGAAATCGCTGCGCCGCCGCAGGCAGTCGTCAAGAAGCATATAATCGGCGAGCAGCACTGTCTCGATCGTCGGCATCAGGATGGGCAATCCGCCCTGGGCCAGGATGGCCTGGGCAAGGCGCAGGGCGTAGGTACGCGGCGCAGTTACCAGTACCCGGCGACCGGCAAGCGGCTGTTGTTCGGCCGGGATGAGCAGCGATGTATTGGCGATCGACATCGGAGCCTCCAGAGCATATTCAGTTGCATGGCGTCTTACCCCTGGGCCGGCTCGATCGCCTGGGGCGGCGCCGTCACCTGCCAGTGCAGCATCGATAATCCGCCGATACCGAACAGTATAAGCACGGCGAAGATCGCGTTATAGCCGCTAAATCCGGCGATCCAACCTGCCAGGAGCGGCCCAAAGGCGGCCACCGGCGCCAGCGCAATATTCGCCACGCCGATGTAGGTCGGGCGCTCGGCGGGTGGGCTGAAGGCGAACACCAGTGTGAATCCGGAGAGTTGGTATCCCGCCTGGGCTGCGCCGACCAACAGAAAGATCGGCACAAACCAGATGACACTTGGCGCAACCAGTGTCAGCAACAGCGCCAACAGCCCCAGGCCGGTCGAAAGCTCTAATACCTGCTTGTGGCCCCAGCGATCGGCCAATGCGCCAAGGCCGAGATTGGCGAGTGCCTGTGCGCCCAACAATGCGCCGGTGAAGAGGCCGATCTGTTCGGCCGGCGGGTTGAAGCGTTCCAGGGCTGCGGCGGTGATAAAGGCATGTCCGGTCAGGCCGAGCGCGATCGCGGCTCGCGAGATCAGGTAGCGCCGGAAGCGCTGATCGCGGGCCAACAATGGCTTGATACTGCGCAAAAAGGCGCTCATCGGCTGGGCCGGCTGGGCCGGCTGAGCCGGCTCGACACAAAGTGCCAGAAAGATGTACGAAACGATCATCGCGCCGAAACATGCCAGTGCCAGCACGCCGACACTCTGCGGAAACGGCATTGTGGCGAGCACTAATCCGGCCACCGCCGCTGCGCCGACGCCGAACACACCGCCGAGGCCCGATTGCAGCCCGAAGAACGTACCCCAGCGCTTCTCAGGGATCAGCCGCGCTACCAGATCTTGCCAGGCAATTGAAGTAAATCCGGCGCCGAAAGCGAAAATTCCGTATAACACATAGACGATCGCGAGCAATGTAGCATTGGGCAAGTTGGGCAGAAACAGAAAGATCAGGCCCAGCGCCAGATATGGGAGGCGCTCAAAGATCGTTGCCCGCAGCACCCAGGGCTTGCGACGCTCCATCGCGGCTACAAGCGGCGCCGTGAATAAGCCCGGCAACAACCACCCGGCATAAAACAGGGTCGTGATCATGCCCTGCGCCCAACGCGCATCGGTCAGGCGCTCCACCACCAGCGGCAGCACTGTAAAACGTGAAACCATGCTGACGCCGAAGATAAAGGCGCTGCCGTCGAGAACCATGAGCCAGAAATTCCGCCGAGCGTAACGGGTGATTATTGCGGGCGCGCCCGATTCAGTGGGCATTGAAGTATCCTGAAGTAACGTGTAAAAAGGGCGCAGCATGCGCCCCACAGGCATTATTGTAGCGCATCGCTGCGATAACCGGATAGGCTGGATTTCCATCATCGGGCCGATCCCAAAACCACCGACCGGCGCTATTCTGGCGCTATTGATTTGCCCGCTGTATTTCCTCGTTCAGACGTAATGAACTCGACCTACGCAGCCGGGGCTGTTCGCTTGCGGCAGCGCGGACAAGCTGCCTTTGCCTTGTTTTGGCGCTTTTGTCGCAAACGAGGCAAAGGTTGTTGTCATTTCGCATTTCGCATTGATCAAGGAGTTCGCCGTGCCGGCTATCAGTATCGACCATGTCAGTAAGAGTTATCGGATCAGCCGCAAGGATCCGGGATTGCGCGGTGCACTCAAGGCCCTGGTGCGCCCGCAGTTTCAGGAAAAACGTGCGGTTGAAGATCTCAGTTTCAATATCGATGCCGGCGAGATTGTCGGCTATATTGGTGTGAACGGCGCCGGAAAATCCACCACGATCAAGCTGTTGACCGGCATTCTGATGCCGGATTCGGGCCAGATTCGCGTGCTTGGCCGCGATCCGCATCACGAGCGGGTGGCGAATGCCCGGGCCATCGGCGTGGTCTTCGGCCAGCGCACCCAGATGTGGTGGGATCTGGCCTTGATTGAGTCGCTCAACTTGATCGCCAAAATCTATGAGATCGAGCCGCAACGCTACCGCCAGCTTCTCGATCAGTTCAGCACCGAGCTTGAGTTGGGCGAGTTGCTGCATGTGCCGGTGCGTGGTATGTCGCTTGGCCAGAAGATGCGTGCCGAACTCGCCGCGACGCTTATCCACGAGCCGCAGGTGGTCTATCTCGATGAGCCGACGATCGGCCTGGATCTGCTGGTGAAGGAGCGTATTCGGGCCTTTATTAAACGCCAGAACCATGAATTCGGCACCACGGTGATGCTGACGACCCACGATCTCGGCGACATTGAGGAGTTGTGTGCGCGGGTGATCATTATCGATCAGGGCCGGCTGATCTACGACGGGCCGATCAGTGCGATCAAGGCGCGCTTTGGGCGTTATCGCGAGATCAGTTTCGAGACGAGCGGCGCGATCCCGGCCGACATCCAACTGTTGCCCGGAGTTGAGGTGCTCAGTCGCGAGGAGCGTCGGCTGAGTTTGCGTTTCGACCGAAACCTCGCCAGCGCCAGTCAGGTAGCCTCCAGTTTGATGGCGCAAGTGGAAGTGGCCGACTTCTCGATCAGCGAACCCGATCTCGCCAGTGTCGTCAAACAGATCTACAATGGCGCGCTTCGCGATCAACTCGTTGCAGCTTGAGGCGCGCACAAGCCATGTCGAAGGAATGCATGTATGCTCACTAGCCTGCGTCGCAAGGCGGGTATTTACGCGGCGTTTGCCGCCGTGGTGCCGAAAACCTTCCTCGCCTACACCGTCTGGGTCTGGATGGAGATGACGGTTCAGATTATCTGGCTGATTGTGATGAGTTTTTCTGGCAGGCGGTTTATGCCGGGCAATCGAGCATCGCCGGGCTGAGTTATGCCCAGACGATCAACTATATTTTGTTGGCCCAGATCTTTGTGCCGCTGCTGCAAGGTGATGCGATCTTCGCCTTTGGTTTTATGGCCCGCGAGGGCACAATCGCGATTGAGTTGTTGCGACCGATCGATTTTCAGGGCCGCTTCTACGCCGAGCAGTTGGCGCGCATGGCGACGGTTGTGGTGTTGAAAATCCCGCTCTTGATCGTCGCCATGATCTTTTTCGATCTGCGCCTGCCGCTCAATCCCCTGATCTGGCTTGCGTTCCTGAGCACACTGTTGCTCGGCCATGCCGTGCTGTTCTGCTTCGACTGGATTTTTGGCTGTCTGTCGTTCTACAGCACCGAGACATGGGGCTTGAGTGTGATGCGTGAGGGTATGGCGACGTTTTTTAGCGGTGCTCTGGTGCCGCTGGCTCTTATGCCCGGTTGGTTACGGAGTCTCACCGAGGCGCTGCCCTTTGCCCAGGCCCTGTATGTGCCGGTCGCGGTCTTAAGCGGGATTACGCCCCTGAGTGATGTGCCGCGTAGCCTGTTGATCCAGGTGGCCTGGCTGACCGGCTTGTTGATCGTCTCGCGCGTTGTGTTCCGCCGCACCGTGCGCCGGGTGACGGTGCAGGGCGGATAATGTACATGCTGCATTCCGGTTCGGTATGTCGCATTGAGGTGTTCTGTGGCACGCTATATCAACCTGTACGGTTATTTCTTGCTCCAGCGCTTCAAAATCCTGATGGAATATCGGATGAACTTTTTGATCGGCGTGGTCTCGATGCTGTTTGTTCAGGGCGCCGGGATTCTGGCGATCTGGGTGGTGATGCGTCAAATCCCCGATCTGAACGGCTGGCGCTACGACGAAATCCTGCTGATCTATGGCATCCTGATGCTGTCGCGCTCGATTAGCCATATGCTGGCCGATAACCTGTGGACAGTTGGCCGGCATTATATTCGTACCGGTGGCTTCGACCGCTTTCTGGTGCGGCCGATCGATCCGCTCTTTCATCTGCTGGCCGATCGCTTCTGCCACGACGGCATCGGCACATTGCTGGTTGGGTTGGCGCTGGTGGTCAAGGCGTCGTTTGGGCTGGGCCTGGTGTGGACGGTGGGGATGCTGGCCTACACAACTGTGATGGTGATCAGCGGTGGTTTGATCTTCATCGCGTTGATGTTGATGACGGCCACAACCTCATTCTGGATCATGGACTCAATCCCGGTGACGCGAGTTGTGCATGAGATGTATGAATTCGCCAAGTACCCACTCACGATCTATCATGGCGGGATCAGCTTTTTACTCACCTGGATCTTCCCATTTGCCCTGGCCTCGTTTTACCCGGCGAGTTTCCTGCTGGGGCGTGATGTCGGCTGGTTGGCCTGGTTTCCGCCGCTGATGGCTGCGGTGTTGCTCAGTGGTGCCTACGCTATCTGGCGCTTCGGATTGCGGCATTATAGCGGCACCGGTTCGTAAGATCCGGCGCTGTGAAACGAACCATGCAGATCGGGGCGCAGCGTGTTACAATGCAAGGAGCAGATGCCTCCTTGCGCCCACGCCGGCGCCTACTGCGTCCGGCGGCGATAACTCCGACGGGCGCCCCCTCACAATTATGGCTTTCTATAAAGACATGGACCTTGTGTGCCGCAGTTGCGGTGAAACATTCGTTTTCACTGCGGGCGAACAGGAATTTTATGCCGATAAAGGATTTCTGAACGAGCCGACCCGCTGCCCACGTTGCCGCAGTCGCCGGGATAGCCGGCGCAGCAATGGATCGCGCTCCGAACAGCATTCATCGGCCGATGATCGGCGCTGAGTATGTCGCGCAGGTGTGGATGCACCGCAGTAGGGGCATGCTGAAGCCCTATTGCGGCATGCTGATCGCGGCAATCACGATCCGATTGCGCCCGCTCGCTTTGGCATGTCGGTTTGCTTGCTCGGCATGATGCACCAACGCTTCACTGCTGTGGCCGTGCTGCGGGTATGTGGCGATTCCAATCGAGATCGTTACCGGAAACGGCCAGAATTGCGATGTTTCCTCGACCTTGCGGCGTAAGCGTTCAGCCAGTGTTGCCGCACCACTAACCCCTGTCTCCGGCAGCAAGATCAAAAACTCATCACCCACCCGCCAGCGCGCCAGAAAGTCATGTGGGCGCAACTGCTCGCGTAGCACTGCCGCAAGATCGATCAGCATACGATCGCCGGCAGCATAGCCGACTTCGTTGTAGCGTCGCAAATTGTCGCCGTCTACCATAAGAATTGAGAAAAGGCGCCCAGTATCTACGGCGCTTCTGAATGTCCGATCGATCTGTTGGAGCGCAGCACGCAAATTCGGCATCCCGGTAACCGGATCGCTGGCTGCCAGATGTTGTGATTGCTCAAGCACAACACCTAACTCCACCAATCGGCCAACCAGGCGGTTCGATAGCGCACGCATATCGACTGCGGTTTCGGCATTGCCCGCCTGGACGGCAAGTGCCTGGATCGCGCCTTGCGCCCTTGCGGCCTGTACCGCAGCCTGTAATTCGCCAAGTACATCGGCGGGTGTGGCCGGTTCGCTGCCCTGATAATGGATTACTGCCAGTGCCACTACCGGCGTTTGCAGGCCAATCCGGCCGGCATCATGATTCAGACGGGCCGCCAGGCGATCGGCCATCTGCCGGTGGCGAATGTGATCCGCGCCGGGAAGAATTGCCGCGAAATCGTCGGCGCCGATTCGAAAGACCGGCACGGGTAACTCTTCGCGCAATACCAGGGCCATCCAGCGCAGAGCCTGATCGCCTTGCTCACGTTCCAGGCGTTTGATCCCATTGAGATCAAGGGTAATGAACGAGCGCGGTGCTGTTCTATCGATATTGGTCAGGAGTGCATCGGCGAATGCGAGCAAATTCCCGATCCCGGTCAATTGATCGATACGAACATTCTGGTCGGCGTATAGCTCCAACGATGTCATCCGACACCTCCCAGTACAAGGGTTCGCGATGGGATGTTCGCAAGTGAGATGTTAGAGGCCAATTTGCAGTGTTTCTGCAAATTGACCTCTGAATAATCTTCGCTTCCTCAAACCCGGCGATCAGGCGCCGGCCTTCAAACGATCGGCGTATTGCTTGCGGAATTTCGCAACCTTCGGCGCTACAACCATCTGACAATAGGGTTGGCGGGTGTTGTTGGCAAAATATTCTTGATGGTAATCCTCGGCAGCATAAAAACGATCGAATGCCGTCACTTCGGTAACAATTGGATTACGAAACGCTTTCGCTGCCGTCAATTCGGCGATCACTTCTTCGGCGATCCGGCGCTGCTCATCGGAGTGATAGAAGATCGCTGAACGATATTGTGTGCCGACATCGGCGCCCTGGCGATTCGGCGTGGTCGGATCGTGAATACTAAAAAAGACTTCCAGTACATCGCGGAAACTGATCCGGTTCGGATCAAATGTGACTTGCACGACTTCGGCGTGGCCGGTGGTTTCGTTGCAAACCTGGCGGTAGGTCGGGTTGACGACATGGCCGCCGGAGTAACCGGAAACCACATCGCTAACTCCGTCGAGATCATCAAAGACCGCCTCGATGCACCAGAAACAGCCGCCTCCGAGTGTCGCCTGCTCACGAATGGTTGCTGATTCACTCATGGTTGATCCCTTTACATAACCGACAATATTGTCGGGATAATTCGTGCGTGTACTTTTCAGTCTACCCCATTCGTGCGGCAAGGGCAATTTTTGCGAACGAATGATTGTTATGAAGCGATAATCGGCAGCGCCACGGTGAAGCGACTGCCGTGGCCCAGGCTGCTCTGGACGCTCAGTTCGCCGCCATGGGCGTTGATGATCCGCTGGCAGACGGCCAAACCAAGCCCGCTGCCGGTGTTACGAGTTGTAAAATATGGTTCAAAAATCCGCGATTGATCTTCTTGTGGGATGCCGACGCCATTATCGATCACAGCGAGCAGCACCCGCAACGGCTCTGCCGCTTCTTTGCTTGTCTCCAGGCGTAAAATCCCGCCGCGCGGCATCGCATGTGCGGCGTTTATCACCAGATTCAACAGTACCTGGGTTAATTCGTCGGCGCGCCCCAACACCGGCGGCAAATCATCGCAGAGTGTCTGTTCGACCCGAATATGCTGGCGACTCAGGCTTGCACCGGTGAGCATCAGTACGCGCTCAACCAGATGATTCAGCATAACCGGCATCGGGTTGGGGTTACTTGGCTGGTAGTGGTTCAGTAGGCGCTGTACGATCTCGCCAATCCGGCGAATCTCATCACGGGCCAGATTCAAGTAGCGCTCACGCCGATCCTCGGTCACTCGCCCAATCAGATGGAGGCAGCTCTCGATCGCCTGAAGCGGGGTGTTGATCTCGTGGGCCAGGGTTGCGGCAAGGCGGCCGTTAGCTGCCAGTCGTTCTTGCTCGATCATCTGGGCTTCGATCAAGACTTGTTCCGTGACATCGTTGGCGTGGATCACCAACCGCATCAGGTTGCCGTTATCGTCAAATTGCGGCAGTGTTTGCACATCGAGGATCTGGCGGCGTTCGGCGTTCGTGCGCTGGATTCGCCGCCGTTGCGGCAGTTGTTCACGCAGGCTCTGCCTGATGAATGCCGTCAAACTAAAGGGTGAATCGGTTACAAAGGCGGGGATCTGGTACTCCTCGTGTTGATGATCGGCGATCTCCAGGATCTCTGCGGCGCGCTGATTCAGCGCCAGTAATTTGCCCTCCCGATCAAACAGACATAACGCATCTTCAATCCCATTGAACAGCATATGCAGAAGATTCCGCGAGTGCCGATAATCGCGGTTGAGTTCAACCAGTAAATGGTTAACCTGGCGTAATTCAGCTTCGGCTTCCTTCAAACGCCCGATATCGACAGCCGTGGTGATTGTTGCCTGCAATACCCCATCTGAGTTGAGGATCGGGCGACAGGTAAGCAGCACATCGTAGCGCCGCCCGTCGTTCGTCCGGCCGGTCGCCTCGCCTTGCCAGATTTTGCCGCGATAAATGTGCTCGGAGACACGTTGCAGTAGGGCCCGATCAATACCCCAGGTTGCACCGTCGAGAATCCGGCCGCGCATAGTGGCGATGTCGATCCCATACAACTGGCGCGCGGCCTGGTTTGCGTAAAAGAGCCGGCCGTCCTCTATCGTCACAAGCACTACCTGGTCGATCAAATCGAGCAGGGCATACTGCGTCGGGTCGTCGCCAAGATACGGCCACAGCGGCGCATCCGCCGGTTTCAGCGCGATCGGTTGATCGGACAGCGGTCGGCCGATACAAAGAAGGTGGTCGGCAGGATGGCCCTGGGGAATGATCTGTAACGCCAGGCGGACGGTTTGCCCCGCAAGCGACAATGCGATCTGGGCCTCGATCGGAGTGTTGCTGCTGAGCGCCTGTTGTTTCAAGGCTTTGATCTGTAGCCCGCCTGGGCCAAACAATTCGTCGTCGGTATGATCGATGAAGTGATCGGCAGCGATATTCGCCGGTGGATTAAACACCCAGCGGTAGCGCAACTGCTGATCACAGGTAGCGATAAAAAAGTTGCTCTGCTTTAATGCATCTCTGAGCAGATCGCTGCCGGGTTGAGGATGGAGTGGAAATTCATTGGTTGTACCAGGCTGCGAAATCGAGTGCATGAATTGTCTCCACGCATGGTTGGCATATAGACGACGGATTACTTTTGTCTATGGTAGCATAGCCTTCGGCATGGATGCGATGATATTTCAGTATCAGTCTTGGAGATGGGATACCCGCAATGCACTACGATTTAATTGGCCTTGGCGTGGCTACCTGGGACATCATTGGTGTTGTTGCGCGCGGGCCTGAGTTTGGGATCAAGCAGGAACTGGCCGAACTGGTCGAGATGGGCGGCGGGCCGGTTGCCACGGCGCTGGTTGCGTTTGCTCGTTTAGGCGGGCGCGGCGCATTAATTAGTGCCGTCGGCGCTGATGGTTACGGCATACGCATTCGCGACGATCTGCAACAGGCTGGAGTGGATGTTTCCGCTGTGGCGGTACGTTCGGGGTGCTCGCATGTCGCCTTTGTACTGGCCGAGCCGGGCAATGATCGGCGGACGGTGTTCTGGCATAACGATCCGGAGGTGTTTACGGCAACGCCACTTGATCGCACGGCGGTAACTGCCGGGCGAGCACTGTTGATCGACACGCATATGCCTGAGCAAGCACAGGTTGCCGCCCGTTGGATGCGCGACGCCGGCGGCATCGTGATGATCGACGCCGAGCGGATCCGTCCCGGTACGCTGGAGTTATTGCCGCTGTGTGATTGGATTGTGGTTTCGGCCCGCTTCGGGCGTGAGGCCGGCGGCCAGGAGCACCCGGCCGCAGCGGCCCGTGCGTTACAAGAACGCTACGCTGGAAATGTGGTTGTTACTTGCGGCGCTGAAGGAAGTTGGTGCGCAACTGCCGCTGAAACATGGCATACGCCGGCCTTCATGGTAACGCCGGTCGATACAACCGGCAGTGGTGACGTGTTTCACGGCGCGTTGCTGTATGCGCTGTTACGTGGCGACGGGCCAAAGGCCGGATTACGTTTCGCAACTGCGGCGGCCGCGCTCAAGTGCGGCGGCCTCGGCGGGCGCGGCGCGCTCCCAACCCTGGCCGAAGTCGAAGCACTCGTGAACACCTAGAACGTCGGTAGCGTAATCGGATTTGTGGGCGTTTCGGGCCGCCGGCCCGTAAGGATTCTGTGTTGTGATGCGGCGCAGCGAAACTGCGCCGCATCACAACACAAATACCCTACCGACATTCTAGCACCTCAAAACGAGAGTTTCCGCCGGCGTAGGGCGATACTTTGCAACAGGCCGATCGCGGTGAGCGTGACGATCATAAAGCTGCCGCCCGACGAGATCAACGGCAAGGGCAGGCCGGTCACCGGCAATATACTCATATTCATGCCGATGTTAATCGTAATATGGGCCAGAAACATGCCGAAAATACCGGTCGCGATCAAGTGTCCGAAGCGATCACGCGCCCGTGAGGCAATTGTCAGCGATTGCCAGAGCACCGCCGTCAGGAACATGATCAGTACCACTCCGCCCAGAAAGCCTAGCTCCTCGCCAACGACGGCAAAAATAAAATCGGTGTGTTGTACCGGCACATAATTGCCCTGGCTGAAGAGACCGCGCGTCAGGCCGGCGCCGGTCAGCCCGCCGGAGCTAATCGCATTCAGCGCCTGAATCACGTTGTAACCGCTGTTAAAATCAACCCTGGTCGGGTCGGTCAGCAAGTAATAAAAAGTGAGCAGGCGCGTTTTCTGGTACTCGTCGAGCAGGGTGTCGTTAAACCAGATCATCACGAGCAACGGCAGAGTGAGAACCACCAGCGCGAGCAGATGGCTCAGGCGCAGATCGGCGGCCCAGGCCATGCTCATCCAGATTACCACCAGCACAATCGCGGTGCCCAGATCGGGTTGCATAAGTACGAGCACAATCGGAACGGCGGCGAGCATCAGTCCACCAAGTTGCACCACTGCCGTCTGTCGGCGATCCTCAAAGCGATGGTAGTATGCCGCCAGGCCCAGAATCAGCGCCAGTTTCCCCAGTTCGGCCGGTTGGAATGTCCGTTCGCCGATCGCGATCCAACTCTGGCGCCCTCGCTAATCTGGCCGATCAAAAGCACCAACCCCAACAAACCGATGATCGCCAGGTACACTGGGCGCGCCAGCGATGAGAGCAGCCGATAATCAATCACGCTCACAAAGCTCATCACCGCCAACCCAACCCCGATATAGATCAATTGGCGTGGGAAGATCGGCCGTAGCGGCGCACCATTCCCCGTAACGGCGGTGAGCGTGGCGCTATTCAACGCCAGGATGCCGATCACCAGCAGCGCCAGCACCGATGCCAGCAACGGCCAGCTATACTCTTTCCACTGTCGTGATTCCATAGGCTGTGTTTGATAAACCGCTCGGCAAAACCATGCGATCCAGCAACAAGATTTAGGGTTGCGGTGTCAGATCGCGATCGAGCGCGGCGGCGACGCGCCGGATCTGCGCCATCATCACCTCAAAGCGTTCCGGTACCAGCGACTGGCGGCCGTCGCAGACGGCGAATGCGGGATTATCATGCACTTCCACAATCAAACCATCGGCACCGGCGGCGATCGCGGCGCGGGCCATCGGTACAACCTGCTCCCAGCGCCCCGAGGCATGCGACGGATCAACGATCACCGGCAGGTGCGAAAGTTGTTTGATAATCGGCACGGCGCCTAGATCGAGTGTGAAACGGCTGCTGTCGTCGAAACTGCGAATACCGCGCTCACAAAGCACTACCTGTGTATTGCCTGCATCGAGCAGATATTCGGCGGCCAGCAGAAGATCCTGAACTGTAGCGGCGAAACTGCGCTTCAGCAAAACCGGCTTGTTGCTCCGACCGATTGCACGCAGCAGGCTATAGTTTTGCATATTGCGCGCGCCGATCTGGAGCATGTCGGCGTATTCAGCCACCAGCGGCAGCGTCTCCGTGTCTAAAACCTCGGTCACAATCGGCAAGCCGGTTGCCGCACGCGCCTCGGCCAGGATCTGCAAGCCTGTTTCACCAAGGCCGTGGAAAGCATAAGGCGATGTGCGGGGCTTAAAGGCGCCGCCACGCAGAATCGTGGCGCCGGCCGCAGCAACCGAGTGCGCGACGGCGAGGGTCTGCTCGCGGCTCTCGACAGTACACGGGCCGCCGATAATCGTCACGGTTGGGCCGCCGATCGGCACCCCGGCAACCCGAACCACCGTCGCGGCCTCGCGAAACTCGCGGCTCACCAACTTATAGGGTGCGGTAACGCGAATTAACTCCGCAACGGCAGGCATGCGGGCGATCCGCTCGGCCTGCTCAATCGGCCCACGATTACCGGTAATCCCGATCGCAGTCCGGGTAGGCCCGGGCATTGGGTGGGCGACAAAGCCCATGGCGCTAATCTCGGCGCAAACCGCCGCGATCTGTTCAGCAGTAGCACCTGCTGCCATCACAACCAGCATAACACTTCCTAAAAGTACTTCGTTTCGGCTCGCTAACACGCGCGAAATTACTGTTGGTCCAAAAAAGGTTTGTTGCTGTTTTGCCGGATTCGCCGGCAAAAACAGCAACAAAAGATTTTCTATTCGTGAATCCAGGTGTCGGTGGCGCGATCCCAACTTATGATCAACTCGCTGTCGCTGAAGAAGATCGCCGTCTCGCGTTCGCCGCTCTCGGGCGAGTCCGAGGCGTGGATCAGGTTGCGTCCGATCTCAACCCCAAAATCGCCGCGGATTGTACCGGGCGCCGCCTTAGCGGGGTTCGTCGCACCAACCATGGTGCGGATCATCTCAACCGTACCGGCCTTTCCGGCTACCACCGCCACTACCACCGGCGCCGAGGTGATGTAGCTCACCAGGCTACTGAAGAACGCCTTGCCTTCGTGCTCGGCATAGTGCTTGCGGGCCAGATTCTCATCGACCTGCATCAACTTCAAGCCCTGGAGCTTCAATCCGCGCTGCTCCAGGCGGGTCAGAATCGGGCCAACCAGGCCACGCTGAACGGCGTCGGGCTTCAAGATGATCAATGCACGCTCCATGGTGACAAGCTCCTTTGCACTCTCTATTTGGCGTTGCCGGGCGCAGTATACCACTATTGCAGGCTATGCTGGTTGGGGTTCGGCTTTGGGGGAATCAGCCCGACAAAAACGAAACACGGCAGAGTTCACACTCTGCCGTGTCGTTGTTGTCGCATCGTATCAAAGATTTAAATCGGCACTGCCTCGCCGATCCGCTTCGCGGCGCGGCGCATTTCCATCTTCACCAATCCAAGATTGACCGTGCGTTGCGTGATCACCACCAGAATCAACTCTTTTGCCTCAAGCAACAGAATTGAGCCGTCTTTCGCGTCGATAATCGAATCGACCAGGGTTCCGACTCCGATTCGCTTGGTGGCCTTGTCGATCTCGCCAAACACCGCAGCCGACATAGCGCCGAGGATCTCGGCGTCCTCCTCGTCGAGCAGCGTGCTGGCTACAACAAGGCCGTCTTTGCCCACGAGAAGGCTGCCAATCACACCCTCAACGCGGATAAGATCCTCTACGATGCGGCGCATATGTAGACCTTTCATGACTTCCGGTTACTCTGTGCACTTCCGTCAGTCTATCATTACGGCATAACGGTTGTACTACGTAGGCGGGTGCGGTTTTGTTCGACTAGCGCTCGAATGTGCTGCTGTACGCAGCCATTGCTTCGCGATAGCGCCCTTGCTTTGAGTAGACATCGCCAAGCACCCGCGAGAGTTGGCGGCGTGTACTGGTACTATCGATTGCGTCGAGCAACCCTTCAACTTCGGCTGCGATCTCGTCGATCAACTGGTTGGCCTTGATCAGATGGCGGTATAGCGCGCTCATCAACTCGGCGCGCCCGGTTTCAGCCGCCATGCGGCCCATTGCCAGCGCCAAACCGTAGTTCTCCGGCTCGGCGTCGAGTTGCTCCAGATACTGATCCAGCATCTCTTCGCCGGTCGGGATGAACGCCGCAAAACTCCGTGGCGCGCTCGCCGGCTTTTTGTTGGTCGCAACACCAACCCGCGCCGCCTCGCGGCGGGCGAAACGGGTATCGTCACGGGTCGGCGGGGGGCGTCCGCCCTCCACTCGTACCGCCGGTGGTGCCCTGGCGCTGCGGCGGGGTCTTGGCGCGCTCGGACATAGCCGGCAGCACAACCCGGGCCGGGGCTTCGGGTTCAACCGGCGGCGGCGCATCCCAAATATCGTCCAGGTTATCAAGATCAGCCGGAACAAAGGTGTTGTCTTCGACCGGCGATGTTGGCGGCGGCTCTGCTTCGCGCGGTGTGGTTCGTACCGCTCGCTCAACCTGCTGCTCCTCGGCAAATCCGAAGTCGAACATGTCATCTTCTTCGGCTGCCGGCGGTTCGGTCGCAGGTTCCGGTTCGGGCCTTGCTGCAGCGGTTGGTTCCGGAGCAAGTGTGGCGTTGGCCTCATTAAAGCCGAGTGCCGCGATCTCCTCGGGGCTAAGCCCCAACTCCTCAAGTGAGAACGGCGCCAACTCCGGCTCTGCTTGTATCGGCGGCGAGCTAGACGCCGCCGGTGGTGCCGGCTCGGGTTCAGGCGTTGCCGGTGCAACCGGCTCGGGAGCAAATATGGCGTCGGCCTCATTCAAGCCGAGTGCCGCGATCTCCTCAGCCGTGAGCCCCAACTCCTCAAGTGAGAACGGCGTCAACTCAGGTTCACCGAGATCGGCAGTTGGCGGTGCAGCTGGTTTCGGGGCCGGCGGTTCCGCAGCCGGCGTCGGCGCGGCCGGTTCCGGAGCAAATGTGGCGTCGGCTTCACTCAAGCCAAGTGCCGCGATCTCCTCGGGGCTGAGTCCCAACTCCTCAAGTGAGAACGGCGTCAACTCCGGCTCCGCAAAAGTCGAATCATCAGCGGACGCTGTGCTGAACTCCTCGAATTCATCGGTCAAGGTTGCTGCGACTTCCGGCTCTTCAGCCTCGTCGGCCTCCATATCGATGATTTCATCACCGTCGCGGATCTGAATGCCGGCTCGATGTAAGGTCCAACCGATCTCTTCGATTCGCTCCGCCTCGGCTTCGGGATCGTCTACCACGCCGATAATATCGGTCAGATCGACGAATCCTTGCCGGCGACCGAGCATGATCAACTTGTCGAGGGCCGGATCACCAGTGTCAACCTGCTCGATCTCTTCGTCCGATTCTTGCGATGATGCGGCCCCCGGCATCAGGGTCTCAAACTCGCCAAGATCCATACCGGCCAACTCATCCGCCGTCAAACCCAACTCGCGTGAGCTGTCCTGTGTGCCGAGATCGAAGTCGCTCAATCCGAGATCATCGAGGGAGAATGGTTGAACATTCTCGTCGAAATCCAGACCTTCGAATTCAGCCCGGGCCGATTCGGCCGCAGTTTCGGATGGAGTAGGCTCTTCGGCGCCGAAATCGTCGAATGAGAACGGCTCGCCCATATCCGGCTCGCTTGCCGGCGGTTCTAGCGAGGAATCACTTTCGGCGAACGGCTCCATGTTTGGTGTTTCATTCTTAGACCAGCCGGGGATAATTGTTTCGCCGGTTGCTGCACCGCTTTCCAGGGCGGCGATCTCGTCGGGGCTGAGGCCAAGCTCTTCAAGCGAGAAGGGCATCAGTTCCGATTCCTCAGCGGCCGGCGCAGCAGAAGCGGCGGGTTCATCGCTCGTACCAGCTTCCAGGGCGGCGATCTCGTCGGGGCTGAGGCCAAGCTCTTCAAGCGAGAAGGGCATCAGTTCGGGTTCCTA
>JAAUQO010000112.1 GCA_012032775.1 Oscillochloris sp. | reverse complement strand
ACTGCCGCATTCGGAGCAGGCATCACACCAGGTGTTATCCATCCCGGTGCATCCGTCGCTCAGCGACGCCGAGCGCACGCAGTGGCCGACGCGGTAAACGAGGTACTGGGGATACTGTAGGGGAAGCATTTGATCGAGACAAATGCTTCACATCTCCAGCGCCGGGCGTATGATGTCCACTATCGCGGCGGTGACGGAGTGGTGGCGGTAGGGCGGCGGAGTGCGACGAGGGTACGTGCGGTTACTCAGCAGCACGAAGCCCAGATCGGCCTCCGGCATACCAATCATCACCGGGCCGGTAAAGCCGGTGTGGCCAAAGCTTCCCGGCGCGCGGCGCCCATTACATTCGGCCGATCCAGCATCCAGCCCAGGCCGCCGCGCATGATTTGTCCTTGCAACGCCGGCAACATCCCGGTCGAATCACGGAGTGCGTGGGCCACCGTAGATTCGCGAAGGAGTTGCCGGCTGCCCCATGCGCCGCCACACAGCCAGAGTTGCAGGAGGCGGGCAAGATCGGCGGCGGTACTGAACAGGCCGGCATGCCCGGCCACCCCCCCAAGTGCATAAGCGCTCTCGTCGTGAACGACGCCATGCACCAGGCCGCCGCGCCACTCCGCATCCCATTCGGTCGGCGCGATCCGCACCCGCAGATCCGCCGGCGGGCAAAATCCCGTCTCGTGCATTGCAAGGGGCGCCAGGATCAGGCGATCAAACACCCGATCGAGCGACATCGCAGCCACGGCAGCCACCAGATCGCCGAGAATGAGACTGCTGATATTGGTGTAGGCGACAGTTGTGCCGGGCGCTCGGAGCGGCTGCGCCGCATACACTGCCTGCCTGATCCCGGCGGCGCCAGTGTGTTTCAGGGCCGAGAGGCGCAGATCCAACCCGGAAGTGTGGGTGAGCAGGTGGCGCACCAACAGTTCGCGCACGGCGATTTCCGGCAGATAGTGACGAACCGGCGCGTCGAGATCGAGTTCACCGGCATCGAAGAGGATGAGTGCGGCTGTGGCCGTGACAACCTTGGTGATCGATGCAATGTCGTAGATAGTGTCGGGAAGCACCGGCACACTGCCTACGTCGCCATACATCGTGTCGCCGGCGGTACATATGGCGACAACGGCATCGCTGCGACAGACAAGCACGACCGCACCGGGGAAGATTCGCTCGGCAATTGCAGTTGCGAGGATCGGGTCGATGCGCTCGATCACGGTTCACCAGTGTAGGCAACAAGATCCAGGATACAGCCGGGCAGTCCAATTACCGAATAAAGGCACCGCGCCGTAACGCAATCTCAAGCACCCAGAGGAACAGCGCCAGGCCAAGCAACCAGGGCCAGAGATCGGTCGCTTCCGGGGCAGGCGCTTCCGCATCAATAGCAGGATCGATCTGCGCCAGTGGCTCAAGCACAGCACCGCCGGTAGCTTCGGCAAGATTTCGCAGCAACGTTACCCCGGCGTCACGCGGCTGCTCGCTCAGCACATACTCGGCGGCCACCGGCTGAACATAGCCGACTTCGCGCTGCTGAATCTGGCCGTCGCGCACCAACACAATCGAGACCACATACGGCCCGCTGTCGCTGAGCACAAGATCTTGCGTATAACGGCCGGGTGCGCTCTGGCGCACATCAAAGCTACGGAGCGTGCCATCGGGGAGTGTGACGCGGGCATTAACCGTGGCGAGATCGAGTGGTTCGCCGCCGGGCCGCAACACATCGACTGTAAGGCGGGCGCCGCCTGTTTGTTGCTCCAGACGCACCTGCAGTGGGCCGCTGTCGGGGGCCGGCAAGGTGTAGCGCACCACTTGCGCCCAGAAGCGGTCGTAATCGGCCCAGTTGAGCCACTGGCTCGCCCAGGGCGGACCGGCGCTCGGCGTCCAGGCAACTGCGCGACCGAGACCATACTGCCAGGCGGCGAGCAACGGATCTTCGGCCGGAGCGCGCAGAATCACCTCGGCACCATCACGAGGGGTCACCGCAACATAGCCGTCGATCTGCGGCAACTCAGCCGGGGCAAAATCGCGCACCATGGGGTGCGGCTGCGACAAGACCGCCCGTACCGGCTCCTCGACCGAGAGATCGGCGCGCGCGATTTCGCTTTCCAGCAACGTCAGGCGCGGAATATCCTCCGGCTGATCGGCGTAATAGTAGCGACCGCCGCCCCAACGGGCCAACTGATCGAGCAACACAGTGTCCGAATCAACCCCGATCGCGATCGTCGAGAGCGAGACATCCTGAGCGCGGGCGGTTTCGACCAACTGCTGATAGCCGGCGAAATTATTGGTAAAGCTGCGACCATCGGTGAGCAACACGGCGTGGCGCACCGAAGACGGTTGTTCGATCAATGCAGGTAAGCCGCTACGCAACGCCAGATCGATATCGGTGCCGCCGCCGCTGGGCAGAGCTGCGATCTGCTCCTGGATCTGGGCCAGCGACAAGGCCTCGCCGATCGGCTGGAACGGCACAACCCAGAGTTGGCCGGTATCAAAAGCCAGAATACCGATCCGATCATTCGGCTGAAGGCTCTCGGTCGCAAGAATCGCGGCCTCCTTCGCCATATCGAACTTGCTCACTCCGATGGCGGCCGTCATACTGGCCGAGCGATCGACGATCAGCAGCAGGGCGATGTCGGTGCGTTGTGGGCGCGGCGGCGGATCCATCTGCACGGGAAGTACTTCTTCCAGCGGCGTATCTTTGTAGGCGCCGAGGGTAAACGAGCTACGCCCGCCGATCGCCACCAGACCGCGGCCCTCGCTACGGACAAACTCACGCACACCGGCCATCTGATCGACACTGAGCGACGTAGCCGGCACATCAACCAGCACCATACCGTCGTAGGGTTCCAATGCCGAGAGTTGCGGCGGCAGCCGTTCGGCCAGCACCCGTTCGGCCTCAACACCGGCTTGCTGAAGGGCGGCCACCAACGGCAGCGCCTCACCCTCACGGCCCTCGACCACCAGCACGCGCGGCGGCGGCGCGATCAACGCCGTGGCGGCGCCCTGATTGTTCGCGCCGAAGGTATCGCCGCCCGGCAGATCAAGTTGGGCTCGCAATTGAACAATGCCCGGCTCGCCGGCGCGATGCCGAAAGGTGAATGTATCATCACCGGGCGACAAAAGCACTTCCTGATCGCCCAGCACCTGCTCGCCCTCGAAAAGTCGCAATCGGGCTGCAACAGCACCACCGCCTTGATCGGCGGGCCGGTAGCGCACCACAATATCGATCGGATACTCCTCGCCACTGCGCAGAGTCGGCGGCACGCCCACACTGACGATCGCCACTTCAGCCTGCGCAGTCAGCGGCGCCGGCAACACATCGATCGTCACACCTTGCGCGACCGCCCGGCGGGTCTCGGCAGTTGCATCGCCAAGTGTCGCCAAACCGTCGGAAAGCACCAGCACCCGGCCACCGGCGGGCAACAGAGCCAATGCCGAGCGCAGGGCGGCGGCAAGATCGCTGCCGGACGGATCGACATTGGGCGCCGCCGCTTCCGCCACCGGGGCGGCAACCAGATCGGCGCCGAAGTAGATCAGCGGCGTGCGCGGCCCGGCTTCCGCCGCCAGGCGTTCGGCCTCAGCCTGCAATGCCGCTCGCCCTGCGGGTGTCAGGCTATCGGACTGATCGGCCAGTACGACCAGCGGCCCATCGGGCGGCGGCGCACCGCCCAGGATCGGATCGGCCAGCGCCAACACCAAGGCACCGACACTCAGGCCACGCAGCAGCAGCGCAGCGAACGGCAAACGCACACCGCGCCAACGCCAGAGCAGCGCCAGCACCGGGATGAGCAACAACAGCCAGAGCAGGTTGGGATTACGAAAAAGCATGCCTTGATATGAAGAGCGTATTTGTTCGTTTTCGGCTTCACCAAAACGTAACAACCACGTTCGTAGTTTAGCTAAGAATCAAGCTGATCAACATAATCTTTGGCTTCCTTGAGACCCATGCCGGTACGTTCGCGCACGAGTTTAATCGCCTGGATCTTTTTATCTTGCAACAAAAGCATATGTACTTCCGACTCCAGATCCGCGTCGGGAGTGATCGGCGCGGAGACACGCGGCACGACACCGCTCGGATCCAGGCTTTCGACATAATCTTTCGCCGCTTTCAAACCGAGGCCGGTGCTGTCGCGCACCAATTTAATCGCGCCGATTTTGTTGCCTGGGCCAGCAGCATGCGGGATTCAGTCTCGACGGCACTACCGATCGCCGGCGGTGCCGCAGCCATTGCAGGATGGGGATCGCTTGCTCGATTCTCACGCCGGTTAAGCACTAGCAAGCCAACGCCTGCAATAACCAGGGCAAGCAACACGAATCCTACAACCAGGATCAGCAAAATGGAAACGCTCATCATCGTCCTCAACTACCCACACCAGGCCGACGTGCGGCATGGACATAGAACCATTCAACCATCCCGACGATCAGTGCAGCGGCGGCCAACCATGGCCAGAGCGGCCGGCCCAATTCTTCCAGATCGGCGCCTGTCGCAACTACCGGCGGGCGATCGGGCGGCAGTGGCTGTGGGGCAAGGGCCGACTCTTGCGGGGAACCGGCGCTCACCGGCAACTCGACCCGATACAGCACCTCGCCGGCAAGGCGCTCTTCCATGGTGAAATTACCAACCTCGAACAATGCGAGATTGCCGATCCGGCCTTCAAGCGGCGTCAATTGTTGCTCCGAGCCGTCGGGACCCCGCAGCACAACCACATCGGCGCGCGGATCGGGCTGGAGATCAAACGGCACACCAAGTGTCACAGCGGCGGGCAATGGCGGCGGGATAAGACTCCGCACGGTTCGGGCCGTAAGCAGCGGAAAGGCGAGCCGATTGGTCAGATTGCCGCGCTCCGGATCAAAGGCCCAGATCGCAATTTCGCTGCGCTCAACGCGTCCACGCAGGATCAAGGGCTGCTCGGCGCGGCTCAGCAACACCTGCGCCCACGCGGGCGGCGTTACATCGGCAGCGCTGCCGAACTCGACACTGCCCAGGCTGATCCCCGCGAAAAGATCGGTTTCGGGCGCAGCCCGCACCACCGCATCGGGCGGCTCGCGGCGGAAACTCCCCACCTCAAGCACCGCCGTTCCAGCCGGCGGGTCGATCGCTAAAACCGCCCCTTCGGGCCACGAATCCGGCAGAACACCGGCAAACACCGTCAGATCAGCCGTCATCTGCGGCGAGTACGTAGCCGGATCAACCACCTGCACATCCAGATCGGGGATCGCGCGCAAAACTCGCTCCAGCGCGGCAGGGGTCGCACTTACCAGGAGTGCTTGCAGCGGGCGGGCGTTCGCCAGGCGCAAACGCGACACATCATCGATCGGGAGTGCGTCGCGGCCATCGACTTCAACCCGCAATATACTCGGGCCGGGCGGCAGACTCCAGGTCAACTCGACCTCGCCGCGGGGTTGAAAGGTTACCACCCGGGTATCGAGCAACGCATCATCGCCATAAAGGCGCAGCGTCGTCTGCAAAGTCTCATCGCCATAGTTGACGGCCCGGGCGTAGATCTGCACACTGCCACCGGCGCCGTCACGGGCGGCCAGATTAACCACCGCCCGATTCGCGAGCGGCGCAGCAGTCGTCTGCCAGATGATCGGAATGCTGCCGCTGCGTTGAGCAACCGTGGCGGCAAGATCCGGAATCGCGGCGTCGGTAAAGACAATAACCCGGCTGTCGGGCAAACCCTGCAACGCGGCTTCAGCCAATGTCAGCGCGCCGACAATATCGCTGCCGGTGCCGGCGGGGCGCAGATTATCGAGTTCAGCCCGCAACAGCGGCGCATCAGTGGCGCCGGCCCGACCGATCACGGCAGCCTGTGGGCCGGCGCTGATCAACACGACACTATCGCGGCCGGCGAGGCCGGAGAGTTGAGCGCCGACGGCGGCCCGCGCACGCTCGAAGCGATCACCGGCGGCCATACTGGTTGAAGTATCGATCACCAGGGCGAGGTGTTGTTCGCCGCCGAAGAAATTGAAGGCTACCTGAGGATGGGCGAGCGCAAGAGCGATCAGTGCGGCGGCAAGTAGATGGAGCAGCAGCAACAGCGTCAGCGGCAACCGTTTGCGACGTTGAGCCTCGCGGCGCTGGGGCAACAACTGCCAGAGCAACAGCGACGGCACAATCACCCGCCGCCGTCGCTCGCGCATCAGGTGCAAGATCAGAATAATCGGCAGTGTCAGCAGAGCCAGGAAGCCTAGCGGCGCCAGAAAACTCATTATTGCTCCATCAAGACAGCAGGCGACGGGCGCGTAAATAAGGCAGCACCTGGCGTTCCAGCGGCCAATCACTCATCACCGGCGCATAGGTTGCCCCGCGTACGGCACACTGCCGGGCCAGATCGGATCGCCAATGCGCCACCGCCTGACGGTAGGCCGTCAGCGTGTCGTCGTCGAGGGTCAAACTCAAGGTGGCGCCACTCTCACTATCGACCAACTCCAGCGGCCCGGCCAGTTCAGGTTGCAGATCGCGCCGGTCGATCAGATGAACAACCACTGTCTGCCAGCGCGGCGGCGCGAGCGGGCGCAGTGCCTCGGCCAGATGATCGCGGGCCAGCAGATCGGAGATAAGCAACACGATCCCGCCCTGGGGATGTTGGATGGCGTGGCGCGCGATCACGGTTGCAAGGTGCGTTTCGGGCTGCGGCTGCAAATCGCTTAAATACTGGAGCATCGGGACGGTGAAGGCTTTGCCCTGCACCGGGCCAAAGGGCCGCATCCCGGTTGGGCCGAATGGCACAATGCGCAGCCGATCGCTGTGGGCCAGGGTTAAGTAGCCGATGGCGCCGGCAAGTTGCGCCGCCAGGCGGGCGCGAGAAGCACTCCCGATCGTCATGCTGCGCGAGGCGTCGAGCAACAGGTGAACATGCACATCCTGCTCGGCTTCACCAAGTTTCAGCAACAGATGTTCCTGGCGGGCGTAGGCATTCCAATCGAGGTAACGCAGATCATCGCCGCTGCTGTAGGGCCGGTGATCGCTAAAAATACTCGCCGGCATCCGGTGCCGGCTCGGATGCTCGCCGCTGGCCGGATTGCCGCGCAATGTCCGTTGCGCTTGCAGACTCAGGCGCTCCATACGGCGCAGAAACAACTCATCGAACAATGGCGCATCAGCGTCGGCGGATGCGCGGCGCGGGCGCGGCTGATTTGGCCGTGGGGCCTTACGGCGAAAAATAGTCTTGAACCACATCGCGGAGATCCGTCGGGATACGCAGCGGGTCGTCGGCAACATCAACCCGCTCAGACGATGGCGAGCGGCTCGCCTGGCTAAAACCGCCGTTACCCTGACCGGAAGCCGAGCCGTCGGCCTCATTCCCGGTTGGCGTATTCGGCTCACCGTTACTGTCCAACTCCAGCGGCACACCGTCCACACCTAATCGATCGGTCGGTTGCTCACGTTGCTCACCGGCCACACCCTCGCCGGCGCCGCCACCCTGACCGGGCTGCTGGCCCTGGCCCTGTTGCTCGCCGGGGGTCTGACCGGCGCTATTCGTCAGGCTTTCAACCGCCTCGGCCAAATCTTCAAACGCCTCGGCGGCGGCGGCATCATTCCCGCTGCGCAAAGCCTCGGCGCTTGCAGCCAACTGTTCGGCCAGATCGGGGTTCGTGCCGCCAAGTTCCTGAGCGGCATCATTCAGAGCCGCCGCAAGATCATCGCGGGCCTCTTGCGAGATCCCGTCGGCCTGATCGGCCAGTTCACGTAATTGCTGGGCAGCCGACGCGACATCGCCCTGGTCGAGCGACTCGGCGGCCGGGCGGGTGATACTTTGATCGCGCAGGGCATCGGCAAGTGCGGCGGCGGCGGCCGGATCGGCGGGCGCGGGCAAACTTGACTCGCCGCTGCCCAAACCAGGGGCAGGCTGCGAACCGGGCGGCGGTTGAAACGGCTCTTCCGGCATGGCCTCGTCGGGATCAGGCGGCGCCACCAGGGCCGGCAGCGGTTCAACCTGGGTGTTCGGCGCCGGCGGCACAATCCCGGCCAGGATTAACAAGCCGATCAACGCAACACAAAGCGCCAGCACCAGCGCCAACTCGACCCAGGGAAAGCGCTGGCGGGCCGCGATATAGTGTCGGATCTGGCCGAGTGACTGGCGAGCCTGCGCATCCAGATGCGCGGCAATACCTTCAGGTTGCGCATCGAGTTCAAGTGCAGTGGCGATCTGCTGGTGCAACTGAAAGCGCCGGTCGAGCCGGCGCGCAACCTGGTCGGCGGAAAGACGCGGACGCAACAATAATACCGCTCCAGCGGCAATACAGATCAGCGCCGTCGCTGCCAGCCATTGCCAGGGCAAGCTCCAGCCGAGCAACAGATTCAAGCCGACGCCGACACACACCAGCGCGATGCCGAGCACAGCGGCCCGCACCAGAATCCGTACTCCACGCCTGGCCCAACGATCACTGGCCAGCCGGTCGAGTTGGGTCTGTAGGGAGCGTCGCGAACGCTGTGGCGCACGAGTTCGAGTGAGCATGCTTGCATTGTACCTGTGCCCTTGGCGAGACGCAACGCGAGTTTAGGTGAGGAGGCTGAAAACCACCACCCGATAGCGCCATTGCGCCCGCAAGCGCCAACCGGCCACAGCGAAGCGCCGGTTCAACTCGACAAGGGTTGGAAACGCAATTCCACCAAAGCCCAGGCCGGCCTGCAAACGGCGCCCGGCGGGTGTGGTCGCCTGCACAAGCGCCATCTGCACATGGCGCACGTCGGGCGCGCCAACCCGACGCATTTCATGCAGCGCGCGGTCGGCATCACCGATCTCATTCAGCGAGCCGCCCATCACCAGGGTTGCCGCGCTTTGCGATCCGAACGGCAACGCCTGAGCCTGCGCGCAGATGTAACTGATCTGTAAGCCGGCTGCACGGGCATAGGCCCGAGCCTGCCGCAACATCGGCATGGCATGGTCGATCCCGATCACGGTACGCTGATGCGTGCCGGGAACTTCCGCCAGCGCGCGGGCGTATAGGCCGTTCGAGCATGCGATATCGAGGATAAGACCGCCACGGGCCGGTTCAGCCAGGCCGGTGAGCAACGGCAACTCGCGCTCGTAGCCAAACGGCTCGCCGCTAAGAATCGTGAGCGCCCGCGAACGCCAGATCCGCTCGTAGCTCCAGGCCGTCGGCGGGAGCGTGTTGGTGAACTGGGCGGGGCTGGCGAAGATCGGCGGCGTGCCGAGCAGATCGGCGATTCCGTCGCGGATGCGATAGCGCCGCGCACAATCGGCGCACACCAGGATACCGCGCTCAACTGCGCCGTCGCCGTATAGACGGCATGGGGCAACAGGCGCAACGGCGATTCGGGGTGGCGCGGGCAGGTTTATAACGGCGAGTGCATCAGGATACATCAGGCGAAGAAACCGGAAAGATCAGTCATAAGATCGACCGTCGGTTCCCGAAGTCGTTGCTCAACCACCAACCCCACAAACAGGTCGAGCAATTGCGGATCCCACTCTTTGCCGCGCCCACCCCGCAAACGGCGCAATGTCTCATCGATACCGAGCGAACGCCGGTATGGCCGGTCGGTCATCATGGCATCAAAGGCATCGACAATTGCGACCACCCTGGCACCAATCGGGATCGCTTCGCCCTGCAAGCCCTGGGGATAACCTTTACCGTCCCAGCGTTCGTGGTGATGCAGAATAATCGGCCCAACTTCATTTGCAAAGCGCATCGGGGCAATAATGCGGGCGCCATACTCGGGATGCTGGCGGATCTGGGCGTATTCATCATCGGTGAGTGGGCCGCGCTTGCCAAGGATCGCGTCATCGATCGAGATCTTGCCGATATCGTGCAACAGACCGCCGAAGCGAATCGCTTTCACCAGGCGCGCATTCAGACCGGCGGCGACCGCCAATTGCTCACTATAACTGGACAGCCGGCGCAGATGCCCTTCGGTATAGGTATCTTTAGCCTCAACCGCCAGAGCAAGCATAAAAATCACACTCTCGGTGCGCTCAAGTTGATCGGTAAGGCGTTTTATCCGCAACTGCGAGCGAATACGCGCGCGTAACAGGCTACTTTCAAAGGGCTTGGTGATAAAATCATCGGCGCCGACTTCTACACCACGCTGGCGATGGGCGTGATCGCCGAGGGCGGTGAGCATCGTCACCGGAATAAGCGCAGTTTCTTCATTATCCTTCAACTGCTTACAGACGGCGAAACCGTCGAGCAGCGGCATGGTCACATCGAGTAGGATCAGATCCGGCGCCTCGCGTGCAACTGCCTCAAGGGCTTCAACCCCGTTCGTCGCGGTCATTGTTCGATAGCCTTCGCGATTGAGAAAGCGTACGAGCAATTCGCGAACAGATACATCATCATCAACCACAAGGATTGTTGCTGACACAATGGCGCCTTTCTGTCGGCTTATGCCGGATCCAGAGTGGAGCATAGCAAAGACCTTAATCGCGCAACCTGGATGGTTGCGTATCAAAAGGCCGGGGGCAGCGGCTGATGATCAAGTATAGCATGCTGCCGGCCGTTATATAGAATCTTAACGTAAAACTTCGTTCAGACAACATTGTTATTTTCCACAACCGGCAATGGAATCGGCGGTGTAGCAAGTGTACCGGCCACCATCCCATCCATATGAGTACAAAGCCGCAGCAGATCGATCCCGGCATAGGCCGGCAGCAGCGGCGCGAGCCGGCCCCGGCCCTTGGCCCAGTTTAGCAGTAACCCACGCCGATTACCCTGTTGCCATTTGACCAATGCAGCGGCGGCCTGGATTAAACCCTGATAGAATGCCGCCTGATCGCCTTCGGCAGCCAGCCAGCAATGCTCCCATGCTTCGTGGGCATGCCAGAATTTTCCGGCGTTAAACAGTTCAACTCCGGCTTGAAACTCAGGCGGCAGCATCGCGCCTCCCCATGCTACGAAACAGAAGCCGCACTTTGCGTATATCGCACACAAAAAGGCGGAAAGCAGGAACGCTTTCCGCCTGGATCCATCTCATGCCGGTTCCGGCATGAGGCAGACTGTTACGCGCCGCAGGTACCGCAGCCGCCACCGCCGGCAGGAGCAGCATCCTCGTCGCCGCCGCCCGCAGTGCGGAACGAGTGGCCACAACCACAGCTCGAAACCGCATTCGGGTTGTCGATCTTGAAGCCACCGCCCATCAGGCTATCGACAAAATCGATCGACGAGCCGAGCAGATACTGTGAGCTGATCGGATCGAGCAGGATGCGCAGGCCATTGGCGATGAATTCGAAATCACCCTCGCGCATCTCGTCGTCAAACGTCATCCCGTACTGCATGCCCGAGCAACCGCCGCCGGCCACGAATACGCGCAATGCGTAACCGTCCAACTCCTTCTCCTGCATCATCGCCAACAAGCGGCTGGATGCGGTGTCGCTTACGAGAACAGGAGACTGCGGGGCGACCGGCGTAAGGCCGATCAGCGTCTGATCCATTGTCGTCATCGTCCAATCCCTTCTTGAAACCAACATGCATTATGGCCACATTGGCCGATAGTTGTGTGTTTATGCACGGAGTATAGCAGATCTGACCGAGAAACGCTAGTGATCGCTTTCGTAACCTACGAATGGCGTTACAAAGCCGAATGTCAGCCCAGGAATGCGCGATCCAGCACCATTGCGACGAAGAGCAACGCAAGGTAGAGCAGCGAATACTTGTACAACCGCCAGATTGCGGGCTGGTCGCCGCGGGTATAGACAGCCCAGGCATCGCGCATGAAGATCGCGCCGAGCAGCGCGGCACTCGCCAGATATATCCAACCCATAGCACCGATTGGCGTGAGCAGCAACGAGAGGCCAACCAGCAGCAGCGAGTAGATCACAATCTGGTAGCGCGTCTCACGATCGCCGGCCACGACCGGCAGCATCGGCACTCCGGCGCGGGCATAATCCTGGGCTTTCACCAGTGCCAGCGCCCAGAAGTGGGGCGGCGTCCAGTAGAACACAATCGCGAACAGCAAGACTGCCGCCAGATCCAGCCGGCCGGTGACCGCAGTCCAGCCGACAAGGGGCGGAATCGCGCCGGCGCCGCCACCGATAATGATATTCTGCCAGGTGTGGCGCTTGAGCAGATGGGTGTAAAAATAGGCGTAGTAGACGATCCCGAGCGTCGAGAAGAATGTCGCCAGGGGTGTGGTAAACGCCAGCATAAGCGCAGTTGAGAGCGCACTAAGGCCGAGCCCGAAGAGCATGGCGTTACGGCGCGAGATCCGGCCACTCGGCACCGGCCGGCGGCTGGTACGGCCCATATTAATGTCAAGATCGCTGTCGAGGGCGCAATTGATCGCGCCGGCGCCGCCCGCAGCCAGATAGCCGCCGATCATCGTCCAGATCACCAGCCAGAGCGAAGGCATCCCGGCGGGCGTAATGTACATCGCGGCAAGGGTGGTTACGAGCAGCAGCGAGATCACCTTGGGCTTGGTGAGGCTGACGTAATCGTTCAGCACCACCCGCCATTGCGGCACTGCGACGGCAACTGCAGGTAGGGGCAGATCTGGCAATGGCCGGCGCATACCGACAACCGCCAGAATCAAGGCAACCGCCCAGGCCAGTGTCGTGATCCCGGATGCCAACCCAACGCTAAACCCGTCACCAAAGGCCAGGGGCAGGCCGCCAATCAGCAGCGCGATACTGCCTGCGGCCAGCAGAAACATCGCCCGGTCGCTGCGCCGAATGCGCCAGGTTGTGAACAAACTTCCACCGTTCAACACAAGCGCGATCACATATGCGCCGCCGACGCCGAAGGCCGGCCCGGCCGTAAGCAACTCGCCGTTCGGCAGGTTGGCTGCGCCAAGGGCAAGTGCGAGCACGGCGGTTGCGCCGGCGGACCACCAGGCTAATGTGGTCTGGCGGCGCGCATGCGGGTGCTACGCGCGCCATGCCGCGCACCCTCGGCAGCCGGTTGCAGCAACGCAGCCAGTGGAACAATCTGAAGGCCAAACCCAAGCAACGCCAGGGCAAAGTGGCCGGCATCGGCGAGATCATAGCGCCCAAACAGCACCATGACTGCACCGAAGGCAACTTGCAGCAGCAGCACGGCCGGCGCGAACAACAGCGGCAAGCGTACCAGGCGATCGAGATCCGGCCGGCGCCAGGCGATCCACGCCGCCGGCAACAGCACGGCCAGGAGCAATGGAATCAGCAACCGGTGCGATAACGCCAACCACGCGGCCGGATCATTACTGCGTAGCTGATCGGTGCAAAGCGGCCAGGTGGGACATGCCGGGCCTACCGCCGACGCACCGACAAACGCGCCGCTCACAATCACTAAGAATGTGACGAAACTACCGGCAACCAATAGACGAGTTATGTTTCGCTGGTGCATATGCAATGTTGGGAGCACGGATCCGAGATCCGCTACTCATGAACGCCAATCACAAGGTAGACGGCGTACAACAGGGCCGCAGTGGCAAGGGCCGTCACCACGGTCCAGGTAAGATCGGCGGTCGGCGTGCTGCGGGGCGATTCAGGTGCGATCGGTTCGCTGCGGCGCAAACGTACGGCGGAACGAACAAGTAACGTGTGGCCGACGCCAAACAGCGCGGCAACCGTCCAGAAGATCAGCCAATTGAACACAGACACTCGCTTTCCAGGCAGTGTGCGGCACCGGGAGGGGCAGAAGGGTGTGTAATAATTCACAAGTTAGTCTTATGGGGAATTATACCACGCGCATCCACTGGCTGCAATCCGACTCGCCGCAGGCGTCCGGTATGCTACACTATGCAATACACGTTTAAAATAGCAAGTGGTTTGCCAACAGAGCGCTTTTCGGCAAAGGTTCCGGCAGCAGTTCCGGTAACTTGGGTGCGCCATACTCGACGCGCCCCGGTTTTCCGCCTTCTGTTGCCTGTACCCTTGCGCGGTGCAGCGTATTGAATGGAGGGCGAAATGTCGCTCAATACGATCTGGAGTGCGTATCAGGATGCGGGGCTGAAGGCGGCAGAATCGGTGGCCGCCGCTACTCTGGAGAGCCGGTTATACCTGGCGCTGCTGGCATTTTCCGAGGCACAGTACACCACTGCGGCCGCACATGCAGCGGCGGCGGTGCAAGCTGCGCCGGATCGCCTGTTACCGAAGGCGGCGGAAACATATCTGCAGCGGGTATTGCGTGAAGGCAAAGAACGGGTTTATGTGAGCGGCGAGGCTTTCGGCGTCTTTATCCGGAACGGCGGGAACGTCGGATTGTACCAGGCGGTCAGCGCGAACTTGCGCCGAACCTACGACGATTATACACGCCTGGATCTGCTCGATATCGGGGTTGGCGATGGTCTGGCGCTGCTTCCGGCCCTGGCGCCGAGCATCGCCCGGCTCGATCTGGTGGAGCCGTCGGCGGCGATGCTGAATAAGGCGGGGCTGGAATTGTACGAAATGGAGATCCCGTACAACGCCTACAATGAGCCGATTCAGCAGTTTATGCTGCACGGGCAGGGGCCATGGGATCTGATGCAGGCGACATTTAGCTTGCAGTCGCTCGCCCCCGACGAACGGGCCAAGGTGCTGCCCTGGCTTTGTAGCCATGGTGCGCGCCTGCTGATCGCCGAGTTCGATCTGCCGGATCTTGGTGAACGGCTGTCGCCGGCGCAGGCCCGCTATATGATCCGGCGCTATGAACGCGGATTGGGCGAGTATAACGAAGACGATCTGGTGGCGCAGGGCTTCCTGATGCCGATCTTTTTCAGCGCCTTCGACCGCGAAAGCCCGGAGAATTACGAGCAGCCGATCGAGTTATGGGAATTTGAGTTGCGTAGCGCCGGCTATACGAATATCGAGATGCGACAGATTTTCGATTATTGGTGGGCGCCGGCGTATATGATCGATGCGAGTTAGGTAGATGCCCGATAGCGACGCAGCATGTTGCGTCACTATCGGGCGTTTTGCGTCGCTACCGGGCGAGTTCGATCAGGCCGCGTTCGGCATCCAGCAATACGCCGCGTTCGCCGCCGGCGATATCCCACAACCAGAGCGCACTGGTTGAACGCGGAGCCGGATCGAGCGGGCCGCGTTCGCCATTGCCTGGTTCATCGATCAACACATACGCCAACCCGTCGCCGGTGCTGACTGCGGCGCCGATCGCGCCAAGTCGCTGGCCGGTTAGCAGCAACTCGCTTCGTTGCGGCCCGCGCCAGCGGCTGATCTGGTAATCCTGAATCACCGTGCTTGCACACAGGGTGCTCAGATAGATCAACTCGCCGTCGGCGGACCAGGCCAGTGGTCGCGTCCAGAAGGGACCGCTGCGAATCGGCTGCGGCTCCGGTTCAGGTTGCGGCGTCGCCGTCACTGTGGGCGTGCTGGTCGGCGTCGTCGCTTCAGCGGTGGCAGTTGCCGCAGCGTCAGCCGTAGGGGTGGCCTCAGCGGTCGGCGTCGCCTCGGGTGTGCCGGGAGTGGCAGTGCGGGTTCCGTCGGCGTAGATGTGAGGGTAGGCGTGGATGTGGCGGTGGCCGTCGGTGACGGCAGCGTTACCTGCTGCGCGCCGACAACTTCCAGAATGTCGCCATCGGCATCAAGAACCAGCATCTCGCCGCCGGATGCGTCGGCACGGAGCGCAGTCACGGCGAAGCGCGTTCCATCGCGATTGGCGAGCGGCGGGCCGATCTCGCGATAGCGCGCGCTGAACTGCTCATCAACCAGAATGGTTGCCCCAAGATCGAGCACTTCACCATTAGCGCGCCGCAGAAACAGCGTACTGCGGCCATCCTGAGCTTCGGCGGCGAAAACCAGCGTATCATCGGCGAGCCACTGCGGCGCGTAGCGGCTCCATTCATCACTACCGGCGATCAACCGCTCGGCCGTGCCACCGGCAACCGGCACAGTGTAGATCGCGCGTTGGGTCGGCAGTGCCCCGGTCTCATCAACGGCAAAGGCCAGAGTTGCGCCATCGATGCTGAAGGCCGGGTCGCGCAACTCACGCCAACCTGCGCCAGGGGCTGGGCATCTTCAGCGCCGACATTCATAAGCCAGAGTTCACTTGGCACCGGCAAGCCGGCATCAACCGGATCGAGGCCGGGCGCGGCCCGGCAGAAGGCCAACATCGAGCCATCGGAGCTCACGGCGAAATCCGTCTCGGTTTCCGGCGACTCCGTCAGATTGGTCGCGCCGGCCAGACCCGCAGCGAGGCCGGGGGCATCATTGCGCACACCACTCTCGATCCGCCAGATATCACCATCGAAGAGGGTGAAAATCGGCTGATCAAAATCAGGATCGCTGTTACCCGTCACACTCAATGGATCACTGGTGCTGACGAGGGCCGAGCCGCGAGCCACCGCAATCACCAGACGGGTCGGATTCCGCTCGACACTCAGGCGATAGGGTAACGGCTCCCGCAGACCGATCAAAAGCGTCCCGCCGGTCGGATCGGCCGGATCGAGCGCCCAGCGAGCATCGACGATGGTGCGAGCGGTGCTAAGTTCAAGCGTCTCGGAGACAAGCGACGATTCAAAGCGCTCATCGCGCAGCCAGCCGGGCAACTCGACGCGCAACGTATACGTTGGCGGATCAGGGTTGAGACCGGCGACGAAAATCGCTTCGGAATCAAGACAGGCGGCTTCGGCGCCGAGCGGAGCGGAGCCGGGGGCAAGATCGAACTGCACGGTCAGTTGCTCGTACGCCGGAAAGCCGCTAAGTTCAACATCGCTCACCTGAGCCGAGAAACGCCCGCTTAGTGCGCCGGCCTGCTGATTACAAAGGCTAAAGCCGCTGAGGGCCGGATTTGGCGTCGGCGTGGGCGGCAAGGGCGTATTGGTCGGAATAGGCGTATCGGTGACCGTGGGAGTCGGGCCAACCGTATTGGTCGGCGTCGCGGTCGGCGGCAGGGTCGGCGTTGCAGTCGGCGTCGGCGTTGCCGATGGCGTACCGGCGAGAATAGTCTCACGATTGGCGATCTGCTCACTCTCGCTGGCGGCGGTCAACTCACATCCGGAGAGAATCAACGCAAAGGCGAGGAGGAGCAACAGAGTGCGGGAGAGACGAATAACATTCACCAGGAGGGCCTTTCCCCCTTGGATGGGGCAACAGGCATCAGCATCGTACACCACAGCGAGCGCAGCGCGCACTAATCACCGGGCAGCACCACTTTAATCCAACCGCGGCGCATCGCATACACAACAGCCTGCGTGCGATCGTTCACCGCCAGTTTCCGCAGGATCGAGGAAACGTGGTTTTTCACGGTTTGATTACTGATGTCGAGCAGCAAGGCGATCTCTTTATTGGTGCGACCGGCGGCGACCAATTCAAGCACTTCCAGTTCGCGCGGCGAAAGCGGCGAGTAGATGCTTTGCGTATCCTCATCGACCACCATCAGCCGAAAGGCTTCGAGCACCTGGGCGGCCACATCGGGCAAAGAAAGCACCAGTTCGTTGATCGGGTACTCGCCGCGCCGCACCTGCTGAAGCGTTTCATGGAGGGCGTCCCAACCGATATTGCGCGGCATATAGGCTGCGACACCGGCGCGGATCGCCTTGACCACATGCTGGCCATCCATTGCGGCGCTGAACAACACAATCCCGACATGGGGATGGGTTCGTTTAATCGCCCGCGAGACCTCAAGGCCGTTGACGCCGGGCAGATCAACTTCCATCAGCACCAGATCAGGGTCGGTATAGTCCACAAGTTGAATGGCTTGCTGGCCGTTACTCGCTTCACCGGCGATCCGAAAATCGGGCAGTGCGGCAAGATGATGGCGCAACCCCTCGCGAAAGAGCGCATGGGCGTGGACAAGGACGATCGACGTAACACTCACGTACGGTTCTCCCGTTCGTTGCCATGCCCGGATCATGCAGAAAACCACGGCTCGGGCCGGCCATGTGTTTGAATAGAAAATCTTTACAACCAGGATTTTTTCAGATTATAGCCCATTGCATCTCATTCCACAAGAAGAACCCACAATGTGCCTCGACACATCGTGGGTTTTTGCAGCAGCATGTTGCCTGATTGGTGGTGTACTCGTTTCGCCGGCACAGCACCGAGAAAGGCTGTACTTAACGCAAGCTCATCGGCATAATGATATGGACATAGCCGTCCTGGCCGACGGGCTTGAAGACGCCCGGACTCTGGGCGGATTGCGTCTCCAAGGCGACCTGAGCGGTTTTCATGGCGGCGAGAGCCTCGGCGAGGTACTTGACATTCAGCGCAATCTGGCCGCCCTCGCCGTGGATCATGCCGTCGAGTTCGCCGGTATTGTCGCCGACTTCACTCGCATTGGCGCTGATCACCAGGCGGCCGGGACCAAGTTCGCCGCCCGGCTCAATCGTCAGCCGCACAATATTCTGGCTGGCATTGGCAAAGTAGGACGCGAGTTTTACGGCTTTGGCAAGTTCGGCGGTTTCGAGGATGCTCCGGGTGGCATGCTGTTGCGGAATAATCCGCTCGAAGTCGGGGAATTTGCCGTCGATCAAGCGCGACACCAGTTCGGTATTTTCGGTATGGAAAAGCACCTGACCACCGCCGGGCGTCATCACAATCCCGACATTGCCGTCGGACTCACCGGCGATCCGGCCGAGTTCGCCGAGGGCGCGGGCCGGCACAATAAACTCCATCGGGCCGCCGTAAGGTTCCGGCAGCGTCACGGTGCGCGTGGCAAGGCGGAAGCCGTCGGCGGCGGCGAGGATAAGCCGATTGTCGCGCAGACGCACCAGCACGCCGGCCAGCACCGGGCGAGTATCATCGGAAGCGGCGGCGAACACCACCTGGTCGATCGCCTCGCGCAGCACCCCGCCGGGCAGATTAACCGCCATATCGCGATCGGTGATCGTGGGGATGGTGGGGAACTCTTCGGCCTCGATGCCCTTGATGTTGCTGGTGAAGCGGGCACACTCAACCTTGATCGACTGCGTACGCGGGTCGAGGGTCAGTGTTACGCGATCGTTCGGCAAACCGCTTACCACATCACTCAGCAGCTTGGCCGGCACCGTCACCGCGCCTTCCTCGATCACCTGAGCGCCGACCCAGTGCGTGATCCCGACTTCCAGATTGGTGGCCGCCAGTTTGAGCCGACCGCCGTCGGTGGCGAGCAGCACATTCGAGAGCACCGGCAGAGTGCTTTTGCCGGCCACCGCATGGCTGACGGTCGCCAGCCCACGCTTGAGATTTTCCTGCAACACGGTAAGCTTCATAGGGCCACCACTCCTTCACTGGCTGGACCAATTCATTGAAACAATCGGGCGATTCAGGAGCGCCCGCAATCGCAGAGATTCTGACAATCAAAAAACGAGCCCTGCCGACATGCCTTACGTATCGGCCTGTGCTCAAAAGGCAGTCTATTGCGTGAGCGAAATTATAGCATAGGCGCCTGAACCTGTTGCCTCATAGATGCTTGCCTTTAGGCGCGGAAACCCGCACCGTTTACGGGCGGGAGGAAGCGCCCTGCTTTAGCCCGCTTGAGCGCATACTTGCACGGGCGTTCGGGGTGTGATATGCTCATATTATGAAGCTCACCGTACAGATGAAGTTGCAGCCGACGCCTGAGCAGGCAGACGCCTTGCGGCGCACGCTTGAACGGGCGAATGA
>JAAUQO010000357.1 GCA_012032775.1 Oscillochloris sp. | reverse complement strand
CGTCCGCGCTGTTCGTGCCGGCCGGATCGCCACCCTCGACGGCAAACCGCCCCATCTGGGCATAGGTCAAGCCACTGGCACTGTCAGCGGCGTGGTGCTGAATAATATCCGCCATACTGAGCGCGGTGGCCATGTCGGTCACGGGTGCGTTGGGAATCGAGGCATCCTCGGGCGTGGTAATCTGCTGGGCGGCTAACTCACCCTGCACAAACGTCAGAATGTAGATCCCAGCGCCAGTTGCTACCATACCGGCGAGTGCAAAGGCGATTCCAACCGCGATCACCATCTTGGGAAAGAGTTTCAGGGCGTTCATACGGTCTTCCGCTATGTTTCAGTGAAATTTGCGTTCAATTTCACTAATTACCGATGTCATCAGGATAGCATGGAGGGTGCGGAAGTAGTGTAAAATTCTAAATACGCACGGAAAATAATTCATAACTTATGGTTAACGAATTAATGCCGGCAACAGTGGGCAGTGCCGACGATACACGTTGCTGCGCCGGTGACCTGTTCGGCAGCCGATCAGCTACCCAAGCGGTGCTGCCGGTTCAACAGCAGCGTCGAACCGGCAGGATCGAATTGCTACGGCGTCAGATCTACGTTGGGCGCCACCTCGGCGAAGATCCGGCGCAGATCGGCGCTGCTGAGCAGGGCCGGGTACATCTGGCCGTTAACAAAAAACGTCGGTGTGCCGGTTACCCCAATACGCTGGGTCTCGGCGAAATCGGCTTCCACCTGTGCCGCGTACTTTCCCGAGCCCAGGCACTGTTCAAAGGCGGCGGCGTTCAGACCCAAATTGGCGGCGATTTCGTTCAGGCGGGCCGGACTAAATGCCTGCTGGCCGCTGCCGTGAGTTGTCGGTTGGTTCAGGAACAGCGAGTCGTGCATTGGCCAGAAAGCATTTTGCTCCGCCGCACAATAGGCGGCCGCAGCGGCATTGCGCGAGCCTTCGCCGTGAAAGGGAGCATTGCGGATCTCGAAACGTACCTTCCCGGTGCCAGCAAAGGCCGCGATCACTTCCGGCTCATAGGTGCGGGCGAAATAGCCGCACGACTCGCACTCGTAATCGGCGTACTCGATCACCTGAATCGGCGCATCTGCCGGCCCCCAGGCCCGGCCATACGGCTCAGCGTCAGGCGGTGCGGGATGTTCGCTTACCACTACCGGCGCGAGGTTACCGGCAATCTGCTGCTCGGTCGCATTGCGGCCAAGTGAAGCGACACTGGACAAGATCAGGATCACAAGCAGTGTGCCGACGCCGAGCGCCCAGATCAGGCGCTGCTGCTGCCGCGATGTGCGCTTGCGGCGGTTGGGTGGAGATTGGGTTCTCATGAACATTTCCTATCGCGCGGCGCAAACGCGCCGAAACGGTTACAGTAGCGTGGCGACAAGTAGATAGGCGCTCACTACCAGCCCAATGATGCCATAGGCCGGCAGTATCGGCGGGGTGAGCAATCCCCGACCGGCCGGTGCTTCCGAGAACGCCGCCAGGATCACCGCCATCAGGAGGGTGATGATCAAAAAGGCAGTAAGGGCCAAAAATGGAATATTGATAAACCCGAAAAGGTTGAGATACTCTACCGTACAGGGTACGCCGGATCGACATGGCGGCGGCGGAAACCAATCGGTCTTGATCAACAGATAATGGTAGAGCGATACAGCACTGCCGGTTATTGAGAACGGCAGCACCAGTGCCGGCAGCCCGGCGTCGCGCCGCAGAATACCGACGGCGATCATCAGGCTCAAGGGGTACATCAAAATGCGCTGATACCAGCACAGCGTACAGGGAATCCAGCCCAAAATCTCGCTGAAGAACAGGCTGCCCGCCGTTGCCAGGCAAGCCGTCAGCAAGGCGCCATAGTGGCTGCCCCAGGGGATGAGCCTATCGAACACCGAAAAAGGCAGCGGCGCAGTGGCGATCTCCGGCGATCCGGAGCTGTCGTGGGCAGGCAAAAGAGCCATTAGAGCGTCCTAGCGCAAATGTGGAATGCGGCACGGCGATCCGGTATTCCTGGCCGCGCGCATAGGCGCCACGACCGGATGCTTATGCAGAAATACGCGTTGACTGGAAGGTGCGAACCGCTTCCGGAGGGGGAAGCAGCGGCGGCAAGCCGGCACGAGCCGGCACCCGGATCGCCGGCAAGGTGAGGGGTGCTAAACTGGGCATTGAGACAGCAAGCAGCACCACTATCGTCGCGAGCATATGAGCTGCGCAGTGGATTGCACAGTGGCCGGGAGATGTTTCAGCCGTGTGCCGATCCGGAGTTGCCGCAGCACCCGCCATCGCCACACAGGCATCGCCAGCAGCAAGCTGCTGTGGGTCGAGGGGACACAATGTCGGAGGCGCGGCAAGCAGCACCACACCGATCGTCATCGTCGTCATCAGCCAGTACATCAACCCATGGCTGTGCATCATTCGTACGAACGATTGTACCTGTAGCTGCATAACGAAAGTATAAAGCCGGCACCTGCGTATCGCAACAGCAAACAGGTTCTCGTTACGTGAAGACAACCTTCATACTTTTGCCGTTTCAGGACGGTCAGCGCTGCGGCCATCTGGTTGTACGAGAGCGGCTTGCCGGTGGCTTTGTAGTGCGCAATTGAGATCGACCTGCTGCGTGAAGGTCAGCGCGTACCGATGCAGGAGCCGCTCCCGGAGTCGCCCTACTTTGTCTTTCTGAGCCGAGCAGAACGACGACCGGTGCTCGACATCTGGCCGATTGCGCGCGATCAAGCATTACCGCTGATCCCCGTTCCGTTGTTGGCCGGTGATGCCGACATCTTGCTCGATCTGCAAGCTGCATTCACTGCCACCTACGATCTGCTCGGCTATGATTTATTGATCGAATATCGGCAGCCCTCACAGCCGGCCCTGGCCTCGGCGGATGCTGCCTGGGCTGACATGCTTCTGCAGGAGCGCGGGCTACGTGGTACGGAAGAGGCATAATCCTTATCAACACGCTGCTGCTCCAACAGGTGCCGAGCAGGCCGGAGTGGCAAAACCGACTGACGAAGGAAGCCCTGCGCGGGCTCACACCGCTGATCTACGGCCACATCAACCCCTACGGCGTGAGCCAGTTGAACATGGACACGCGCATCCCCATTGAGCAGATCGCAGCAGCGTAGGGCACGTGGAAATCGTGAAATACATCACGGAATGTTTCCCCTGGTGTCACGAATCCTGGTTTAGGGGCAATATAGTAGCGCGCGATCCAGCCATGCTGGACGTAGCGCACGACCTCCCAGGCCATCACCAGACCGAACAGTACGCGGAACAGGGCGAGCGATGCGCCGTTTACCTCGGCGAGCAGGTAGGCGCGCCAGCGGACAAGGGCGGCGGAGCGGGCGCGCGGTACACCGGCAGCCCGCCCTGACAGGGTCGCTTCGGCCATCGTAGGTCTGCCTTTGACTTGGTAGCGATCATCTACCTAACAGAGCCAACGGGGGCGCGGAAAATACCAACTACCGTCGTGAGCAACTGGCCGGCGCCGCCTCGGCGGCCGCCACCGCTCAAGCCCCGGCCATCTCCGTCGACACGCCCATGCCGCCGCCCGGGTGGGCGCTACTCGAGCGTGCGCTGCTCGACGCCAACTCGCGCTCCGTCGAAGAGTTCGCCGCCAAGTA
>JAAUQO010000111.1 GCA_012032775.1 Oscillochloris sp. | reverse complement strand
CGGCGCGCCGTAACCTGGTTGCTGTGGCTGAGGCGACGGTGCGCCTGGCCGATCACGAACCACAGCCGACCGCAGCGCAACAGCGAGAACTTGAGAACCTGTTGGCCGCCATGGACCGTAATCCCTACAGCCCGCCCCAGCCGGATCTGGACGCAGAGTTGCTGGCCTGGGCATTGGAACGCCGCAGGTTAGTCCGGGTGGCCGAGGATGTCTATTTCCTGCCCCGCACCTACGACGAATTGCTGGCCTGGGTGCGCACAACAATCACCGCCGACAGTGTTGTTACCGTCGGACAGATGCGCGATCGTTTCGGCAGCAGCCGCAAGTATGCCCTGGCCTTTCTTGAACACCTCGACGAACGCAAAATCACCCGCCGCGAGGGCGAAGGGCGGGTGCTTGTGTAGGCGGGCGGCGTCCTCGGCCCTTATTCCAGCGCTTTGCGCACCTCCGGCGCGACTCTGGTGCCGAGCAGTTCGATCGCGCGCATAACCTGGCGGTGCGGCAGCGGGCCGACGCTAAGCTGGGCGAGAAATCGGTGATGGCCGAACATTTCGTGCTCGAACAAAATCTTCTCGATCACCTCTTGCGGGCTGCCGACCAACAATGCGCCGCGGGGTTCGCACATCGCATCGAAATGCTGGCGGGTAAGGGCGCCCCAACCGCGCTCACTGCCGATCCGGTTCATCACTGTGGCGTAGCCGGGGAAAAATTCGTCACGGGCCTGCTGGGAAGTGTCGGCGATGTAGGCATGTGAGTTGATGCTGACGGGCAGCAGCGCCGGATCATGGCCCGCCCGCCGGGCCGCCTCGCGGTAGAGTTCCACCAGCGGCACGAAATGTGCCGGCTCGCCGCCGATAATCGCCAACGCCAGCGGCAATCCCAGGGTCGCCGCTCGTACCACCGATTGGGGTGTGCCGCCGACCGCAATCCAGATTGGCAACGGATGTTGCAGCGGGCGCGGGTAGACACCCTGGCCGCTCAATGGCGCACGGTGGCGACCGTGCCATTCCACATGCGCCGACTCGCGCAGGCGCAGCAGTAGTTCCAGTTTTTCGCCGAATAAGCTATCGTAGTCGTTCAAATGATAGCCGAACAACGGAAACGACTCGATGAATGAGCCGCGTCCGGCTGTGATCTCGGCCCGCCCATTCGAAATAAGATCAAGCGTAGCGAACTGCTGAAACACGCGCACCGGATCGTCGGAACTCAGCACGCTCACGGCACTGGTAAGTTTGATGCGCTGGGTGCGGGAGGCAGCGGCGGCGAGCACAATCGCCGGCGCCGAGACGGCGAAGTCGGGCCGGTGATGTTCGCCCACGCCGAAGACATCCAGACCAACCTGATCGGCCAGTTCGATCTCGGCGATCAACTCGGCGGTGCGGCGGCTACGGCTTCAGGCGAACTGTCGGCTACCTCACCAAAACTGTAGATACCGATTTCCATCGCCAACCTCCTAATGCGTTGTTTAATGGTTCGTCGGACAGGCCAACCAAGCATCAAACGGATCGTACCGGTACTGTACACCATTCTTGAAAGGAGTGCTCGGTGAGTGAGCAACGAGGAGTCTGCCCGTTTTGCGCCCATGTCGCCGCGTGGCGATTTAGTGGCGTGAGTGTGAGCTTGCCGCCGACCGGCGGCGATTATGAGTGGGCCGAGGTCGAGGCTTCCACGGGCTGCCCGGCCTGCGCGCAACCCATTGCGGTGCGGGTGCGGGTCGATCTGGATGATTACACGGTCGATCGCCTGATCAGTTCGCCGATGCCGCAAACCGCCGAGTGGCGGCGTTATGTCGCTGCAACGATCAATCGTCACGCCGCCAATCTGGTAACAGTGCAAGTGTTTGCGGTGGCCGAGGATGTCGCCACGGTGCAGCAGGCGCTCGAAAAACATGGCGGCGAAGGGCATCTCAGCAACCTGCGGCGCACCGTCCTGGAACTCAGCCAGGCCGGCTATCGTGAACCAAACGGCGCGCCGTTGCATGCAAGCGCCCAGGACGCGATTCACTATGATCCGCTCGGGTTACGTTGAAGCCCGCTTTGGAACTGGTAAGACACTGATGCTGCGCACCGCCACGAGCAGCGTCATCGGGCATCAAGCATCTTGCTGCGGTGGTATATAATGCGGAGCGGAGCCGTATCTAATGAAAGGAGCGCCCTGTGGCCGCGAAGCAGTGGAGCAGCCCCCCGGCGATGCAGATCGACACCACCAAGAATTACCGCATCACGATGGAGACGAACAAGGGCACCATCGAGATTGAGCTTTACCCGCAGCACGCCCCGACAACGGTGAACAATTTCGTTTTCCTGGCCCAGGAAGGTTTCTACGACGGCGTAGTGTTTCATCGCGTGATCAAGAGTCCGCCGTTCGTAATCCAGGGCGGCGACCCACCGGCACCGGTACCGGCGGGCCGGGTTATCGCTTCAAGGATGAGTTGTACGGTAATCCGCTCAAGCACGAGACGGGCATGTTGAGCATGGCTAACGCCGGCCCCAATACCAACGGCAGCCAATTCTTCATCACCCTGGCGCAGCAGCCGCACCTCGACGGCCGCCACACCGTGTTCGGCAAAGTCGTCGGCGGTATGGATGTCGTCAAGCAGATCGATCAGGGCGACAAGATGACCAAGGTGACGGCAGCCGAGGCGTAGGACAGCGGGATTTCAACAAACGCCGGGCTGAGAATGAATCTCGGCCCGGCGTTTGTGTGCATACATATCACCTCACCGACTTTCGGATAGACAATGCCGGGGGTGTTGATGAATTCAGCCGGGCTGATGGTGTATTGCCACGGGTCACTGTGCGCTTCACACATCCATTCTTCGGGCGGCTCAGTATAGACCCGGATATTCCGGCAAAAAGCTGATTTCACCCCGCGATTCGATCATGATACCGTCAACGGTGGGAGTGGGAGTGGAGGTGACAGTGGCGGTTTCGGTAGGGGTCGCGGTAGCAGTTGCCGTCGCGGTCGCTGTGGCCGTTGCGGTCGCAGTTGCGGTCGGCGTCGCCGTGGGTTGTAGGCCCGGCCCAAATGAGCAGACGGTCGCTGTGTCGGTGTAGCCGAGGGCGACGAGTGTCAGGGCGAATTGTCCGCCGGGGGCGGAAAATTCCAGCGGTACGACATTAAGTACGCCTACAATACGGTAGCCCGCATTATTGCCGCTGCCTTGCGCGGTATCGTAGATCGGTAGCGCCAACACCTGCTCGGAAGCAATCATCTGGCCGAGGATGGCACGAAATTCGTTCGAATCCGACCAATCCGCCGTGCCGTACACCCAATCCCCGGCGTTGAGCAGACCGGGTTGGGTCGGGTAGCTCTCCGGTTCGGGGATCGTTGTACTCGGCCAGGGCATAATTTCAGCGAAATCAAGCGCGAGATTGCCCGGCGGCTGCATAGAGTTTATAAATGCCGCGCTGCCGGTTGCGGCCAGATCACCCGGCGCAACATCTGTGCTCCAGCGCAGGAATGCGATCTCGCCGGGCAACGTGTCGTTCCGTAACGCCAATCGGCGGTAGGTTTTGCCGGCGTACGGCCCACTCGCGACAATTCCCCACTCACTCGAATCGGCACCTACCAACTCAACGAATGCGCCGTTTTGCAGCGTGGCTGCATCAAGTCCAATCGGATAGATTCCGTTACACGCCGCCGGTTCCTGGGTTGCCGTGGCGGTCGGCGTATTGGTCGTGGTATGAGTTACCGTTGCGGTATGCGTGGTGGTTGCCGTATGCGTGGCGGTGGCGGTATTCGTCGCTGTGGTCGAAGCTTCAGGTGTCGGCGCAGTTGTGCCGTTCGCAAGCAGTGGCAGGTAAATGGTCGCGTCTGATTGGGCCAGGCTAAGTTGCCCGATCAATAGCATGGCAACCAGGCCCAGGAGCGCGAGGGCGATGCGGCGGAAGTGATTCATTGTTGTGTCCTTGTCTCAGGCGGAGATCAACAAGGCGATCGGATGATCAATCTGAATCTAGCACGACCGGCGCGATTTGCAACTGGTATATGGCAATTTTCCTTGTAGATGCTACACTATCGCCATGCTGCTGACGATCACCACAACCCATGTGCCGGCCACCGATCTCGGCTACCTGCTGGCCAAAAATCCGGCCCGCGTCCAGAGCTTCGATCTGAATGTCGGTCGGGCCCACGTCTTCTACCCCGAACAAAGCGCCGAACGCTGCACCGCCGCGCTGCTGCTCGACATCGACCCGGTCGGGTTGGTACGTGGCCGCAACCCCGGCAGTGAGGGGTTGCTCGATCAGTATGTCAACGATCGGCCGTATGTGGCCTCGTCGTTTCTGAGTGTCGCCCTTGCCGGGGTGTTCGGCAGCGCCATGAACGGCCGCTCCCGCGAGCGCCCCGAACTCGCCGCGAACGCCATCCCGCTGATCGCTCGCATCACCGCCCTGCCGGTACGCGGTAGTTCCGATCTGCCCGTGCGCCTGTTTGCGCCACTTGGCTATACCGTCGCAAGCGACGATGCGCCGCTCGATCCAGGCTTCCCTGAGTGGGGTTTAAGTAGTTATGTCAATCTCGAAATCAGCGCAACCCTGCGCCTGAGCGAGCTTTTAACCCATCTTTATGTGCTGATACCGGTGCTCGACGCCGATAAACACTATTATCTCGGCCAGGCGGAAATTGAAAAACTCCTGCGTCGCGGCGAGGGCTGGCTTTCGACGCATCCGGAGCGCGATCTGATCACCACCCGCTATTTGCAACGCCGGCCGTTGGTGCGGGCTGCCCTGGCCCGCCTGGTAGCGGAAGAGGAACCGGCCGAGACGGGCGCAGATCCACCTGAGACGCCGGAAACTGCGCCGCAGGTTGGTTTGCATGTGCAGCGCCTCGAAGCGACAGTGGCGGCACTCAAGCGATCCGGCGCCGCCCGCATCCTCGATCTCGGCTGCGGCGAGGGCCGCCTGATCCAGTTGCTGCTGGCCGAAGCACAGTTTAGCGAGATTGTCGGCATGGATGTCGCCTATCGCACACTGGAGCGAGCGCAGCGACGGCTGGAACGCCTGCCGGAGTTGAAACGGCAGCGGGTGAAACTCTTCCAGGGTTCACTCACCTACCGCGATGAACGATTGCATGGCTACGATGCAGCGGCGGTGGTCGAGGTGATCGAGCACCTTGATCCGGCCCGCCTCGATGCCTTCCGGCGGGTGCTGTTTGAACATGCCCGCCCGGCCACGATCGTGCTGACGACGCCGAACGCCGAGTATAATGTGCGCTTCCCAACCCTGGCCGCCGGCACCATGCGCCATAGCGACCACCGCTTCGAATGGACGCGGGCCGAGTTTGCGGCCTGGGCCGAGGATACGGCCACGCGCTATGGTTATCAGGTGCGTATCTTGCCGGTCGGCCCCGATGATCCCGAAGTCGGACCACCAAGTCAGTTGGCGATCTTTCGGATGTCGTGAGACGTGGAACCTGTGGCGCGTGGTAAGCGCTTGACTCTGACACACTGTCAGGGTCTACTCTACCTCCCGAGGCGATCGACATCCTGCATTCCGCATTCTGCGTTCTGCATTCACGAAGGCGTGGCCCATGTTCAAGATCGGGGATTTCTCGCGTATCGGCCAGGTATCGGTTCGCATGTTGCGCCACTACGACAAGCTCGGCCTACTCAAACCCAGCCATACCGACCGGTTCACCGGCTACCGTTATTACACGATCGATCAGCTTGCCACACTGCACCGGATTGTGGCCCTGAACGATCTGGGCCTGACACTGCAACAGATCGCGCCGCTGATTCAAGCCGGCGACGAACTGCCGATCGATCAGTTACGCGGGATGCTCACACTCCGTCAGCACGAGTTAGCGCGTGAACTTCAGGAGAAGCAGGCCCAACTGGCCGGTGTCAGTACGCGCCTGGCCCTGATCGATCAAGCCGGCAAACCGCTGCCCTACGAAGTCCTGATCAAGCCCCTGCCGACGGTTGCAGTTGCTTCGGTGCGCAGTATTGTGCCGCACATCCACCAGATGGATCACTATTGCCTGAATCTCTACAAACACCTGTATGATGCGCTGGATCGCCATGGTGTCACACCTCGCGACGCGGAGTTGACGCTGTATCACGCCGACCAGTATATCGAGACCGACCTGGAAGTTGAAGTGGCGACCGAGATTGATCGCGATCTGCTCGCCGAGCACCCGGTTGAGCCGGAGTTGCATTTTCGCGAACTGTCGGCCGCCGATCAGGCGGCGACCCTGATCTACGAAGGGCCGTACCAGGCGATTACGCCGGCAGTTATGATGCTGCTGAACTGGATCGGCCACCAGGGCTACCTGCCGGCCGGCCCGCTGCGCGAACTCCACCATTCCGGCCGCGCCCACATCCACGGCGTGGTACAGGCTGCGGCGGTGTTGGAATTTCAGCTACCGCTGCGTACGGCTTAGGGCACATGCCGAACCGAGCTGAGCAACATATGGGCTGAACGCGGTATACTAACCTACGTTTGGCATAATTCCGCATGGTACATGCTGCATTCCAATTGTCAAGAACCCAGCGCTGAAGCTGCCGGGCTTGTGCTCGCTCCTCCACCCGAAGGTGGCGCAGCACCATAGGCCGTCTGACGGGCGGCCCTAGCGGCGATATTCACGGCAGCGTTCGTGTCTGCGGCAGCAGTATGGCCGCACTGGAGACACCTGAAATGGGACTGATCAACCCGGTTCGCTTGCGCGCCATGGCCGCACACGGCACAGGTACGACTGGTGTTGCGCGGGTCTACCGCAACTATCACCACCCCGGCCTGTACCGCCTTGTACGCGAGAAAGCTCCGAAGTTGCCGAAAGGCCCAGGAATGGCGCGCACGGCGCTGCGCCCGTCGAACCGTGACTCGCGTGCGGATCGTGGTCAGATCCTCCAGCGCGAGTGCCTTACGGGCCGTGCGTGCCTTCTGAACGAGACGCTTGCTGATGCAGTGGTTCACGTCGCGCTGGAAGCGCGACTCCTTCCGATGTGGTGCAGCTTGTTCTTGTTCGTAATGCGCTCGTTCCACGCGACCGAGGCGCAGTAAGTTGCTGCCGCATTGAACGCCTTAGCCGTGGCTCGAATGGCGGTTGCCGCGTCGGCATCAAGCGACAGTTTGCAGCATACGGTTCGTGTGGAAAGCGTCGGCATCATAACGCCAGTATACGACAATCCGAACACCTGTGCAAGTGTGCGCTCAAGCGGGCTGAAGCAGGGCGCTTCCTCCCGCCCGGAAACGGTGCGGGTTTCCGCGCCTAAAGGCAAGCTATCTATGAATCGACCAACCAACCTGATCGCTCCCATCCTTGGCGCAGTAGCCGGCGCCGTCGGCGGATTGCTTGGCGCGGCGTGGTATGTGAGCACCCAAGTCAGCCCACATATCCGCCGCAGCTACATGGACGGCTACACCTTCACACCCTGGGAACTCGACATTCCCTTCGAAAACGTCCACTTCAGCAGCGCCGACGGGTTGCGCCTGGCCGGTTGGTGGATGCCGCACAAGAAACCGCGCGGCGTCGTGATCGGGTGCCATGGCCACAGCGGCAGCAAAGACGAACTACTTGGCGTCGGCTCGGCGACATGGCGGGCCGGCTATAGTGTCTTGCTGTTCGATTTCCGTGGGCGCGGCGAATCCGACCCCTGGCCGAAAACGCTGGTTAGCCGCGAGGTTGAAGATCTTCAGGCTGCAATGGCATTTGTCCGTGAACGCACCCCCGATGTGCGCCTGGGGGTGATCGGCTTTTCGATGGGCGCCTCGGTGGCGCTGCTCGGCGCCGCACAGGAACCGGAGATCGCCGCAGTTGTCGCCGACAGCGCCTTTACCTCGGGCGCCGATGTTGTGGGGTACCATATTCGCCGCCGGTTACGCTTGCCGCCGGAGATCCTGGTGGCGCCGCCGACGAGGTGCTGCACCACAGCCAGGGCTACCGCTTCAGCCAGGCCCGGCCGATCGACGCAGTCGCCGGGATTGCGCCACGCCCGGTGCTGATGTTCCATAGCGAAGATGACAGCGTGGTTCCGGCCGAACACGCGATCAAGCTCTATGCCGCCGCCGGCCAGCCCAAGCAGTTGATCCGCACCCCCGGCGCCGAGCATTGCGGCTCGTATTTCGCCGACCGCAAAACGTATTGCGCTGCGGTGATCGCATTCTGGGATCAGTATCTCGGCAGTGTATAACAAGCGTTACGTGGTCGCCGCTTCAGGCCACCCGCGTAATCGCGTTTTGCCTCCGACAGGGGGAAAGCTCTTTTTCAGTTGATTTTGGCGACTTAGCCGCCGAAATCAACCGATTGGCCAGGTTTTTCGCACCACCGCGTAAACCCTGTATGGAAACGGGCTTCGACAGGCTCAGCCAACAAGCACATCTCAACACTCGGTACGCACCATGCGCTTCGATATTCTCACCCTCTTTCCGGCCATGTTCAGCGGCCCGCTTACTGAGAGTATTCTCAAGCGCGCACAGCAGGCCGGCACGATCGCCATCCAGTTGCACGATATCCGCACCTGGGCCATCGATCGCCATCGCACCGCCGACGATGCGCCCTACGGCGGCGGCGCAGGCATGGTGATGAAGGCCGAACCGCTTGCGGCGGCAATTCGGGCCGTGCAGGGTCCGGCAGCAACGGACGACGAACATGCGCCCGCCGATCAGGCGCCGGTGATCCTGCTCAGCCCCGATGGCGAACTGTTCACCCAGGCGATCGCCCACCAACTGGCTGCACAACCACGGATTCTCCTTGTTTGTGGACATTACGAGGGGCTGGACGAACGCGTGCGCGCAGCCCTTATCACCCGCGAAATCAGCATCGGCGATTACGTGCTCACCGGCGGCGAACTCGCGGCGATGGTTCTGATCGATGCGGTGGCCCGGCTGGTTCCCGGCGTGATCGACAGCGAGTCGATCGCCGAGGAAAGCCATAGCGACTGGCTGCTGGAGTACCCGCACTACACCCGTCCTGCCGTCTGGGAAGGGCGCCCGGTGCCGCCGGTACTGACATCGGGGCATCACGGCGAAGTGGCGAAATGGCGGCGGCGTGAACGGCTGCGCCGCACCCTGGAGCGCCGACCCGATCTGCTTAACCGCGCCGCCGCCGCCGGCGTTTTAACGAACGATGATCGGCGCTACCTGGCCGAACTGGGATGGAAAGAGCTGTGAAACAGCTCATGCCGTCGCCCTCATTGATCCTCGTCACGCTCCAGCAACTCCCGCATCACCGACTGCGGATCGCGCCAATAACGCTCCGGATCGATCGGCAGCGCGGGCGGCGCGCCGGGAGTTGGGAGTGAGCCGGCACGCAATTGCGCGCCAAAGGCACGTACGGCGGCGGCGGCGGGCTTCTCGCGCCCGGAATAATCAACGATGCCCCAACTACGCGGCGCAACACTGCGATCGAGCGGCGGCACGTTCCACAAGCCCGGCGCAGGATCACAATAGCCCGCCAACCAGACCCCCGCTGCCCCAACCCGGTACAGCGCACCCAGCGCGGCCTCAACCAGTGTCGCCTGCTGCTCGGGATCGGCCAGCAACACCTGCGTCGATTCGCCGAAACGCTCACTCGTCACCCAGCCGGCCCGGCCCTCGACCGCCGTCGCCATTCCCAGGCCGCCCAGCAATACCGGCACCGGCTTGCGCGCCTCGGCCTGCAACAGCCCGGCCAGCAGCGCATACACCTGAACCAGCGGTGCAACATCGGCCTTGATCGGGCCAAGCGGCGCCACATCAAGCAACAGATCATAGCCGGCATGATGCAGCGCCTCGGGCCGCGGGCCGTTCAGGCGGGCGAGATCGGCGGGGCGCAGTTGCGCGATCAGGCGTCGGGCGCCAAGGGCGCGGGCACGTTCTGCGAGAGCGACATACCAGTCGGCGGCGGCACGCTGGTTGGCGAAAGGCAACAACTGCGGCAGATCCATCGCCGGCAACCAGGCCTCGATCGCCGGATGCTGGGCGAAAGCGCCGATCAACTCGCGCAGCAACATATCGATCGCCGCTCGCAACTCGGGATCGGCATACAGATCACGCAGCGGCTGGCGGCGATAGCGATCGCCGGCCAACACCAGCGGCGCCCGGTCGGGGATAACCAGCGGCGCCGGACGTTTGCCGAGCGGCAGGCGCAACCCGACCGCCCAATCGGGGAGATGAAAGACGCCGGCGGTACTTGCGGCAAGCAGACCGACGACAACCCGCAGCTTGAAATCGTCGGCCAGGGTAAGCGCCCGCTCCAGGCCACGTAAAGTAGCCGTATTAATCTGAGCGGCGCCGGGCTGCACCTCGGCCCAACGCAGATCAAAGCGCAACGTCGTACAACCGACTTCCGCCAGATACTCGCAATCGGCCCGTAATGCGCCATGATCGACATTCGCCCAGGCGGGCAACGGCGACTCAGGGCGGCGCGGGCGCGGCCAATATGTCAGACCAAGGCTGAAAGGAGTCGAATTCATAGACCCGTAAGGGCGCAGCATGCTGAGCCCCAGTGTGGCACCCCATTGTGGCGCCCATCCTCCACCCGACACCCCTGCCCGGCTCTATTCTGGATCCTGTCCCCTCACATCCTCACGAACCAAGCAACTCTTCAGCCTCGATAATCGCCTGGGCGATATCTTTCATCTTGGCGCGCTTATCACGGGCGCGTTGGCGCAGCCGCTCATAGGCATCGCGCTCACTGAGACCAAGCCGTTGCATCAGGATCCCCTTGGCCCGCTCGATCACCTTGCGCGCCTCAAGATCCTCCTCCAGGCGATCCACCTGCTGACGCAACGACATCTGCTCACGGTAGCGGGCCAGCGCAATATTGATCGCCGGCGGCAACTCATTCTCATTCACCGGCTTCACCAGATAGCCCATTGCACCGGCGGCTTCAGCCTTGCGAATCGTATCCTTATCGGTATACGCCGTCAGCATAATAATCGGCACATCCATCTGGTCGCGGATACGCCCGGCAGCCTCCGTACCCTCCATCTCCGGCATCCGAATATCCATAAAAATCAGGTCGGGCTTCAAACGCCCGGCAAGCTGCACGGCCTCGGTGCCGGTACGTGCGATCCCAATCACATCGTACCCCAGGCCCTTCAACTGCTCTTCGAGCGTGAGCGAAACCAGATCATTATCCTCGGCAATCAGAATACGTGTCGCGCTCAATGCGCCCCCCTCTCGGCGGCGTTTTAAACCGGATAGCAAGGAAACAACAGTGTGAATGGTGCTGATGATACCACAGCCGACGGGCGAAGAAAAGCCGTTTACGTGCCGAAAAGAGGCACAGATCCGGCACGAGTATGATACAATCTCGGCTGGATTGCGCAATTTGAAAAAAGGCCGAACTATCGGCGGAAGCGGCGGCGGACGGCTCCGGCTGGATACGCCGCCAGCCTCCTGAGAGGAGGGCAAGGTGCGATACGATATCACAAACATCGCAATCGAAGACTACATTCTTGATCTGATGCCGGCCCGCGAGCGTACGCTGGCGGAGCTTGAAGAGCGCGCACGGAAGACCGGGCTCTCGTTGGTTGGCCCCGTTCAAGGCCAGTTTCTCTATCTGCAAGCGCTCTTGATGGGCGCCCAGAAAGCGCTCGAAGTCGGGATTACCACCGGCTACGCAGCGATCTACCTCGCTCGCGCCCTTGAACAGACCGACGGTCATCTGACCGCGATCGAGCGCCACGCCGATCGGGTCGAACTTGCATCACAGGTGATCGGCCAGGCCGGCTTGAGCGATCGGATCACCATTCACCAGGGTGATTGGACGGAAGTTATGCCGGGACTCGACCACGATTTCGACTTGATTTTCCTTGACGTGTTGCGCAGCGCCGCCAATGCCGGCCAGGCTACCGAGGCGCTTGAGATGTGTGTGCCGTTGCTGCGGCCCGGCGGGGTTCTGATCGCCGACAATGTGCTTTGTAGCGCCCAGGTGCTCGATGAAGACGCACCACCCCTGGTGCGCGGTATTCAGCGCTTTAACCAGGCGTTGATGTTGCATCCGCAACTCGAATCGGTGATCATCCCGCTACGCGACGGTGTGGCGATCTGCCGCAAAAAGTAAAGGCGATTGCAAAATGCAAAATGCAAAATCGAGCGCATGAATAGCAATCCCAGCCCCGGTTTTTGCATTTTGCCTTGCGCACGTTGACGGTTCACTATGGCCTCTTCGGACACACAGCAACGGATCGCTGAACTGACCACGCTGAATGCGTTGGCGCAGACGTTGAACCGTGCCCTCGATCTGCGTGAAGCGCTCGATACGGCGCTCGCGCATATTGTCGAGTTGATGGGCCTGAATACCGGCTGGATCTTCCTCAAGGGTGATGTCGAGAGCTATATATTAGCCGCTCGTCATAACCTACCGCCGGCGATCAGTTACCCCGGCCCGGCCTGGGAGAATGGCTGCGATTGCCAGGATCTGTGTCAGGCCGGAAAATTCGAGAAGGCCGTGAATATGGTGCGCTGCTCACGGTTGCGCAGCGCTGTAGGCGATAAACGTGGCCTGGCCCAACATGCTTCGGTGCCGCTACAAAGCGGCGATGAGGTTCTCGGCATCCTGAATGTGGCCACAACTCAGTGGGGCCGCATCTCACCCGCCGATCTTCAGTTGCTCTCGGCTGCGGGCTTTTTGCTCGGCACCGCGATCGCCCGCGCCCGGCTCTACGATCATGTCAAGGTGCGGCGGGTTCAGGAGCAACGGGCGTTGCTTTCGCTGTCGCAAGAATTGCTGGGCAGCGAGGATCTTGAACCGGCGCTTCAGCGCCTGGCTCGCGTCGGCGCCCGGCTGCTTGAAGCCGATGCCTGCGCCTTTGTCGAAGCCGACGAAGCCGCCGGCCGGGCAGTGCTGCGGGCCGCATTCGGCTGGGATCTCGGCAAAAATGTGGCCTGGCCGACCCTGCTCGACCCCGATAGCCCGCATCTCTGGTACTTGCCCGAACGCACCTCGGATCTGGCAGAAGAGGCGCTGAATGATCTGCCGCCGCTGCTGGCTCGCCAGGGGTTTCAGGGCCACCTCGGGATTCCGGTCGAACTTGGCGGCGCGCCCGTCGGCACACTGATGGTGAATACCCATAGCCCACGCCAGTTCCTCGATGATGAGGCGACGTTGCTTGGTGTGCTCGCCAATCAGCTTGCCCAGACGCTTGAGCGCGAACGGTTGCATCAGGAAGCACTGGCCCGCCAGCGGCTCGAACAGGAGCTTGATCTGGCGCGTGAGATCCAGGCCAGTTTCTTGCCTGATTGCTGCCCGGTGCTGCCCGGCTATCAGATCGAGGCCTATTACCGGGCCGCCCGTCAGGTCGGCGGCGATTTCTACGATTTTATCGAGTTGCCGGCCGCCCCTGGCAGCAGCTCGGCCGCTCCGCGTCAGGGCGAACTCGTCTTTCGCGGCGGGCGGTTGGTCTCTGCCACGGCGCCAACCCTCGCCGATGCGCCGCGGATCGGGATTGTGATCGCCGATGTGACCGATAAAGGTGTGCCGGCGGCCTTGTTCATGGCGCTCTCGCGCACTCTGCTGCGGGCCACCGCAATCGATGGCCGCCAGCCGGCCGAAGTGTTGCAGCGCGCCAACCGGCTTATCCTCGCCGATTCGCGGGCCGGTCTGTTTGTGACCTGCTTCTATGCGATCCTGGAGCCGGGCAGCGGCCGCCTGGATTTCGCCAACGGCGGCCACAATTACCCGCTGCACTATCGCCATACCAGCGGCGAGATCGAACAACTCCGCGCTCAGGGCATTGTTCTGGGGATTGTGCCGCAACCGCAGTTCGAACAAAACAGCCTATATCTCGGCCCCGGCGATGTGTTGCTGTTTTACACCGACGGCGTCACCGAGATGATGAACGCCCGCCGCGAACTCTTCGGCGATGAGCGACTCGTCGAGGTGTTACGCGCCAATCACCACCGCAGCCCGCAAGAGATCATCAATGCGGTTTTGTCGGCTCTGAATATTTTCGCCGGCGGCGAGAATCAATCCGATGATGTGACGATGGTGGTGGTGAAACGGTCGGCGTAATACCAGGGCGGCGGCACAAGGTTCGCCCATGCTCAACCCTTGCGTCCGCCGCCGTTTGCCGTACGCAATTGCGTTCTGCAATATCTACAGATCGATCAGGCCAAGTTGTGCCGCTCGCGTCGTCGCTTCGGTACGATTGCCGACCGCGAGCCGGGTCAAGATCCCGCCGATATGAAATTTGACGGTTCGCTCGCTAATGCCGAGTTGCCGCGCGATCATCTTGTTCGACAAGCCCTGGGCCACCAGTTGCAACACCTCGATCTCACGGGCGGTCAGGCTCGGCGGCGCCGGTCGGGCCAGGTGATCGGCCAGTCGCGCCGCTACCAGTGGCTGGATCAGCGACCCGCCTGCGGCAACGGTTCGGATCGCGGCGAAGATCTCGGCCCGCGGCGCACCTTTCAACAAATACCCGCGTGCGCCGGCCCGCAACGCCCCGATGATCCGCTCATCGCTGTCGAAGGCCGTCAGCACCAGCACCTGCGTCGGCGTGGTCGCACGCATGCGCTCGATCGCCGCAACGCCGTCCAACTCCGGCATCTCCAGATCGACCAGGGCGACATCGGGTTGGAGGCGCAGCGCCAACTCAACCAGTGCGGCGCCGTCGGATGCTTCGCCGATCACCGCAAAATCCGGTTGGGTGCCGAGGATCGCCACCAACCCCTCGCGCACTACCGGGTGATCGTCGGCCAGCACAATCCGGATCGATGTGCTGCTCACAGCGGCACCTCCACCTGCACCGTGCTGCCCCGGCCCGGCGCACTATCGATCGTCAGGCGGCCACCAAGCAAGCGCGCCCGCTCACGCATGCCGATCAAGCCGAACCGGCCGCCCGGCGTCGCCGCCGGATCAAAGCCGCGCCCATCATCGGCGATTTCCAGATGCACCTGATGTTCTTGCACATCAAGCCGAATCCGCACATGGGTAGCGGCGGCATGGCGTAATACATTTTGCAACGCTTCCTGCACGATCCGGTACAACCCAAGCACCGCCCGCGCCGGTATGTGCCGCACATCACCGCTGATCTGCACGGCCGCCGTCACGGTTTCGGCAGCGCCGGCCAATTCACACAGGGCCACGTCCAACGGCCGGCCATCGAGCGGCGCCGCCCGCAGATCCAACACCGAGCGCCGGACATCGGCGAGGCTGCGACGAGTAACGTCCATGGCCTGTTTCAACACCGTCCGGGCCGCCTGCCCATCGCCGGCATCCTCCAACAGCGCATCGGCCGTCTCAAGTTTCAGTGTGATCGCCGTCAAATCCTGGGCCAGGGTATCGTGCAGTTCACGCGCCAGCCGGTTGCGCTCCTCCAATGCCCCGATCTCGGCGCTGCGCGCAAACAATCTGGCCCGTTCCACCGCACTACTCAGCAGATCGCCGATCGTGGCCAGCATGCGCAGATCATCCTGTGCCACCTCGGCCCAATCGGGCGCGGCCACATTCAGCACCCCCAGCCGCCGGCCATGGGCGATCAGCGGCACACTGGCGTGGTGGCGCAAACCGGCCGTGCCTTCCGACAAGCCTTTCAGCCGGGTGCAGGTGATCACACTGATATTCGCCGGCCCATCCATCTCACCGGCGCAGAAGCTATCCAGACAGTAACAACTGCCGCACATGCGCTCCGGCTCGTCGGCCAGCGCTGGCGGCAACTGCAACGTGGCCGCCGGTAATGCCGCGCCCTGATCGTCCAGAAGCCAGATCCAGCCGGTGCGCAATCCGCACAATGCAACCACATGGGCCAGGGTTGTGCTGAGCGCCCGGCTCAGATCGACCTCCTGATTCAATGCGGCGGCGATCGTATTCAAGATCGCCAGTTCGCGATTGCGCCGTTCCAGTTCGCGTTCAGGCTGCGTCATAACATGTGGGCTTTCCGTTTGCGTTTCGCATCGATCTCTGTGGACGTTACCTGAGCTTGTCGAAGGCAATACTCGGCGCGCCGCTAGCGCAACTGCAACCGGGGATCAGTTAGACCCCGCAGGCGACGCTCAACACCTGCCTTGCCCGTGTCTCGTCAAGCTCAAACACCAGCGTACTGGCGCCTTCGTAGTAATCGCTGGCTACAACCGCCTCCATGCGCCCGTCACCATTCAGATCGAGCAGCGCCAGCAAGCGGTTAGTCGTGGTGATCATGGTGTCGGAGGATTCGACAAAATACTCCTCGATCAGCGGGACTGTCACGACTGTACCATCGACCACTCTGCGCAACAATACAAACGAGTAATCGCCGGCCGCAGCGAAGATCCCGATCGTCTCGGATCCCGGCTCGTGGCGAGTCGCACTGATCAGCACCTCATCCGTGCCATCGCCTTCCAGATCAACCCGCACAATCCGCTCGATCTGCACATCCGGCTGCGCAATGCCCTGATCCCGCAGACGTTCGGCCACAATCTCGACATAGGTCGGGTTGGCCGGATCGAGCAACTCGGGCCGGCGCGGCAATGGATTCCAGGGCGCCTTCACCGCAATCGGTCGTTCCGCAGCCACGGCTGCCGGGGCGGGCAGCACCTCGATCGTGAAGAGATCGAAGCACGGGCCGCCGAGCGGATCGGGCGGCGGCCCCGGCAACCCGACGTACAGGCCTTCCAGCGGCCCGTCAAGGGTGTAAAGAGTGTACGTTCCGGCGATCTGCGCCTCGTTCACCTGGGCAGGTTCCAGCCAGCTACCGGAGCTACCGGCGCCGATCAGCCAGTTGCTTAAACCTGCATCAGCCATAATTGCCGGGGCTGATTCCGCGACCGGCGCATCACCGCGGCGGGCCTCGGAATTGTTCAGGGCGGCCAGGGTTTGCGGGCCGACAACACCATCGACTTCCAGGTTGTTCGTGGCCTGAAAGCGGCGCACCGTCGCATCGCTACGCGGGCCGAAGATCCCGTCGGCTGCGCCCACCTCAGCATATCCAAGATCACGCAAGCGCTCCTGAATGGCCAGCACATCGGCGCCGGTTAGGGGCGGATCTTGCAGCAACAACAGGCGCGTCGCCATTGTGGTGGGCGTCGCCGGAAGATTCTCTGCGGTGGATTCACTGGGCTGCGGGCTACTTGCCGCCACAGGTGTCGTGGGTTCCGGCAACTCAGTTGCAGCCATGCTTGGTGCGGCCGGCGCTGTTCCCGGCAACTCAGCAGTCGGCGCCGGTGGTGCAGCCGCCCCACAGGCGGAAACGAATAGACAACATAAGCCAAGCAACAAACGTCGAGCCATCATATTACTCCTAAACAACATTTTCAAACAGTGGAAGCCTGCCGGCGCATCGTCGCACTCTAATGGTTGAAACCTTCGCCACGCCATTTCGTATCAAGAAATGGCGCACATCAAACATCGAATCCTTGCGACAGCGCAGCAAACATGCCAAATGGCGCGTACGCATCATAGACGCTTGGATCCGTTTCGGCAACACGGCTGCAAGCCGTAGGCCATGCTATACTTCGGGCTACCATTATTCGGTTTCATGTGTAACATTTCACATCTCAGCGCTGCACCGGGGTGTCGTAATGAACCCATTTGCTTTCTTACTGAACTGGTACAATGTCCCGTTTACGGCGGCTCTCGGCCTCAGTTCGATTCTGGCGATCATCCAGTTAGTGGGCGGTTTCGGCGACTCGGATGCCGATGCCGATGTCGATGCCGATGCCGATGTCGATGCCGATTCAGATTCAGGCCCGACCGGGCATTCCGCCAGTGCCGGCGGCGTACAACTTTTGGCTGCGTTGGGCTTCGGCAAATTGCCGTTTCTGCTGGTGCTCGCCGCACTGCTCGCCAGCCTCGGCGCCATCGGGTTGCTCGTCAACAGCCTGCTTGATGCCACCCTCGGCGTCTACCCCAGCCTGCTCTTTATCGGTGTGTTGCTTGTGGCGCTGCTCCTAGCGATTCCGCTCACACGAATCATCAGCGCCGGCTTGAGCCGGCTTGCGCCCCAGAGCAGCACCGCCGTGACCTTTGAGCAGTTGGTTGGGCGTGCCGGCATCGTGGTCAGCCCGACCGTCAGCGCCACCTACGGCCAGGTCTCGGTTCGCGACATCCACGGCAGTTTACATACCGTGTTCGCCGTGATCGAGCAGGGTGATCCAATCCCCGCCCAGAGTGAGGTGGCCCTGCTGGCCTACGATACAAGCCAACGCCGGTTCGTCGTCCGCCCCCTGCGGCGGTGACGAAAGGGCCGGGCGAGGACACAGAATCTTGCGTCTCAAGCCCGCCCGTTTCCGCCGGCGGCACATCATCTTACCGCATCCTGTTCACTGTATCCTGTTTCCTACGCCCCAGGAGGTCGCCCGTGGAGCAGATCGCAATCGTCATCGGTCTGGTTGTGGTCGTCGTCGTTCTGTTTGTGGTGGCATTCTTCGCCGCTGTCTCGCGATTTTATGTCAAATCACCCGCCGATCGGGCCTACGTCAAAACCGGCGGCAATAAGCCGAAGGTGGTGGTGAACGGCGGCGATTGGGTCATCCCCGCATTTCACGAAGTAACCTGGGTCGATTTGCGCACAATGGACATCGACATCGAGCGCACCGAAGCCAGCGCCTTGCTGACGGTTGATCCGCAGTATGCCGACATCCGCGCGATCTTCTACATCAAGGTCAATCCGGTGGCCGAGATGATCGAGCGCGCCGCCCGTACAATCGGCGGCGGCGAAGTCAACACCGGCAGTGTGCATCGCCTGGTCGAGAGCAAGCTCGAAGGCGCGTTGCGCGATGTTGCCGCCACCTTTACCTTGATGTCGCTGCACCAGGAGCGCGAGAAGTTCGTCGAACGGGTACAAGAATTGGTGCGGCAAGATCTGAACGAGAACGGCCTGGTGCTGGAGTCGGTCTCGATCACAACTTTGAAGAGCGCCCGGCAGGGCAGCTTCGGCATTGATGATGTGTTCGGCGCCCAGGTTGCCCGCGCCAATGCCGAGGTGATCCAGAATGCGCTGCGCCAGCGCAACGAGATCGACCAGGGCACACAAACGGAGATCTCGCGTCGCAATGCTGTTGCCGAGCAAGAGCGCAACGATATTGCGCAGACGAATCAGACCGATATTGCGCGCCGCAATGCGACTGCTCAACAAGAGCAGAACACGATCACCCGCAACGCCGAACTGGAGATCACCCGCCGCAATGCCGAAGTTGAGCAAGAGCGACTGACGCTGGAGCGTAGCCTGGCCCAGGCCCGCGCCACCCAGCCCGCACTCAGGTAGAGGTCGCGCAGCACACGCCCAAACGCCAGCACACCATCATAGTGCGTCAGGTCATAGAGGGCCATACTGTCGCGCTCGGTGATGGCCCGGTGGTGCGTGTCGTGGAACAGCAGGCGATAGTGACCCGTGCGCGCCCGATGCGCCCCAATCCGGCGTACCAGCTCGTGGGCGTTCCACTCGTGAACAATGACCACCTGCGCCCCGGCGAGGGCACTATCCAGGTCGAGCGTGTCCAGGTGGTAGAACGTGCTCCGAAGCTGCGGATAGGCTGCCCAGAAATCTGCTAGCGGTGCCTCACCATACTCCGTGCGCAGGTTGTGCAAGCTCCAGCCGTCGCCCGGCTCATAGACC
>JAAUQO010000356.1 GCA_012032775.1 Oscillochloris sp. | reverse complement strand
GAACCGAGAACCCAGAACCGAGAACCGGGAACCCGGAACTGAGAACCGAGAACCGAGAACCGAGAACCCGGAACCGAGAACCGAGAACTGCTGGAGCAGTATGCAGAACCGACTGCACCACCCTGATAGGACGCTATATGTCCTCAGTCATCTCACTCGCTGCCGCGCAGACGCGGATCGAGTGCATCGCGCAGCCCGTCGCCAAGCAGGTTGAAACCAAGCACCGTGATCACAATCGCGATACCGGGCGCGATCGCAACCCAGGGCGTCAATTCCATATAGCGGCGGCCGCTGCCGAGCATCGTGCCCCAGGAGGGATCGGGCGGTTGCGTGCCAAGGCCGAGGAAACTCAGGGCCGCCTCGGAGAGGATCGCCGTCGAAAGCAGCAGGGTGGTCTGGACGATCAGCGGCGCCGTGATATTGGGCAAAATATGCCGCGTGATCATCCCAAAATCGCCGACACCGGTGGTTCGTGCTGCTTCGATATACAGGTGATTACGCACCGCCAACACCTCGCCGCGTACCAGACGCGCATAGATCGGCGCATACACAATCCCGATCGCGATCATCGCATTCGTCAGGCTTGGCCCGAGCAAACCGGCGATCACAATCGCCAGCACCAGGCTGGGGATGGCGAACAGCACATCGACAAATCGCATCAACAGGTTGTCGGTCTGGCCGCCGAAATACCCGGCGATCATCCCGACGGAGCCGCCGGCGAGCAGCGAAAGCCCGACCGAGACAAAGCCGACATAGAGCGAGATGCGCGAGCCGTAGATCACCCGCGAGAGAATATCGCGGCCGAACTCGTCGGTGCCGAGCAGATACGCGCTGCTTGGTTCCAGCAAACGGCGCGTAACCTGATCGGTCGGCCCATACGGGCTGATCACGGGTGCCAGCAGCGCAATCGCCGCCACAACCGCGATGATGACCAACCCGGCGATCCCAAGTGGATTACGCCGCATGGCCCGTAAAAAAGCCGAACTGCGCCCGCTGCGGCGCTTAACGGCTGCTGTCTTCGCCTCTGTGGCAGTTGAAGAACTAAGCATGGCGGATACGCGGATCAATATAGCCGTAGAGCACATCTACCGCCAGATTGACCAGAATAAAGATCAGCGAGAGAAACAGAACCGTGCTCTGTACCACCGGGTAATCGCGATTGTAAATCCCTGAAAGCAGGTAAAAGGCAACCCCCGGCAGCGAGAAGATCTGCTCGATAATCACCGAGCCGCCCATGAGTGCGCCGAACTGTACGCCGATCACGGTCAGCACCGGAATAAAGGCATTCTGCAAGGCATGCCGTACCAGCACCAGTCGATCGTGCAAGCCCTTGGCATATGCGGTCCGAATATAATCCTGGCGCAACACCTCAAGCATCGAGGCGCGGGTCATACGCATGATGATCGCCATCGGCTGCAAGGCCAACAGCAGCGCCGGCACAAACATGATCTGCATGTTCTGGCCGAGATCCTCCCATGGCGCAACCCATTTCAGCGGCGGCACCCAGCGGAAGATGGTCGAACTGATCAACAGAAACATTGTCGCCAGCCAGAAGGCCGGAAACGAGAGTCCGATCAGGCCGATCACACGGGTGATTAAGTCGCTGGCGCCGTTGCGGCGCACCGCCGAAAGCACGCCCATCGGCACGGCAAAGATACAGGCCAGCAGAATCGCCATCAGGCCGAGCTGAATCGTCACCGGCATACTGCGCACAACGCTCTCGCTCACGGGGATACCCGAACGCATCGAGATGCCCGCATCACCGCGCAGCAGCCCACCGACCCACTCGATATACTGGACGATCAAGGGCTTGTTGAGTCCCAGGCTCTCACGAATCTGGTCAAGTGTTTGTTGGCTGGCTTGCGGGTCGCCGCCGAACAGGATATCGACAATATCGCCCGGCAGCAGGCGCAGCAAGATAAAGACGATCAGCGAGGTGCCGATCAAGGTCGGAATAACCAGCGCAAGGCGCTGCAACACAAAACGGCTCATAGGAATCATCTTGTGGTGCTGGTTTACCGGCTTCGCCGGCAGACAGCACCACAAACAATATGGTTAGGCGCTCACGGTTGCTTCGCGCAGTGAAGGCCGAAAGGTTGTAAAGGCGACGTAGTAGTCCTGCACCCGATTGCGCACCGCCGAGAAGCGATAATCCTGGTACAGATAGATGTTCGGCACTTCTTCAAGCACGATCCGCTGTACCTGGGCCATAAGTTCACGCCGCTCCGCCTGATCGAGGGTTGCCATTGCTGCGTCGTAGGCCGCATTCAGTTCGGCGTTTTCCCAGGCCGGGAACCAGGCCGTTTCGGCGATCCCGAGCCGGCGGAAGTCGTTCACATAGCCGCTGACATCGGCCCGCATACCGCGGGCGGTGAAGCACCAGTCGAACTCGCCGGTGCCGACGCGCTGGGCGAAGGTGCCGAACTCGATCATCTCGATCTGCATATCGATATTCAGTTGCCGGAGTTGCTCCTGCACCACCACCGCATTATCGTTGGCATAGCCGGTAAAAGTCATCGCCGTCACCTGGAAGCCGTCGGCGTAGCCGGCATCGGCCATGAGTTGTTTCGCCCGCTCCACATCCACCGCGTAAGCCGCGCGCAATTCCTCTTCCGAGAGCGGGAAATCGCCGTAGCCGGGCACCACCGGGCCGGTCATGACCGCCTCGCCGTCCTGGGTCTTATCGATCAACTCCTGGCGGTCGATCACCAGATTGATCGCCTGGCGTACCTCTTTGATATCCCAGGGCTGGCCGCCCTTCAGGGTGAACTGCAACACCTTCGGCTGCGAGAACAAGCCCTTGGTAACGGTGATATCCGGCTCGTTCTCCAGGCGGCGTGCGCCGAGCGGCGTAACATCGGCGCCGTCGATATCGCCGGAACGCAGGGCCGCGATCCGGGCGTCCTCATCGGGAATAACCCGGTAGATCAGCTGATCGACGCCGGGTTGGCCGGCGTTCCAGTGGTTCAGGTTCCGCTCGTAGACAACCTCGGAGTTCGGCGTATAGCTGACCAGCCTGAACGGGCCGGTGCCGTTCGCCTCAACCGCCGGGTTGAGGGCATCGGGCATGCCGGTTGGGAAGACCGATGTATAGCGCGACCAGGCGAAGAGGCCGGGGATGGTCGGATCGACTTTCGAGGTGGTGATTCGTAGCGTGAGCGGATCGACCGCTTCGACTGTTGCAATATTGGCAAAGAACGCAGATCCGGGATTGGTGCCGTCGGGCGGATTCATGATCACGTCGAGCGAGTACTTCACATCCTCGGCCGTGAGTTCCTTGCCGTCGTGGAAGGTTACGCCGGGCCGCAACGTGAACACATACGTGGTTTCGTCGGGTGTCTCGAACGACTCGGCAAGGCCGGGCTGAATGATCAGATCCTGATCCCAGTACAGCAACGAATCGTAGATCGGCTCACGCGCCTCGTAGTTATACTGGCCGGTGGTGTTGATGCCGTACGGCTCCAGCGAAACCGGATCGCCGTTCATGGCCCAGGTAAGCACCGTGGGTAGCGGGGCGCAGCGGCGGGAGCCTCCGCAGGCGTATCGACCGCGGCGGGCGACCCTCCACAGGCGGTGAGCAGGAGCGCCCAATAACACCGTCACGATCCACAGAGTTGTGCGTCCGGTTCTCCAGTGTTCTCTATCCAACATGGCGTACT
>JAAUQO010000110.1 GCA_012032775.1 Oscillochloris sp. | reverse complement strand
GAGCCGGCCGACCCGCCATTCCGACCTTGATCGGGCATGTGCGGCTCCAATTGGATGCGCCGGTCGAAGCACTCGCCGATTTCGAACGCGCCCTGTTACTCGACCCGGAATATCTCGCCGCGATCTACGGGCGCGGTTCGGCAGTCCTGGCAAGCGGTGCGGCTCCCCGCCGCGATCGAAGATTTGCAAAGCGCCGCTGATGATGCCGAGGCGCTCGATGATCTCTGGTGGCAATTCCATGCCGGACGCCGCCAAGTTTTCATCGATCTGGCCCAGGCATACGCGCAAATTGGCCGGCCCGCCGAGGCCGAGGACGCACTCGATGCCGCGATCGAGCTTGACAACAGTTGGTTCTTGCCGTATCTGCTGCGCGCGCGCCTGCGGCGCGAAGACGGCGATATTGAGGGCGCCCGCGAGGATCTGCGGGCCGCGTTGCAACTGGCGATCGGTGATGAAGAGATCAGCGCAATTGAAACCGAACTCCGTGAACTTCGTTAATCGCTGTGGTGGACAACACCTGCATCCCGTGGAGCCATATGCAAGAACTTCCATTGATCGGCTTGATTCCGGCGGGCGGTCTGGCTGCGCGATTGGCGCCGTTGCCCTGCAGCAAGGAGTTGCTGCCGATCGGTTTGATGGCCACACCTGCCGGCCCACGCCCGAAGCCGGTCTGCCTGTATTTGGTGGAACGGCTGAAACTGGCCGGCGTGGAGAAGGCTTTTGTGGTGCTGCGCCCCGGCAAGTGGGATATCCCGGCCTACCTGGGCGACGGCAGTTGGCTGGGGCTGAGTCTGGCTTACCTGATCGTGCATCAGCCCCACGGCTCACCATACACGCTTGATCAGGCCCGGCCATTTTTGGGTGCAGCGCTGGTTGCGTTCGGGCTGCCCGATGTGATTGTCGAACCTGCCGACGCCTACGCCCGGCTGGCGGCCCACGCCCGGCGCAGCGGCGCCGATCTTTGTCTGGGGCTTTTTCCGACCGATCTGCCGCATACCGCCGACATGGTTGATGTTGACGGCGCCGGTCGCGTGCGCCGGATCGAGATTAAGCCGGCCCAGACAAACCTGCGCCGCACCTGGATGATCGCGATCTGGTCGCCGCGTTTCAGCGACTTTCTGGCGCGCCGGGTAGCCGCCGACGCCGCCCGGCGTGCCGATCCGAAGCTCGCGCCGCCGGGTGAGTTTCAGCTCAGCCACGTCTTCCAGGCCGCGATCGACGCCGGGATGCAGGTTGAAAGCCTCGATTTCCCCGCCGGTAGCGCAATCGATGTCGGCCTACCCGACAATCTCGCCCGCGCTATCCATACCTACACCGCCCCGCCTGAAGCATAAGCCGCCAACGCAACAGCCGGGCGTCGTGCCCGGCTGCCTTTGCGTATCCTGTATTCTGTTACATCCCGGCCCTCAGCGTAACTCCGGCATCTCCACCGGATCTTCACGCGGCTCGCAGATCCCACAAAAGAGCGCCCTGGCCGTCACGATCGCCTTTTGCTGCCCGTTCTGCGTTGCGTACAACGCCGCAATATGCGGCATCTCCTGCGCGTGATCGCGACACACCGCCCGCCCGCAAAACGCACACGTCCCGTGGGCCGGTCGCTCGCAGTGCCAGCAACGCATACGTGCCTCCCTACAATAACATTGTGCTGTTCGTTCGTACGTCACGCGAACGAACAGCACAACCGCGAAACCGATCGCGATTTTACCGCAGTACCACCGGCAGGTAGATGAACTCCTGCTTCAAGATCTGAACCCCAATTCGCGCCAGTGTCTGATCCACAGGTTCGGAACTGGTGACGACATTGGCAACATTCTCGAAGACCGCTCCCGGCTCACCCGAGGCAAAGCGAACCTGGAAGAGCATGCGCGCCAGGCCCGGCGCATCATCACCGGCCGACGCCGGCACCTGCAAATCGCTCCAGGTCAACGTCGAACCGACAATTGTCGGGCTCGGGCCGGCAACCATCGCGAGGAATGTTACATTCGGCGGCAACTGATCCTCAATCGTCAGCGTCAGTTCATTCGAGCCAGGGTTGACGACCTCGATCTGGTAGAGAAATTCCTGATTTGGTGTGGCGCCGCTTGTCCGCAACTGGCGCAGACTGCTGTCTTTGGCGATCGCCGGACCCAACGGCAGGCAGATCTTCACCTGCGGATCGATTTCGCCATCGGTCAGCGGGATGATCCCGTCGGCGCTTGTCACTGCGACACTAGTCGGCAGATCCCCCCAGACCTGACCGATCTCAAGCTCGACCTCCAGGAGATATTCTGCGGCCACCAGATCATTCGGCTTCTTCGGAATAACCAGATCGCGCCAGATCAATTGCGTTGTGCCATTGGATTGCGACACAACCTGCGGCGCCGGCGTCTCACCAATGGCCCGCAGATAATGCAGGCCGATCGGCAAAGTTGCCTGAACCTCGGTCGAGGTATACGCCGTATTATTCGTGTTGATCAGCGTCAGCCGATAGTTGCGCAGCGAACCGGCCTCACCACACTCCTCGGTCTGATTACCGGCCAGGATCTGCGGCGTGTACGTGATCAGCGGGCGTACCTCCAGGCTGGTGTACGTGAGCAGCACATCACGGCCGTCTTCGTTCGCGCTTTCGCACTTCCCGCTACAGGTTGCTTCCAACAGTTCGGGTGCGCTGGCGTAGAAGCGATTGCGCTCATCACTGCTGACGGTACTGCCGGTACGGGCGACGAATTGCACATTTTCGGTCTTATTGGCATCGATCCGGGCGATTGTCCAGGTTAACTGGATCCGGCCATCGGGGCGCGTGATCTGTTGCGGCAAACCGGCGCCGTTCGCCATCCCGACAAAGCTAAAGCCGAGCGGCAGAATGTCAACCACCGTCACATTCTGAATCGCATCGACGATATTCTTGTTCGTCACACTGAGCGTGTAGATCACGCGATCACCAAGGCTGGCCGTCGTTCGATCGACCTTCTGCGCATAGGTGATCCGGTTGGTGCCGCAGATGTAGTTTACCTTGATCACGGTAGCGGGACTGGAGCGATAGATCGCCTCCTCACCCTGATTATTTCTGAACACAAAGCCTATTTCGTTGACATACGTGCGCTTCTCGCAGGGTGGATTGAAGTTGGTTACGATCACGGCTTCGATCGAACCACCGACCGGCACATCCTGAACATCCCATTCCAGGTGGCCCCGCTCATTCAGGATTGGCGGATTGTTGGCCGTACTCGATTCAACCCGCACAAAGGAGAAGACCGACGGCAGGAAGTCGTACAGGCCCAGCTTAAAGGTGCTGCTGTCGTTGTTGGTGATCCGCAAGCGGAATTTTACTTCACGTCCGCCGGGCGGAATATCTTGCTGATTGAGATCGGAATCGGCCGTATTGACGAATTCTTTACTCAGGCGGAAGTTCGGGTTGATCCGCGTACAAACCTTGCCGGCGGTTATCACATCCTCGCCGGTGATATCGATGATCTCGGCGCGGTTGAGTTCATTACAGTAATCACGGAACTCGGTGCCGCCGACAATCAGCCCGAACCGCAACTCACGGGTTGCACCCGGTTCAACCGTGATCCCGCGCCACTCGATCCGGCCGCGGAACCCGTTAAGATAATTGTCGGGCGCAAACGGTACATCGTCCAGGGTTGCATCTTCGGCATAGCTGAAATCGGCATCGGCCTCGTCGGGCAAGAGATCAACCACGGCAACATCCTCGATCGGATCAGGGCCGGTGTTGGTGAGCGAGATCACGTAGTAGAAGGTGTCGCCGATCTGCGAGTAGTAGCGCCCATCGACCTTTTCGACATCGGTATACTTCGTGATCAGCAGGCGCGGCTTCAGCGAAACACCACCGATCTTGTTGACGACACATCCCGAGGGCACGCCATTCAACTGTGATAAGCTGGCCAGGCCTTGATTATTCCCCACGGTGGTGAACATGCCGCGCAACCCGATTGTGAATGACTTCTCGCTGGGCGCAGTGATGGAACCGGCCGGCATATCCAGGCGCCAGACAATATCACCACCGGAACCCAGGCCATCGGGAGCGCTGATCGGCGAGTCGCTGGCCGTACCGGGCCGATATTGCGCATTCGGTTGAACCGTGTAGGTCAGCCGGCCGTCTGTAATCGGCTGCGTCCAGTAATTCCGTACCTTGATCGTCACCTGGGTCACGTCGCCGAAGGGAATACCGTTCGGGCTGGGGGAGATGCTATGCACCACCAGCGGCGCCTGCACCGTATACCTTGCATCGGCCTTGGCGATTGTGGTATAGCGATCCGTCGTGCTACCGGCAATCAACGGCATCTCGGGGCTACTGACCGTCACCTCGCCGCGCCGGTTGTTGATAATACTACACTCGACGCCATCGAGTTTGCGGAAGCGCAACGACAATTCCGTCCCCTGGCCCTTCGCCAATGGACCGGGCAGATTCCAGACCAATGCGGCCTTATTGCCGATCGTCACCAGATTCGGCTGCGGGCCGCTCAACATCCCGACAAACTCGCTGCCGAGCGGCACATAATCGATCAGGGTGATGTTTGTCGCCGTCACCGCATCTTCGCGATCAGCATTTTCCACCCGGATCTTAAAATCGGCATCGTTGAGCGGATAGATCTTGCTCGACGCGCCGATAATGGTCTTCGTCACCACAAATACCGGCGCAACCGATAATGCCGTGCCGTTCTGTTCACTGATCGGCGTGGATGTGTCATTGTTCAGGAAGAGCCGGCCGGAGCCCGAAGGCCGCCGCGGTTCGGCGCCATCAACCGGATACACCTTATTCGGTACCCGCATTGTGACACTAAATCGTCCTGATTGACTCGGCCCCAGATCGGCGATCCCATAGGTGATCCCGATCAGTGTGTTGCCGCTCTTCAGATCACCGAGCACCGATACATTCGGCCCCGCCAGGGTGGTCGGCGTACAGAGATTGTCGGCACAGTATTGCCAGAGCTTATTCGGGTCAACATTGGTTGTTGCCGCTTTCACCCACTTGGTAAATGTCGCCTGCAACTGAATACCGGTGGCGGTTGTGCCTTGCGTATTGGTGTAAATAAAAGTGTACGTCAGATCGTGCGGCGCCGTAAACCGCGCCGGCGAAGCAAGTACCGTCAGTTGGACCGATCCCTGGGTCTGATTGGGGAATTGCAGCGTGCTCAGATCTTCCACACTCAGACCAGACAATGCCGGTGGTGGAATGTAACCGTCGGGCAAGCCGGTTGGTTCAGCCGGGGGCGGGGGTGGTTCTGCCGCAGGTGCAGCTGGTTCTTGGGCACGTGCCTGAGGCAACGGGAGTGCCGTAAGAGCCAGCGAGATCATCAGCAGTGCAGCCATAAGAAAACGAGATAGCGGTGTTGTGCGCACAGTGACCTCCTTAGGGTTCCGATGGATTGGGCGGATGCATACGCGTTCGGATGCCGGTCTTAGAATACTGCTTTAGATTGATTTGTAAAAGGTGGAAATTCGCCTCAGATTAGCTATGGGGATGAAGGTTTTGTAACCGGGTGAACCATAGGGCGATACCTGCGGCGAGCAACTCACCCATGGTCAGTGCCAGGCGATGCACCAGGCCGGCCACAATCGCCACCGGCAGCGGCACAAATGCCGCCAACAACGCCGTTAATGCCGCCTCGCGTACACCCAGCCCACTTGGCGTCAGGAAACTGAGGTAGCCCAACACCCAGGCCAGATTCGCCGCGCCGATCAGCGGCGCCAGCGGGATGTTGGGCGCGCCGAGGCCGGCGATCACAACGATCAGGGCCAGGCCGGCGACGGTATTTGCCAGCGCATAGGCCAGCAACACGCCGAGCAACTCGCCGTAGCGGTAGTTCCAGGCTAATTCCGGTCGGCGCAATCGCTCGGCGGCCCAGGATAATGCCGTACCAAGCACGCGTGGATGTAACAACACGAGACCGATCGGGATCATCAAGAGGAGCCAGAGGGTATCGTCGCCGCCGCGCCAGAACGGCAGGCTCAGGCCGAACACACTAAGTGCGCCGAGCAGTGTCAGAACTTGCTCAACCGTGGCGCTGGCCAATACATGGGTGCGACTGACACCAAGTTGTCCGGCAAATGCCAGTCGTCCGAGAATATGCCAGACATTGCCGGGCACATAGCGCGAGAGCATTGTGCCGAGCCAGATCCCGGCTCCGGCAGGGAGGGAAACGGCGCGGGCCGCATCGCCAAACGTCCGCAGCAGCATTGTCCAGCAGACGGCCAGGCCGGCGAAATACAGCGCACCAAGGGCGATCGCACCGCCGAAGGCCGCCGGGTTGATCTGCCACCCATAGGAGCGGAGTGTATCAAGTTGGCGAAACAGGAACCAACCCCAGGCCGCCAGCACAATCACCACAACTGTCAGGCGGAACCAGGGCGAGCGGATGAGCGCGCGGGGTCCGGCGCTCAGGCGATCCGACACAGTGCCAGAGTCCATGGAAAGCTTGTTTGTAGTGTGATCACCCGGCACTGCTTGTTTATAAAGCGCTTAAAGTGCCCCGATGACCAATGGTTGACGTGGCCGGGATCGTTGCCCCAGGCGGCGACATTCTTGCCACGCAGGAAGTTCGCGCCGCGAAAGAGCGGTTCGTTCGGGACACTAAGCAACAGCCAGTCGGCGCTCACCCGGCACAGTTCGGCCAGCCCGCGGGCCGGATCGTCCAGGTGCTCCAACACCTCCATACAGACCACTAAATCGAAGCTGCGGTCGGGAAACGGCAGATCAAGCAGATCGCCGGCGGTAAAACGGCGCGCAGGGTTCAGCGTCGATGCAACCTGCAATGCGCCGGCACTCCCGTCAAGCCCAACCAATGCGGCGTTGGTAAACCCAAAGACCACCTGCATTGCGAAGCCTTCACCACACCCCGCATCGAGGATGCGTTGCGGCGCAGGTGTCACTCGCCGCAGCAACCTGCTTGCGCTGTGATGAAATCGATCGAGCAGCATCCGCTGGAGCGGATTACCGCTCGTATGCTTGCTCATGTTCGAACTGGAATATTCGCCGGTCATCAACTCAGCCGCCATACAGCTCTCCCTAGAGCAGAATCTGAGGATCCAGAATGATCAAGTATACGGGCGACGCATGCCGGGATTACAGACCATCGTAGCCCCTGCCCGCGCATGGTGCGCCCGCGCCGGCCCATGTGCCATTACGCCTCCCGATCGGATGATTGCAGAATCCGCCGGATGGCATATTCATCGCCGGGGTGATAACTACTGTTCCGGATCATCTCGCCGACAAGACCGGTCGAGAAGAATTGCAACCCGGTGATCAGCAAGAGCACGCCAAGGGTGAGCAACGGGCGATCGCCGATCGGGCGCTGGCCCTGAAGCCAGAGAATACTGAGGTAGAAACAGATCAGCCCGCCGCAGAACACCAGGAAGGTTCCCAGCATCCCGAACAGACGCAGGGGCCGGCGCATATAGCTACTCTGGAAGAGCACCATAATGAAATCCAGATACCCGCGGCCAAGGCGTCGGGCGCCGAACTTACTTTTGCCGTAACGCCGCGGTTTATGTTCAACCGGCACCTCCGTCACCCGAAAACCGCGCTGCGAAGCCAGCACTGGAATAAAGCGATGGAGTTCGCCATAGAGCCGGATCTCCTCGACCACTTCGCGCCGGTAGAGCTTGAAGCCGCAGTTGAAATCGTGCAATTGCAAGCCGGTCATCCGTGAGACAACGGCATTGAACACGCGCGACGGCAATGTCTTCGAGAGCGGATCGTTGCGGCGAGCGCGCCAGGCCGATACCATATCGTAGCCGTTGTCGATCCGCTCGATCAGGCGAAAGAGATCGCCCGGGTCTTCCTGCATATCAGCGTCGATGGTCATCACCAATCCGCCGCGGCTATGGCGGAACCCGGCGCTGAGTGCGGCGGTTTTGCCGAAATTGCGCCGTAACTGGATCACCCGCACCCGCGGATCGGCGGCCTGGATCTCGGCAGACACTGCATAACTCTGATCCTTGCTGCCGTCATCGACAAAATAATCTCGTATGCCGAGCGATACGGCTCCGGTCCATGCGCCAGCACTTCCGTGATCCGGCGATGGATCATCGGCACACTTTCATCTTCGTTATAAACTGGAATCACCACTGAAAGCGCCATGGCGCCTGTTACGCCTGGTTCAGTGTCGGCGTCGATCGCCTGAGTTGTGATTGCCTCCACGCGAGCCTCCCAATCCGTTGAGTCTGATCCTGCGGTGCCCAGACCGCCGATCTGCCGTGCATTATACACGGCGCCTGCGACTACGCCGGCAAGTGCGAAGATGATTGGGAGTTATCACGGCAACCTAATGGTGTCCACGCGGTATTCATCGCCAATCCGCGCGCGTGCATCGGTTTGATGCGCTTCCGGATGCAGTGGGTTGTACCAACCCACGCGCCACTCGTACTGCCCGGCCGGTAGATGATCGGGCAGGCGGATCTCGAATTGCTCGACGTAGATCCGGCCCGGTTGCCAACGACGTACCGGTTGTACGGCAAAACTCGGCAGATGGGCGACGCGGGTTTCAACCGGCCCAACCAGGCGGCTTACGGCGAACATACCCGCTGCAGGCGGCTCGTCGGCGAGTAATTGCCAGCGCATAACAACCCGAAATCTGCGCTCCTCAACCGGCTCCAACTGCGCTTCAAGCAGCGCCACAGGCCCCATTTGCGCCAGCGGTGACGATCTGCCGGCGGCCGATTCTGCGCTGATAGACTGCGGCATGGCTGCCGGGCCGGGGTTGCGTGCGAAGAGCAACAGGCCATCGTCGGCGGCGACAAGCCCAAACTGCGGATCACGCAACAACACCGCGATCTCGGCTTGTTCATACCCAACCCCGGCGACAACACCGCCCCCTTCAACCAGACGCCAATCAAATAGTGCATCGGTGACGGCATATGTCACCTGTGGCAACAGGGTTGGTAGGCGCTCACCACCGGGATCATCGGCATAGCGGGTGAGAAAGACGGTATCGCGCTCAATTAGCCGAGGAGCCAGAAATGTAGAAACGGCGATCGGGGCATCGGGCGGCACCTGCTCGGCCAGAAAGCGATCTTTTACCGCATCGCGCGGGCTGATACCATACACTGCATGATCAAGCCCCATGCCCGGTGCCCGCAACCAGAAGAATGGATTGAGCGGCGTATCGACCAGGAGCGCCGCGGCCAATCCGACCATCAGTGTCGTAAAGATCAGATCGGCACGCCAATTCCGGCGGCTAAGCCCGGTTGCGGCACGCTCGCGCATCAGACGTACACCGGCGGCGCAAGCCATTACCACAAACGGCACCACCAGCGCATAATGATGATAGCGATAATCGTACGAGCCGCCGGGCCCGGTGCTGATCAGTGCGGCGAAGGCCAGCGGCAATGCCGGCAACAACCAGCGCCACCCACGCCAGGCCAGCAGCAGCGCCGGCCCGAATACAATCGTCGCACTCAGGATTCGCAGCAGCAGCGTGGCGGCAAGTTCGTCGATTGCGCCGAAATAAAAACTGAGATAGTTCAAGCCGGTGTGCGTTGTCGAAGTGATCGCAGTGGTAAAAAGCGGCCGAATGACGAAAAATGCCAGTAATCCATAGCCGAGTGCGGCAAGAAAGGTTGTCAGGCCAACCCGCCGTTCGCCGCGATTCCACCAGAACACCAGACCGGCAAGACCTACCGGCCCGGCCACATAGAATTTACAGCTCATCGCCAATGCCGCCCAGAGCGCAAACCTGCGCCAGTCCCGGCGGTCGAGCGCATCGAGGGCGAAGAGCAACAGCGGCATCGCCAGCGTATCGCCGTGGAAATCGAACAGAACTGCGGTCATCCCGACCGGATAAAGCAGATAGATCACGCTGAAACACAGGCCGCCAAGAGCGGTTCCGGCGGCGCGGGCGCCGAGCCGGTAGGCGGGTAGTGCGCCAAAACCATAAAGCAGAGCCTGAAAAACAACCAGCGTCCTTGGATCGGGCCAGAGCGCCCAGAACGGCACCAGCAGGTAATAGAACCATTCCACATGCAGCGCCAACCGGCTCAGCGGGCCGTCAGGCAAGGTTATCACCATTGGCTGCCCACGCAGCACCGAGGCGATCGCCTGCGCCATGTTGCCAAGATCATACATGGCCGCATTGTAGCCATTGACACGCGCAACAGAGAGCCAGATCATCACCCCGATCCAGCCCACTGCCGTGGTCGCAGTTGCGACGACGAAACCACGTGCGGATGGGCGAGTCTGGTTCAGCGGCGACACACGCGTTTGATCGAGCGAATGCATAGCACTACCTGGAATTTCGCGTGCTTGCAGGCAATCAACCTGCATCCACAAGGCTCCGTCAATCGGTCAACGCCGTTGGCTCAGGCTTCGGCTCGTCTAATACCGTGACGGCAGCGGGCCGTTGCACCATGTATCGATCGCGACCCCGCATCAGCGCAAAAAGCAGACCGCCAAGCAAGCCGGTGCCGTTTCGCATCGCATGGAGAAAAATCGACAAACTCAGCGCATGGGCCGCAGTGACACCGAGCGTGCCAAAGAGCAAGATCAGCGCATTATCCTGCAAGCCGAGGCCATTGATCGCAACCGGCAGCGCCGTGATCGCGACCGCAATCGGGATTGTGGCAAAATAAGCAATCAGCGGCAAGTCAAGCCCAAATCCAACCCCGGCACAAAACACCGACAGGCAGATCGCAATCTGGCGCAACACCGAGATCGCGGCAGTCTGGAAGAGGATAGATGAGTTCTGGCCGATCAACAGCATCGAGTCCTGGATGTGCCTGACGGTTGGCCCGATCCGATCCCAGATGATGCGCGGCATGAAGCGCTCCACCAGATCGAGCAAGCCGCGATTGAACAGCGTGATCATGCCGGCACAGAAAACCACCACCGCCAGTGTCAGCGTCGCCAGAACCGCCGGCTCCTCGCGCACCTGCGGCAGCAACAGCACCGCCCCCCAGGCCAACACCAATCGTTACGGCCAGGCCGATCACCCGATCCATCAGCACCGACGCCACAGCCAGTTCGCGCCGCTCCATAGTCGGCGCAACCAGCACCATTTTCATCACATCTCCACCGACCGATGAAGGCAGAAACATATTGAAGAACGCGCCGATGATCACCAGACGCACCACCCGTACCAGGCTCAACACCGTGCCCATAGCGCGCAAAACCACATGCCAGCGCCAGGCAGCACAAACAATACCTAACACATTGATCAGCACACCGGCGATAATCCACAGCGGATCAGCCTGTTGTAACACATCGCCGACAGTGCGCAGATCGATCTGAAAGGCCAGCCAGGTGAGCAAGATGCCCGTTACAGTAAGCCGAATTCCGTGTTTCAACCAGGTTTTCATGCAGCTACCTCGATCTGAGCGACTGGAAACGCTTCGGTGTCGGCAAGCCAACCATGTGTGTCGCAGGCATACGCCCGCCCATGCCCGACTCCATACCATTTAACAAGTCGGGTATAACGATCACGCGACAGATCCGGCAGTAGTTCGATGGTGAAGCGTTCATTGGCCTGCGGCTCTAACGCCGGAGCCGGACAATCCATGCTGGAGCGGTTGTACTGGGGCCGTGGTGTGCGGGCTTACTTGCTCACCGTCGAAACAGAGTCAGATCGCGGTAGTACGGCCTGAACAGACTCGTCGTTTGTGGATTGCGGCGCTGTTTGGCGCTGCGTGAAGGCGAACACCAGGCCGCCGATCAAGCTAATCATGATGCGCAGCGCATGCAGATAGATCGACAAACTCACCGCGTAGGCGGCCCCAACACCTGCAGCACCGAACAACATCATCAATGCATTATCTTGCAGGCCAAGGCCGTTGATCGAGATCGGCAACACCGTGATCGCCAGGCTAATCGGGATGACGGCGAAGTATACCACCAGAGCGGCCGGCACTTGAAATGCGATCCCGGCGCAGAACATTGCGACACATGTGATCACCTGGCGCAACAACGAGATTCCCGCCGCCGCCAGCAACACCCGCGGTTGGGCGCCAACCAGCAGAACTGCGTTATGGATACGTTCGATCAGATCGCCGCCGCGCCGCCAGATGAATTTCGGCGTCAGCCATGCCAGCAACCTGATCAGGCGCGCATTGAACAGCGCCGCCGCGCCGACACAGAAGATCAGCAGGGCGATGCCCATGGTGAGCAAGACTGCTTGATTGCCCCAGATACTCGGCAAGAGCGCTACCGCCCCGATCCCCAGAACAATCGTCACCGCCATCCCGATCACCCGGTCGAGCAAGACACTCGACACCGCGAGCTCGCGTCGCTGAGCATCGGAGGCCAACAGCACCATCTTGGTTACATCGCCGCCGACCGACGAAGGCAGGAACATGCTGAAGAACGAACCGGTCAGCGTCAACCGCAACACATGTAGAAACGGCAACTTCAACCCGCTGCCGGCCAGAATCACCTGCCAGCGCCAGGCGGCACAGAGTGCCGTGAGCAATGTGATCAGCGCACCGGCAATCAGCCAGATTGGATTGGCCTGGTCGAGCACGGCGGCCACACTGTCGATCTCGATCTGGGAAAATAAGATCGCCAGCAATACAAGTGTGAGGATGATGCGAAGGAATGTTTTCACGAGGGCAATCCTCACCGGCTCAGGCTGATCGCTCAGCCAGAATCACAAGTTTGTCGCCTTTATCCCACGAATTCAATTCAAAGAGTTTGTAGAGCAGGGTGGCAACCAGATGCTTGCGCCAATCCATGCGCCCCTTGACCGTGTTGTTTGGCATGCGGTCGAGAAAATCTCGATAAAGCGGCGAGAAGAATGGGAAGCCCCACTCGACCACGGCCAATGGTTGAAAACCGCCCGCAACCAACCGTTCGGAGAGCAGTTCACGGGTGTAGTTCCGCACATGCCCGACATCGCCTCGTTCAAAGCCACGCATGCGGCCTTGCGGCACCACCGTTACCAGATAGCGGCGCGTCATCTTCGCCAGATTGGCGATCGCCGTATGATCATCTTCGATATGTTCCAACACTTCGCAACAGATCGTCAAATCGGCTTGTAGATCAAGTGCATGATGCTCCACATCCAGGAATTCGTAGCGCCCCTGGGGCACTTGCTTGCGGGCCAATTCGATCGCTTTTGGTGAAACATCGGTGCCGATGACCTGAATGTTTGGACGCAACGCAACGACTTCTTTCAGAAATGAGCCTTCACCGCAACCGATATCGAGGATCGAGTCGAAGTGCAGCGGCGCAATCAGGGTATGCATAATCTTGCGCACATGGCGCCGGGTTGGCCCATAGGTCGAGTAATCCATCCATTCCGCGGCCCAGAGATTATCGTACCATTCAGCCGACATCGTCTGATATGCGTTGTTCATAGCCTGTTTCCCTTCTAAGCAGTTGCAACGTACCCAACTACACCATAAGCTGCATTCATACGGAGATGCAACCGTCAGGCATCATTCACATTGATATCGCTGTCGCGGGTGGCGTGTTTCTCTGCTCGATATGAAGGCAGCGCGCGGGCCTGCGAGAGAACCTGATTGTAAAGATTCAGGTGGTACGTCAGGACAATATCCCAGCTAAAATGTTGCACCTGCATCACGGCCCGCCGGCGCAATTCCAAACGCAATGTTTCATCATCCATCAGGCGCTTGATTGCCGCCTGTAGGCCGTCGATATCGTGGGGCTTGACCAGAATGCCCGCTTCGCCGACAACTTCAGGCATGCCGGTGACATTGTTGGTGATGATCGCGCACCCGGCGGCCAGAGCTTCGAGCAATACGGTCGGGAAATTGTCATGGAGCGACGGGAAGACAAAAATCTCGCTACCGGCGTACAATTCGTGCAACTCGCGGCCTTTGACAAAACCGGGGAACCGGATCGGGATGTTCAACGCGGCGGCCTGTTGCTTTAATTCATCGAGAATCGGGCCGTCACCGGCGATGATCACTTCCCAACCCTGAAGATCAAGTCCTTTCAGAGCGGCAATCAGATGTTGTGCACCCTTGCGCGGAAAGAGCCGGCTAACAAACAGAATCTGCTTGCGGCGCGGGATTTCCGGCATTGTAGCGGCGTCATAGCCGTTCGGCACAACCTCTACGGGGGTAGGATATGCCCGTTGCAGCAAACCAGCCAGATAGGCCGAGGGTGAGATAATCCGGTCAACATTCCGGACGATCTTGCGCCAGGCCGGCGCCAGCACGCGATGGCCGCGCTTGAAGCGATCGGGGTTGTAGCCGGGCACATCGGAGCCGTGGATGGTGACGATTAACGGCAGCCCGCGCAAGCGCTTGAGGATCGCCGCCAACACGCCGGTCGGCATCAGAAAATGGGCGTGGATCAGATCGTAGCGGCGCTGGAATGTTAGCCAGAGCGCCCAGAACAGCGCTGTAACCAGATAGCTGGACATCTCGATCGTCACGGCACGTACCGGTGAACGGCGCAAAGCCGGCACCCGAAACACCCGTAACCGGCCGTCGTAGAAATCCTCGCAGAACGGCAATTTCCTGTAACCCATCGTCACCACATCGACATGATGACCGGCCGCAGCAAGGTGCTCACACAGCGCCCGCGTGATCGGCGCCGCGCCGCCGCCGATCGGTGGATATTCGTAATTCAGCATCAGAATGTGCATGAGCACGCCTTGGATAGACGGTTTGCGCCATCACAAACCGTGTGCGTTCGGAGCCTGTGGCGGGCCTGCGTACAAGCGACGCTGTGCCGGGAGGGGGGATGATCGTGTGACGTTTCACGACAGCGTTACAGGCATTATATGATTCCGCTATGACCACAAACGCGATCGGAGGGGGATCTGGCTAACAATGGTTTCATCATCCAGCCGAGATCTGGCCCTGGTGAGATACGCCTCACCAAAAATGGTTATGCGGACAGTCCGTGCGGGCGATTGGGTAATGTGGGTAGGCTAAATGCTTGCAAGCTGCGCTTGCATCATTCAGCCGGTGATAAGGTGCATTTTTCAGGGAGGGCTTGCCCTCCCTGGCCCTCCCGATACCGCAACATCAATGTGGAAGCATTTAGGGGAGCGCCACATTTGTGATCAGTACTTCACGATCGATTCGCGCTTGCCCATTTGTTGCATGTGCTTCGGGATGAGCAAGATCATACCATCCCACTGACCAATTGTAGCTACCGGCGGGCAGATCTGCCGGAAGCATGATCTCGAACTGTTCGAGATAGATCTGATTGGGTTGCCAGCCGGTAACCGGTTCCAGGGCAAAACTGGGCAAGTGTACGACCCGCGTCTCGGCGGGGCCAATCAGGCGACTGACGGCGACCATGCCGGGTTCGACGGGCGACTCGCCGACAAGACGCCATTCCATCACCACGCGATAGCGACGATCGGTAACGGGGGTAACTTCGGCAGTAAGTAATTCCACCGGACCATACGGCTGATTACCGGCTCGCCGGTGCTCGGCGGACGGGCGCTGATCGCCTGTGACATCACGGCGGTACCGGGATTACGGGCAAAGATCAATACGCCATCGTTCGCTGCAATCAGGCCAAAATCCGGATCGCGCAACAATGCCGCAATGGCAGGTTGATCATATGCGGCGCCGCCGATAATCCGTGATTGTCCGACGACGCGGAAGTCGAACAAGGCATCGGCAACAACATACTCGACCTGCGGCAGTACTTTCGACAAGCGATCTTCAGCAAGATCATTTGCGTAACGTGTAAGATAGAGCGTATCGCGATTCACCAGTTGGGTGGCCAGAAATTGTGAGGTTGCGATTGGCGCTTGCGGCGGGACGTACTCAGCCAGAAAACGATCCTTCAGGCGGTCACGCGTGGTGACACCGTATACCGAATGGTCGAAGCCGTTATTGGGCGCGCCGCTCCAGAAACGCGGATTCAGCGGCGTATCGACCAACAACACCGTTGTCAGGATGACGAGTACGGCAGAGATGGCCAGATCGGCCTGCCAATGGCGGCGGGTGCGGCCGGCTTCGGCCAATGCCCGTACCCGGCGTACTCCTTCGGCGCATGCCATGAGCACAAATGGCGCCACCAGCGCATAATGATGGTAGCCGTAATGATACGAGCCTCCAGGGCCGGTGCTGATCAGCGCGGCGAAGGCCAGCGGCAATGCCGGCAGCAACCAGCGCCAACCGCCGCCGGCGAGCAAGATCGCGGGTGCAAAAACCACCATTGCACTAACCAGGCGCGGAATCCAGCTCTCGGCGACGGTCGCAATCTGTCCGAAGTAGTAGTTGATATAGTACAGACTGGTACCGCTGGTGGTGTCGAAACGCGTATCGAAGAGCGGACGAATAATGAGAAAGGTAAAGAGGCCGTAGGCAAGGGCGCTCAGAAAGATCGTCAGGCCGATCCGCCGTTCGCCATACTGCCACCAGGCAATCAGGCCGATCAAGCCGAGTGGGCCGGCGACATAGAACTTACAGCTTGCGGCCAGAATCGCCCAGAACGTAAAGCTCCGCCAGGCGCGCCGATCAACGGCGTCCAGCGCGAACAACATAAACGGCATCGCCAGCGTATCGCCGTGGAAATCAAACAGCACCGCAGTAAGGGCAACCGGGTAGAACAGGTAGATCAAGCTGAAGCAAAGCCCACCGAGCGGATGGCGGGCGGCGCGGGCGCCGAGCCGGTAGGCCGGAAATGCGCCGGACATGTACAGCAGAGCCTGAGTGACAACCAGCGTGCGCGGGTCGGGCCAGAGCGCCCAGAGCGGCGCCAGCAGAAAATAGAACAGCTCCACATGGCCGGCGAGTCGGCTGAAATTCCCGTTCGGGCCGGTGGTTACCAGTGGTTGGCCACGCAACACCGAGGCCACCGCCTGCGCCATTGCGCCCAGATCGAGCATCCCGGCATTATAGCCGAGCACCCGCTGCAGGCTCAGCCAGATCATAATCGCACCCCAGCCAATGGTGATCACTGCGGCGATGAGGGCGTAGGTGTATGGCGCGGTATCACTGTAGGTTCGGCTGATCAGATGCGTTTGTGGCCGGTTGATCTCCCGCATGGCTCCTCAGTCAGTGTAGATGCTGCTTAATCGCTATTTAATTCCTCGCGCACCACATAGATCGGCTTATGCTGCGCCTCGTAATAAACCCGCGTCACCAACTCGCCGATCAGTCCGAAGCCGATAAACTGAACGCCGATCATCAGCAATAGTACACCCAACAACAGCAACGGACGATCGCCGATATCGACTTGATAGATCAGCTTTATAACAACCAGATATAGGTTTACCGCAATACCGAGCAATATCGAGAGCAAGCCAATAAGGCCGAAGACTTGCATCGGGCGGGTGGCAAACGAGAGCAGGAAACGCACTGTGATCAGGTCGAGCAAAACCCTGGTGGTACGGCCGATCCCATACTTCGATTTCCCGAAGCGCCGCGGTTCATGATGCACCGGGATCTCGGCCACCGCTGTACCCTGCCACGAGGCGATCGCGGGAATAAAGCGATGCAACTCGCCGTACAGGTTGATGTTCTTCACCACATCGCTGCGATAGACCTTCAGCGAACAGCCGTAATCGTGCAGATACACGCCGGTTGACCAGGAGATCAGCCGGTTCGCGAGCATCGACGGCAGGCGTCGGTTGATAAATGGATCCTGACGACGCGCCCGCCACCCACTCACGACATCGAACCCTTCAGCCGCTTTTGCCATCAGATTCGGAATATCGGCCGGATCGTTCTGCAAGTCGGCGTCGATCGTCACAATATATTCGCCGCGAGCGCGATCAAATCCGGCGGCGAAGGCGGCTGTCTGCCCGAAATTGCGCCGGAAGCGCACCACGCGCAGCCGATCATCTGCGACCGCCAGATCGCGCAGCAAGGCGAAACTACGATCGCGTGAACCGTCATCCACAGCGATGATCTCATACGAGCGCCCGTAGCGTTCCAACTCCGTCGTCAGGCGTTCGTACAAGGCCGGGATACTCTCTTCTTCGTTATAAATCGGCACCACGATCGATAACTCAATTCCCGCATCGGGAAGCCGATCGCTCGTTGGTTGCTCGGCGATCGCATAACTGCTATTCATTGTCTCACTCCAGCATTATTCGCCATCTTGCCTTGGCGTATTGTACGCGAACGCGGTTCCGTCGTTGCGCAGTCGCCGGATCGATTCAAGCAACAAAATCGCGAGCGTAGGCAGGTAGACGGCCGGTAAAACCAACTGACCGTTATTGAACAGCAGACCAAGCATAACCCCAACCCAACTGGCCGCCGTGAGCCAGAAGGCCTGGCGGAACGTAGTCGGCACAAGCCAGAGTGCCACTTGATCGTAGATCAGTCGTTGCGGCACCAGTGCCATAGCCAGCAACAGGCGGGCCTGCTTGTCGCGCCAGCGCCAAAGAGCAAGTAATAACAGCGGCCCCCACCAGGAAAGCAGTGGCGTATAGTTGAAATGATTCGGTAACTCAGCCAGCCAGTCCCGTGGCCAATTTGGCCATAGTGCAAAGCTCAGCAGGACAAACAACGCGCAGAGTATAAGATGCCGGCGGGTGGCGTAGCCGGCCAGAATCGCCAATCCCAGGTTAGGCTTGACAAGGAGTGCCGGTGCCAGATTCGGCAATAGTGCAGCAGCCGTGATCAATGGCGCCCACTGACACGTAACCAACGCATACAGATAGGGCGCACTGGCGAATACCAGCAAGCCGTGGCGGCCATGAGCGAGTAAACCGTAAGCCAGCAAACCCGACGAGAGGCCCAAAAACAACGCTCCGGCCAGAACTGCGGGTAACGGCGCAAAAGGAATTGTTACCAGCAAACCGGGCAACGGATAGTACAGACCATCATTGTAGGGATACGGCCCGGTCGGCTGTACCGTCATGTACGGATTTTCGCCGGCAAGTAGCGCGCGGGCACCACGCCAGGGAAAGGTAAAATCGGCGGCTGCGACACCGCCGAGATGCAGCCGCAAGCCGCAAACAACGCCGGCCAGCACGCCGACCAACAGTGCGATAATGAAGCGCTGCCGCCGCGAGATTGTGCCCGTAGATGGAGCATTCGATAACGACATTGCGGTTTCAAGCAACCTGTTTGAGCGACGGTACGGATTTACCGCACTGGAACGCGTTGAAAAGATTCTGCATTCAGAATTCCACCAGCTGCACTATGGTACCCAACCGTGAAGATTGTACAACAACTGGAGTACGAATGCCGAGGTGAGGCCAAGGGCGATTACTGCGAGGCGCATGTGCCGCGTACCAGCGGTGCCAGGCCGATGAACACCGGAAATGCCAGCAGCAGGTGGCGCGGCAAACCCATGTAAGGATGGGTTGGGCCGGTGTAATAGGCAAAACTCACCAGCACAATAATGATGGTGTAGGCCCGCTCGCTCCAGCGCATGCGCGGCCACGCCAAAACCACCAGCGGCACGAAGCCCAGTCCGAAGATAAGATCGATGCCGACATACGACGGCGCCGCAACCAGGCGCTCGAAGGCCAGGGCCAATGCTTCCCAGGGCAGGATGAAGGCCTGAAGCGACACAACTTTATTGGCGCTCGGCGAGATCAACAACGAGTAGATCCAGGTTTGCAGATTCGTCGTGTCCGGGCGCACATCATCGAGCACGATACCCCGGTAGAGCAACCAGATTAGCATGCCCACCGGCACTAAAGCCAGGGCGGGTAACCCACGTAGCGCCCGACGAATCTGCGTCGGGCGGTCGCCGGCCTGCCGGATGCGTTCCCAGATCTCGAGCGCGATCGGAACGACCAGAAACAGACCTTGCTGGCGGGTCAACACTGCGGCGGCGCCGGCCACACCCGCGAACCACCAGTTGCCGTGCCGCGCCAACAACAGACAGAGCACCGAGCAAAGCAGAAACAGCCCCTCGGTGTAAGGCACAAACAGGATGAAACCAAGCGGAGCGCAGGCCAGCAAGAGCGTTGCGGTGCGGGCATCGGATTGCGGCAGATCCAGCCGGGCGTAGCGTTCGAAGACAAGCAACAGCGCCAACGAAGCCAGTGAGCTTATCAGTATCAGGCCGAAAAGCGGCATACCACTCAGACGGCTGATCGGCATCGACAACCAGAACAGTAGCGGATGAAATTGTGCTGTTCCATTCTCTGCGTTGTAGCCTTCGGTGATGATACGCAGATACCAGTTGACATCCCAACGCGCCCAGGGCAGCAAAACATACCCGCTCGAACCACGTGCCGAACGGCGCATTCGGCGGCCAGAAAGACAATTTCGCGTTCCTCAACCTGA
>JAAUQO010000109.1 GCA_012032775.1 Oscillochloris sp. | reverse complement strand
GTGAGGCAGGGTGCGGCGCGGGGCGGGTAGAGCGGCTTGCGGTTGCTGCTTCAGCGCCGCCGCCGGCGCCGGCGGCGTTCGGGTTTGCCGCGCTGCACCATCACATCCCAGCCGGTATCAATGTCGATCGGGCGGCGAATCTGGCCGTCGCTCATGCGGTTGGCCTGCTGGTCGTTGAGTGAAGCGACATTCCGTTCGTATTCCTCTTCCTCGGCCGTGCGTTGGGTGTAGGCTCCCCAAAGTCGCCAGGCGAGTACGATCAGCCCGATCAGAATCAGCGCCGCCAATCCGTAGCCAAAATAGTTCATTGCTGTGCTCCTTTGCGACCAGCGTGCTGAATGCAATCAGAAACGGGCCGTCACATGTGATTGTGGCGACCCGCTTTATTATTGTCAAGGCCAGGAATGATGCAACGGCCGGTGTAACCTGCGGCATTGCCCCGCGAAGCTGCCTAAACCCGACGCAACACGCGATTTTCACTACCACAAGCGCGTAGCTCCTGTGATATAACGACAGCATGAATCATCAATACGATCAATTACGGGCCGATGGCCCGATCCTGATGCAACGTCGTGGGCAGGGAAGTGTGGCCTATGTCGTGGGCTATCAAGCGGCGAAGCAGATTCTGGGCGATCACGAGCGCTTCGTCAAGGATGTTCGCAATACGGTGCCGCCTGCGCAACGCTCGCCGGCCGAACCGGCGAATGATATGTTCAGCCTGCTGTACAACAACATGCTCGGCACCGATCGCCCCGATCATACTCGTCTACGAGCGCTGGTGAGTCGCGCATTCACCAGCCGCCATATTCAAGCCCTTGCGCCGCGTATCCAGGCCATTGCCGATCAACTTATCGCCGCTTTCGCCACGCAGGCTGAGATCGATCTGATCGACGCATTTGCCTTTCCATTGCCGATTATTGTGATCTGCGAACTGCTCGGGGTGCCGGTTGAGGATCGCGCCTCGTTTCGGCGCTGGTCGCATGCGTTTATCGGGATTGCCGATCAAGCGTACGCCTATGGGCAATCGTTGACTGAGTTTGTGCAATACATCAGTCGCATGATCGCCGAGCGCCGGGCCAATCCACGCAATGATCTGATCTCCAGCCTGGTGCATGCCGAGGAGCAAGGCGATCGATTGAGCGAACAAGAACTGTTCAGTATGATCGCCTTGCTGATTGTGGCCGGGCACGAAACCACGGTCAACCTGATTGGAAACGGGATGGCGGCGCTCTTGCAGCACCCCGATCAGGCGGCATTATTGCAGCGCGAACCGGCACTGATCGATGCGGCAATCGAAGAATTTCTGCGCTATGCCGGGCCGGTCGAGATGGCCACAATGCGCTATGCAGCCGAGGATGTGCAGATCGAGGGGATTATGATTCGGTGCGGTACACCGGTTGTGGTGGTGCTGGCTGCGGCAAATCGTGATCCGGCGGCCTTTGCCGATGCGGCGGCGCTCGATATCACCCGCGACGCCAGAAAGCATGTCGGCTTCGGCTATGGTGTCCATTATTGCCTCGGCGCTCCACTGGCCCGCCTGGAGGCCGCGATTGCATTCAATACGCTGCTGGCGCGTCTGCCGGGGTTGCAACTGGCCGTGCCGGCCAACCAGTTGCAGTACAACGAAGGCACAATCGTGCGTGGTCTCATCCGGCTCCCGGTACGTTGGCAGGCGCCGGCGACACGCTGAAAGCGGCGAGTTCGGCATCGACAATCAGGCCGGCGCCCACTCGGCGCGGGCGCGACTGATACTGCGGAAGTAGCCGCCGGCGCAAGTTGCGGAATGATTCCCGGCTTGTGCGGCGGCAGAGCTACCGGCACAAGCCGAAAAACCCTAGCGGCGTTCCACACCAAGTAATCCCAACAACACCTCGTACTGCGTGCCGGCGTTCTCGGGGTGATACTCGAAGCGCGCCCGCTCGAACCACTGGGCGGTATAGGTGTTGCCCTGGATCACCTCCGGCTGTGGTTCACTCAGCGGAAGCCCGAACAGCGCGACACTCTCGGCGAGGCTATAGCCCGGCCGGCCATCGAATTCCAGGCCCTTGCTGCGGAAGTAGCTCAGGAACGGCTCGCACAGGCTGTGGCCGGTTTCGCCGAAGTACAGGCAGCCGTCGGGGGCGCTGTTACGCTTCGGGAACTGCTGCCAATCGCGGCCCTGAAGTTCCAGAATCTCGGCGCCGAGCCGGCCGAGCAACACATCATAGGGTCGGGCATTTTCCGGATGCAGCTCCAGCCGGTTGCGCTCGAACTCCTGGGCCTGAAAGACATTCCCCTCGATCGTCACCGCCTGTTGCGGGCCGATCGGGTAGCCGAACACCGGCAAACCGCCGTTCTCACGCCAGTAGCTCAGAATGCGCCCGCAAACCGTATAGCCGGTCTCGGTAAAAGTCTGGCAATCGTTCTGGGTCGGCGGCGGAGTCGCCTGGCGCCCAACCTCACTGCGGAAGCGGTCGCTCAATTCCTTCGTCAGCCGCAGATACAGATCGCCGAAGCGTTCGCTCGGCTCGATATGACTGCCCTCGAAGAACTCGTTAAAACTGGTGAGCACAACGGCCTCGGCGTTGCGGTCGATCGCATCCTGCCAGGTGCCGCGATAATAGGCGCCGTTTTCACGATCGCGGGCATGACCATTGCGCACCTTCAGATCATCGTAGCCGGGGATAACCGTGGCGACAAAGGGCCGTTGCTGATTGTTGCGGGTATTGTAATCGCTCAGGCGGCGGGCATACGAGCGCATCGCCGCGCCGGGCGAAGTTTCCCAGGTGATGTCGAAGTAGTAGAGCGCGTCGTAGACATCGAGGAAGCTAAAATTATCGGTGCCGCCGAACCAGTACTGCTCGCGGTTCGGATCGGCCCGGTTGCGTAGATCCTGCCAGGTGCCGAGACCGCCGAGCGAGGGCGGATTGAACCAGAAGACCACCGGCTTGCCGCGGAAGGTCAGATAGTTCGGCTGGGTGAAGAAGTCGGTCTTCAACACATCCAGGGCGCGGGTTAGCCCATCGACGCTTTTGAGCGGCCCCCATGCCGACTGATCGGGGATGATGGCCACCTGGAGATCGCGACCGTCTGCGCGGGCCAACTCGATCAGGCGCCGGCAACGGGCGTTCAAACGCTCCTCGTCGGGGCCGTACCAGGTGCAGATAAGCGCGTCGATACCGGCATCATCGGCCTGCTGGATATGGCGGCGGATTGTCGCATCGTCGCCGCCGCTATACAAAGGCGCCGGCAGATCGCTCATGCGATTATACGTCCAATCCGACATCTCATACCAGGGATAGTAGAAGGCCATGATCGGTCGATCGGAGACGGCGGCGGCCGGGGTGGTAGAACCGGCGGGCAGGATAATGGCGAGGAGAATCAGCAGCGGCAATAACCGAAGCAGACGTAAGGACATCGATCACTCCTTGGATGAGGGTACAGGATACAGGAGACAGAAGACAGGGCCGGAGCGTGTTAGTCGGGATAATTGTAGCCGGTTGCTGTAACCGAACATGGCAATTCAATACCACAAATGGATGATATGGGTTGTGGTGGTGGTGCGGCAGCGAAGCTGCCGCACCACCACCACAAAATCATTATCTTTGCGTGGCCCGTGCGAGACTGGTATACTAGCCGTAACGATGAATCGCAACGGAGCCGGCCGTCTGGCTGGAAAGTATATTCCATGACCGATCAAAGCCGCATTCGAAATTTCAGCATTATTGCCCATGTTGATCACGGGAAAACGACACTCAGTGATCGAATTCTTGAATTGACCCGCACCATCAGCGCGCGCGAGCAGCGCGAGCAGTTGCTTGATTCGCTCGATCTTGAGCGCGAAAAGGGCATTACAATCAAGCTGAAACCAGTGCGGATGGAGTATACCGCCCAGGATGGGGTAACCTATCAGTTGAATCTGATCGATACGCCCGGCCACGTCGATTTTAACTACGAGGTGAATCGCTCGCTGGCCGCCTGCGAAGGTGCGTTGCTGGTAGTTGATGCAGCTCAGGGCGTCGAGGCTCAGACGCTCGCCAATACTTATCTGGCGATTGAGAACGACCTGACGATTATCCCGGTGATCAACAAGATCGATCTGCCCGGCGCCCATCCTGAAGAGGTAGCGCAGGAGGTCGAGACGGTGGTCGGCATCCCGGCTACCGAGGCGATTATGGCCTCGGCCAAAGAGGGCGTCGGCGTGCCGGAGATTCTTGAGGCGATCGTGAGTCGCATCCCGCCGCCCCACGGTAACGCTTCTGCGCCGCCCCGCGCCCTGATCTTCGACTCGCACTACGATCCGTACAAGGGCGTGATCGCCTATGTGCGCGTGATCGACGGCACGTTTACCAGCCGCGATCGGGTGCGCTTTATGGGCACCGACGCCACTGCTGAGACGCTTGAACTTGGGGTGATGCGCCCCGCGATGACGACGTTGCCGGAGTTGCGGGCCGGCGAGGTGGGCTATATCGCCACGGGATTAAAGAGTGTCGAGGAGTGTCAGGTCGGCGATACCGTTACGCTCGACAGCCGGCCTGCCGAATCGGCGCTGCCCGGCTATCGCCCCGCCAAGCCCATGGTCTTCGCCGGGCTTTACCCGACCGACAGCAATATGTACCCGGAGTTGCGCGAGGCGTTGGAGCGGCTCAAACTCAACGATGCCGCGCTCTCATTCTTGCCCGAAAGTTCGGCTGCACTCGGCTTCGGTTTCCGCTGCGGTTTTCTTGGCCTGCTGCATATGGAGATCGTGCGTGAGCGGCTGGAGCGCGAGTATAACCTCGATCTGCTGATTACTGCGCCGAGTGTGGAGTATCAGGTGCTGCTGAGCGACGGCGAGATTATCACTGTCTCCAATCCCTCCGAGATGCCCGATGTTTCGCGTCTGGAAAGCATCGAGGAGCCGGTGGTGACGATCAGTGTGATCGCGCCGGCGCGCTATATCGGCGTGATTATGGAATTGGTCACCACCCGGCGTGGTATCTTCGACACGATGGAGTATCTCGATCCGACCAGGGTGATGCTCAAGTACAAGATGCCGTTGGCCGAGATTGTGGTTGACTTTTACGATCAACTAAAAAGCCGTACCCAGGGCTATGCCTCGCTCGATTATAGCCTGGCCGGCTACCTCGAAGCCGATCTGGTCAAGCTCGATGTGCTGGTAAATCAGGCGCCGGTCGATGCGTTGTCGCTGATCGTCCACCGCGAGTTCGCCTATCAGCGCGGGCGCGATCTGGTTGAGCGGCTGCGCAGCCTTATTCCGCGCCAGATGTTCGAGGTGCCGATCCAGGCGGCGATCGGCAGCAAGGTGATCGCCCGCGAGACGGTGCGGGCCATGCGTAAAGACGTGCTCTCGAAGTGCTACGGCGGCGATATCACCCGTAAGCGCAAGCTGCTGGAGAAGCAGAAAGAGGGTAAGAAGCGCATGAAAATGGTCGGCAACGTCGAGATCCCGCAGGAAGCGTTCATGGCCATCCTTTCACTCGGCGAGAATGCACCGGCGGAACGGTAGATTCACTGCAACATGCGAAAGAGCGCGATCCTATTCGGGTTGTGCAGTCGCTGCTGCCAGGCTTGCTCTAGCCAACCTGTCGTAACCATTTTATGTGATACACAGCTATGAAGACACAATTGCGCTTGTTCGCCGGCTTGCTGCTGAGTATGGTGCTGTTGGCCGGTTGCGCCAGCACCACCAATGTTCCCGATCTGAGCCTTAATCCCAGTGGGCCGACGGCGTTTCGCGTCGGAACCGAGATTGTCACCGTCGCCGCTGTTCAGGAGCGGCTGGAACGCGATATCGGCCCGGCGGTCGCCGACCTGTTGGCGCAGGGCCAGACGCCCGAGCAGATTGAGCAACTGGCCAATGAGAGCAATATCCGAGGTACGGTTTTCGATCGGATGGTGCAGGATGCCCTGCTCTTGCAGTACGCCCGCCGCCACGGGATCGGGGTTGATGCAACTGCGATCGATCAGAGCGCCCTGGCCCAGGTGCCGCTCGATGCCGAGGCGCCGTTTATCAGCCAGACCGAGGATCGGATTGCGATCGCGCGCAATCAGCTTGCGTTTGAGGTGATCGCGCGCAATACGCGTGCCGATATGTTCAATGCACGCCATATTCTGGTGCGCGACGAAGCCACTGCCGATCAGGTGTTGGCCGAGTTGGCCGCCGGGCGCTCGTTTGCCGAGTTGGCTGAAGCATATTCGCAGGATGCCGGCTCGATTGAGAATGGCGGCGATCTGGGATGGACGGCTCGCGGCGATTTTGTGCCTGAGTTCGAGAATGCCGCGTTCAGCATTGAACTGAATACGCCGACCAAGGTAACAACGCAGTTCGGTGTCCATGTGATCGAAGTGCTCGACCGCGCCGAGAACCGGGCCTTCGATACCTTCGAGCAGTTGCAGCGCTCGCAGAATGCCCAGGTCTTCTTCGAGGAGTCGTTTGTGCTCTGGTACGAGCAGCTTCTGGCCGAGGCGCAGGCCAGCGGTGAATTACAGGTTTCACCGGGGTTCGACCCGAATACCGTTCCATTGCCAATCCCTGAGTAGGGGCAAAGAACGTCGCAGCACTGCTGCGACGTTCTTTATGCAATATAGTGTAAAACCATGACAATCACCCGCGCCTTGATTCTCGATGTCGTTGCCGCTGCGCTGGAGATCGATCCTGACGCGAGTGTGCAGGTGCTGGCGGCGACGACGGCACTCAAACGCCTGCAACGGCTCGACGGCGCACCTGAAGGGCCGCTCGCCACTGCGGATCGGCCGTATAGCGAGGTGCAGAATCTCGGCCCCTACACTCCACCGGCCCTGCCTTACCCGCTGCATCCCGACGGCTTTGTCTTGATCTGGGGCGCGCCGCAGCAGATCGACGGCCTGCAACTGGCGCATGTGATCGGCGTGCGCTACCCCGCCGACATGCCCCTGACATTGCTCGCACTTGCCGGCGACGGCACGCAGATCGCGCAAACCGCAAGCACACTCGCGACGTTCGTGTCGGATCTTGCTGCATTCACCGCCCTCATTCCGGCTCCCGCTGCGCTGGTGATCGCTCTGCCGCCGCTGGCGCCTGCCGCCAATCTGCGCACCCTCGACGGGTTGGCCTGGGTGGTGGCGCGCCTGTATGGGCCGGCCGGCTGCCCCTGGGATCGCCGGCAGACCCATCAATCGCTGCGGACGGCGCTGTTGGAAGAAGCCTATGAGGTGTTGGAGGCCCTTGATGCCGACGATCGGCACGGATTGTCGGAGGAGTTGGGCGACCTGTTGCTGAGTGTGATCAGCCACGCCGAGATGGCCCGCCAGGCCGGGTATTTCCGCCTGGAAGATGTGTTGGCTGGTGTATCGGCCAAGCTCATCCGGCGCCACCCGCATGTGTTCGCCGATCTGGCCGTGAGCGGCGAGGGCGAGGTTCTGCATAACTGGGAACAGATCAAGGCGGCCGAGTTGGCGGCGAAGGGCCGGGCGCGTTCCGGCGCACTCGATGGCGTGCCGGAGGCTTTGCCGGCACTTGCCGCAGCTCAGAAACTTGGCAAAAAAGCCGCCCGCGTCGGCTTTAATTGGCCCCATGTAGATGGCGTCTGGGCGAAGATCGCTGAAGAGTTGGCCGAGCTACGCGATGCGGTCGGCACTCCATCCGCCGCTGAAGAGTTGGGCGATCTGTTGTTTGTGCTCTGCCGGTTGGCCGAATGGCTGGATCTGGATGCGGAGACGGCATTGCGCGAGGCGAACCTGAAATTCCGCCGCCGTTTCGCTTTCGTGGAAGCCGCTGCCGGGCGCTCGCTCAACGAACTGAGCCTTGCCGAACTGCGAACGCTCTGGCAACAAGCTAAAGTATCGTAACCCATTTCGTACTTTGCATTGTTACCATATGCCTGCTCCGATTCCGCTTTACATTGATGATATTGTGCAACTGCGCAAGTCCCATCCATGTGGTGGGGATACGTGGCGAATTGTGCGTCTTGGTGCTGAGATCGGGCTGCGCTGCCAGACATGCGACCGCCGGGTGCTGTTGGCGCGAGCCGAGCTTGAGCGCCGGATCAAGCGCTTTGTTGGCCGTGGCCCCGATGCGCCCGATAGTGATGATGCTTCCGCAGAATGAGATGAGGTGGTCGCACGAGTTTTGTTTGCGCAACCACCCCCATTTGTCTGCCTATTCCTCCGCTGCAGCTACCTTTCCAACCAGCGGCAACCACAGATCCAGCCCGATAATTCCACCGCTCGGTGGTAAGAAATAGGGATTGCCGGCCGGCCCGACCGTGATCCCGCCTACGCCGCCGGCAGGATGCGGTGCAAGATAGGTGCGCAGAAAGTCGTTCCATTCGCCTTCCCAACCGCTGCCGGCGTATAAGGCCAGGTAGCTCAAGGTGTCTTGTTGTCCCAGCCGGCTTGGCGCGGGCAGGAACAGCGAGATCGCGCTTTCGCCGCTGAGATCGATCTGTTGACCATGCACACCTATGCCGCTGCGCTGGATCTGCGCGATTATGAGCGGCGTGCTTCCGCTAAGGGCGGCGCGTAACTCTGTGGCGGCGTTGCGGCTGGTTTCCGAAACAAGCGCTGATTCGGCGATCTGTTGTGCGGCTTCGTCTGCGTCGAACAGCGCATCCTCGCGTGCATTTTGTACGCCGGACGGAGTGCTCAGCATGTTCAACATGCCGTTCGCCGAAGAGTCGTAGACTTGCACGGTTGTCGGCAGTTGATCAAGCAGTGCCTGGGTTCCGGCCGCATTTTGTTGCAGATCTTCTTCCAGTGCGCGGCCAAGCGTTTCGAGCGCGCCGCGCGCATTCAACGCCTGTGACAGATCATACACGGCGAGGCTGCGGGCACGATTGCCGCCGAGTGCGCCGACGGCGCTGTCATAGCTGTTCAGAATAGTGCGCGCCACGGCCTGCGGGTTCGCGCGGTTTACGCCGCTGAGCAACGGCAAAATTCGTTCGGCCAGATTCAACTGCCAGATCTGATCCGGCGCTGCAACCAGATAATCGGCGGCCTCGGCGAGTGCTGCGGCGACATCGAGATTGCCCAGTAGCGGCGCTTGTGCGACGATCAGATCCAGGCGCTGTGTGGCGGGCGTCGCAGGTTCGAGTGCGGCCCCAAGTGCGCTGAGCGGCATCGTTTGCCAGCCGCTGGTGCTCTCGTCGGGGCCAAAGCCGCCGATCGGGTGGCCCGGCCCGATCAGGAGTAACAGGCTGTGCTGAGCTGGGTAGCGTGTCAGTGCCGTCGCGACAAATCGCGTAGGGTCGCCGGATCGGCGCTGTTCGGCTCCGGTTGCTCACGGCAGTCGGGGCCGTTAGGGGAACTCAGGTAACAGATCTGGCCGCCGGTATCGCCATAGCGATCGAGAAAGCTGACGATCCGTACTTGCGGGTGCTGCGCAGCGAGTTGGCCAAGTGCGCTGATCTGCAACTCCGGCCTGCTCTTGCCGGGAGTGCGGTTGCTGTCGCCCAATGCGTTATCGGCGGCGGCATAGATCAGAAATGTCCATTCAGCGGGAGTTGTGGCGGCGGGCGGTAGATTCGGCTCAGCCGGCAGATCAACTGCACTCGGCGCAGGCATCGCCGGCGTCGGCACAATTGTCAGGGCGCGTTCGGCAAAGCTGTAGCCATACTCACTCACCGCACCCGAGGCATTCAGTTGCAGCGCCGCCACATACCAGTGATATGTGCGGCCGTAGCTAAAGCCAAGCTCGGCGGCGGCAGCCAGTAGTTGCGGCGTCAGTTCGAAGCGTAATGCCGCGCGGCTCGGATCGATCTGCGGGCTACAAAATTGAGCCGGTGCGCCGTCGTTCGTCAGGCGGTATGGATCGTAGAGACAGACCTGGTAGCGGTCGGTTGGTGCCTGGCGTGCCGACCATGTCAGGCTAACCGGCGCAACCGTGCGCAAATAGGATCGCGGGAGATTGAGTTGAATATCGCCGATATCGAAATCTTCCAACTGTTGCTCGCCGCTTGTTGCCGTCGCTGCGAGCGTCGGCCCGGCCCAGAAGCCGATCCGGTCGTCGGGCAGCACAGGCTCTGTGGCGTTATTGACGAACCAGACCCGGTATCTGCTGCCGGCGGGCAGGGCGCGCAAGCCGCCGAAGCGATAGCCGCCGTCGGCTGATGGAAACGTTTCCGCAACCGGCGTCATCCCGCTGTCGTCCTCGCGGGTAAGGATCAGCCGGGCGCTGGTCAGATCGGCATCAGGTGCGGCAAGATGCGTGATCCGCCCGGTGATACTGAGGGCGCTTACACAAACATTGGCTGCCAGATCATCGACCCAGACCGCCTGATTGCTCTGATCAGCGGATTGGCTGCGCAGCTCGATCATGATCGTGGCGCTGCCGGAGCTACGCAGAGCTGCGACGGCGGTTTGATCGGCGAGTTCCCAATCAAATCGCTGCCAACCGCTTGCGGCAGCGGCGGTATTCACGCTGAACAACCCGACGCGATTGGCGTCGCTGGTACTATTGCCGCGATAGATCGCCACGCGCAGCGTTTCATCGGCGCGTGCGCTCTCTGCGGCAACCTGATAATACAGACTGCCGTAGAGCAACTCGGCAGCGGAATCAATCGCGATCGTCTGGCCGAAGCCGTCCTGGTCATCGCCGCTGCTTGGCGTGCCGTCGGCATCCTCGCTCATGGCGACGGCACGCGGCGTTGAGCGTACCATATCGTCGCTGATTGTGCGGCGGGCGATCAGTTCGCGCCAGGGGCTGTTGCTCTGGATGAGATCAACCGCAGGGTCGGCGAAGCGTTGGGTGCAGATCAACGCAGCCTGATCGAGGATCGGCAGATCCTCAGCCAGGCGAAACGGCGGCGGAATTGGCGGTGGCGGATCGCTTTGCTGTGGCGGCGCAGCCCCGGCGCTGGTCAGGCCGGCGAGCACGACAATGCCAAAAAGCATAAGTAGACGCACTATTGTGTGAGGCATCTGTATCCTGTATCCTGTATCCTCTGGTACAATGGGGCAGTTTGCCCGCAGCCTGCGGGTAACCGTCTGCGCGGAGATTTCCGATGAGCGACATCCATACCCTGACGGTCGCCGCTGCCCGGCGTGCGATCGATGCCGGCGAATTAAGCTCCCTCGAACTAACCGATGCCCTGTTGCAGCGGATCGAACAGCTTGATCCGCATGTGCAAGCATATCTTACCGTGACTGCCGACGAAGCGCGGGCGCAGGCTCGGGCCGCCGATGCCGCCCGAGGTGCGGTCGATCGCGGATCGCTGCACGGTATCCCGCTCGGCATCAAAGATGTGATCTGTACCGCCGGAACCGCAACCAGCGCCGGTTCGCGGATTCTGGAGGGCTTTGTGCCGCCGTACAATGCGACGGTGATCGAGCGCTTGCAAGCAAGCGGCGCGATCAGTCTCGGCAAACTCAACTGCGACGAGTTCGCAATGGGTTCGAGCACCGAGAACAGCGCCTACAAAACCACCCGCAACCCCTGGGATCTGAGCCGGGTGCCCGGCGGCAGCAGCGGCGGCAGTGCGGCGGCGGTTGCAGCCGGCCTTGCTCCGGCCACCCTCGGCACCGACACCGGCGGCTCGATCCGGCAACCGGCCGCGCTCTGCGGCATCAGCGGCCTGAAAACAACCTACGGGCGGGTGAGTCGCTATGGCCTGATCGCCTTCGGCTCGTCGCTCGATCAGATCGGCCCAATGGCCTGGACAGCCGCCGATCTTGCCTTGATCTTGCAGGTGATCGCCGGCCATGATCCACGCGACAGCACCAGTTCGACCGAGCCGGTGCCTGATTATAGCGCGGCGCTCAGCGGTGATGTGCGCGGGCTGCGGATCGGCGTACCGCGCGAGTATTTTGTCGAAGGGATGGAGCCGGATGTCGAGGCGGCGACCCGCGCCGCGATCGCTACATTGCGCGATCAGGGCGCGGAACTGATTGATGTTTCGTTGCCCCACACGAAATACGCCCTGCCCTCCTACTACATCATTGCGCCGGCCGAGGCCAGTGCTAATCTAGCCCGCTTCGACGGCGTGCGCTACGGCCCGCGTGAGCCGGGCGCCGGGATGTTCGATGAGATCGAGCGCACCCGCGGCAAGCTCTTTGGGGCTGAAGTGCGGCGCCGAATTATGATCGGCACCTACGCGCTCTCGGCGGGCTACTATGATGCGTATTATCGCCGTGCGCAGCAGGTACGTACCCTGATCAAACGCGACTTCGAGCAGGTCTTCTCACAGGTCGATCTGCTGGCCGCGCCCACATCACCGAGTATCGCCTTTCCAATCGGCCAGCGCGTCGATGATCCATTGGCGATGTACCTGAGCGATGTTTGTACGCTGCCGATCAACCTGGCCGGTGTGCCGAGCCTGGTGGTGCCGTGTGGTTTCAGCAGCGCGATGCCGGTGGGCCTGCAATTGATCGGCCGACCCTTCGACGAGGCGACATTGCTGCGGGTCGGCGATGCCTACCAGCGTGTGACCGACTGGCATACGAAGCGCCCGGCGCTTTAGAAATCAACGCCGGGTAGGGCGCCCGAGGGCCGCAAAGAGGCGCCGGTAGCTGCGCAACATGTTGTTCGGCTACCGGCGCACGTATTATCGCTTGTCTTGCAATCCGTTGATGCTTTTCTCGGTAACATGGAGCGTAAAGCGATGATCGCTCCGGGCGCCCCACACGCTGTAGTGCAGGTAACGGGAATCGCCGGCGATCAGGGTTCGCTTCACATCCTTCAGCACCACCAGATAATACTCCTCGGTTGCCTCGATGACCTGCCATGGCCCTTCAATCCGGACATGGCTGATCAGTTCATTTGTGTATGGATGATCGATCTGGATCTCGAATATGCCGTTACCGCCGCCAGGAAGAAGCGTAATGTACCAAAATTCATCTTCTCCAAGTGGGGTCATGCTATCCTCGTAGGCATCGTGGATCCAGTACCCCTGCCGTTTACCCAGGTGGCGTTCGAGTAGTGTCTCACCCATGCTGCTGCTCCTTGTGTGGCGTTGCTTGTCCCATGTGAATATGGTTGGTTCTGTTCCGCTGCCCGGCAACAGAACCAACCACGCCTGTTTAGAATGGGCAGGATGCCTCGAAGTCGAACTTGGACGGGTTGGGCGAGTTGTTGAGCGGGATGCGGAATTCCAGGTCGATGATGCACTTCAGGCACCATTTGTCGTTCTCAACCGCCCGCTTGGTATCCCAATCCTCCGGCTCGCAACTACCGCAGCCGGCGCCGGCCCAGGCAGTGCCGGTCAGATCCAGATTATCTTCGCCGAAGTCGTTGTCGAGTTGCAGGGTTACGTCGGCGCGTACGACGGCCACGCAGAATGCCTCGCCGATCGCACTCACGCCGATGCGCGTGCCCCAGGCGGTATCGCTGGTTCCGGCTTTGTTGAAGGCCCAGAGCGCAAGTTCGCCGCCGCCGCTGATCGACACGCCGATGCAGCCTGCGCCCATATTGAAGATCGGGATGTTGTTGGCGTAGGCCAGAAAGTAGCCGCCCTGGATGATCTCGCCGGCCGGCGCTTGCATATCCGCGAACAGGTCGCCGTATTCGTCGGCAAGTACCGGGCTGCCGGCGTCGAGCCGGCCGTACAGGAATGAACCGCCCAGATCGATCCGGCCGATCCCCTCCAGTTGCACCCGGGCATCGAGTGTCGCGCCAACGTAGAGGAGTCCGATCTGCGGGGTGCCGCCCGGAATCAGTGTGAAGCCGGCCACTGCCGCCGCTTTATCCACCTGCACGCCCGGCGTCTGCATGTCGTACAGCGTAACGCCGCCCTCGATCCCATAGCCCAGGCTGGCGTCGAACAACACCCGCATGTCGGCGTCCATCTCGGCCTGGTCGCTCAGCAGCGCGACATTCACGCCGTCGGCGGCCAGATACAGCGATCCCTGCGGGTCGAATTCCATCGCCATCCCGGCTTTGAACAGGGTCGCCTGGGTGTCGGGATCGCCGTCGAATGTTTCCTGGAAGATCTGCACATAGGCGTCGAGCCGCAGCAGATCGAGGCTGCCGTCGATGATCCGTCCGTCATCGTCATACACGGCGTCGATGTCGGCCGCGCCGCGCATCCAGCGGATCTGGATGGGGCTGTTCGACATAATGTTCGGGAAGAGCGGCACTTGAACGGCGATATTGCTGAAGGCTGCGTCCTGCATCCATTCCGGTGCGCTGCCGTCTTCAAGCTCGAGCGCTGCGTTCAGGTCGGCGTTGTAGTCTGGGCCGTAGCTGAGATTGTAGCGATCGACCAATTCCTCGCTGAAGCGCGGATCCTGGCTGAAGAGGGGATCGCTCATATTGAGCTTGCTCAACCAGCCCTGGAATGTTGACGTGTTTGCGGCGGAATTGCCCCATGTGCGATTGGTATCGTCGGTGGCGAGCAGCAACCCGGCGCCGGCCGGGAATCCCAGGATCAGCCGGCTTGAATCCGGCTCGGCGATCAGCGCATGCGGCATCTCCAAAATATCCTGGCTCAGCAGGTCGATCGTGCGACTGTCGGGATCGGCCATGCCCAACCAGCGGCTCGAACTGCCGTCCGCCTGCGCATAAGCCAGGCTGTAGGCCAGGTTGATCTTGAGTTGTTCGCTCAGATCGCGATTCACCTGCGGCCGCGTATCAAAGCCGATATACGACTGATCGCCGATCACGAAGATCTTGGCATTGTTCGGGTCGGCCGCTTCGCCGAAGTAGGGCAGATAGGTGGCGCCGCTCAGTTCGACAAAGCCATCGAGCGTGGCCGGCGCGCCTGAATCGTAACCTGCGGATCCCAGGCCGGCGCTTCGCGGCTGGGATAATCGCTCAGGCGCAGATCCTTGAGCACGGTATAGAAGCCGTCCAGCGCATACACAACCTCGTCGGCGTAGATCTCGGAGTCGAGGAAATTGCCGTCGGGCGCAAAGGATGCTTCCAGTTCCACCAGATCGCTGGGCCGGCCTTCGGCGCGATTGAGATGCGGGATCTCGTAGTCGCCGGTGATCCAGAGCCGGAAGTTGCGCGAGCGCGCTTCCCACATGTCGTTGATGCTGAGGGTTTCCGGGCGCAGATCGACACTCAGCGGGATAAGGCCGAGGTGCCAGTAGGCCAGTTCCTTGCGCTCCGGCAGCACGGTGCCGCTGTCGATACAACCGGCGGCATCCAGCAACAGGCTGTCGAAATCCAGGCTAATATCGGCGGGATAGGGCAGCACAAAGCGCCCGGCGATGCCGCTCTCAAGCCCCAGGTTGCTGAGCCAACTATGGGCGAAGCGGCTGAAGGCGGTGTCGTAGCCTGAGACGCGGGTGCTGATCTCGGGGTCGGGCGTGAAATCGACCCGCCCACTCACGCCGCTGCGGCGGATGTAGAGATCGACCCGGCTGCCGTCGTTCTCGCTGAAGGTGACGTTCGACGGCAGCAGATTTGGGCAGACGCTCCAGCCTATGTCGCGATCGAAGGCGTTGAGGCCGGGGTTGTTGCGGCCGTTGCCGGCGACGCCACTGCCTGCGGCGCCCGCCGAGACTACCCAAGCGCGGGCGGGCGGGCTTGCGGTAACGATCGCCGGTGCATACAGGCTGAAGTTCACGCTGGTGTCGGGTAGGTCGAAGGCGCTCCAGTTCAGCACCGCCGCGCTGCTGATCGCGCCGCTGATCGCGCCGCCGGGCAGAATGTCCAGGCTGTTGAAGCTGCCGCTGAAGGTGTTGGTGTTCAGTGGATCGATCTGGCGGGCATAATCGAAGCTCAGTGTCCCCGCGCCGATGTTGCCGGCGCTGAGTTGATGATCGGCCAGGCTGAAGCTGCGTTCGCTGCTGGTAATGCTGAAGCCGAAGGGCCAGGCAGTGGTGTAGCTGTGTTCTGCGTTACTTAGCCAACTGCCGCTCACACCGGCGGCGCGGCTGAAGGTTGCGCCTGTGCCGCTTGCAGATGCATCGAAGAACCGATCGTTGCGATACTCAAGGATATCGCCGGCCGGGATCGGCTCGCCGGGACGGGCGATTGCGCTGAAGCGATCACGGTAGAGGGTGCAGGTTGCGCCGAAGCTCAGACCGCGTTCGGTGGCGCTGAAGGCGTCGATCGGCACCAGATAGAGCGGCCAATCGGCGAGTGCGAAGAGCAAGGCGATGCTTGCCGGATCCTGGCTGCAATCCTGGCCGATATGCGCAGTAACCGTGCGCTGCCATTCCAGGTCGGGGTTCGTGATCGGCTGATCGAGAATCGGCAGCACGATCGGGTTGCCGAGGCCGGTAGGGGTGATATCCCACATAGCCAGCTTCGGGCCAAGGGCGAGCACCAGCAGATCGGCCACGGCGCCGCCCGGCTCCAGGCGCATATTCGAGTAAGCGACCTCGATTCGGTTGGGGAATTGCGGCACCAGATTCGGGCCGATCGCGATGATTGCGCTGCCGCCGGAGTTGATCGCCAGCACATTGCCGGCAGCGTCGATCTGCAAATCGTCGAACTGCACCCAGACCGGCCGGCGATCGCCGGGCCGAACAGAATCTGCACTGCGCCGTCGCCGCTGGCGCTGCTCAGATTACTGCCGGTATCGTAGCTGCGCACCTGCACGATCCAGTTTGGCCCGAAACGCAATTCCGCCGGTGCGTTGGGCGGTAGTGGTTGCTGCGTCGGCGGATTCAGCGGCAACGGATTGGGCGGCGGCACGTCGGGGATCGTGACCGAGACCACATCACTGACCGCCATGATCTCGCCGCTGCTCGCGCCCCAATCCCATGTGCCGTTGTTGTAGCTCGCGGCGTCGATGCGCAGCGCCTGGTAGTAGAGGGTCTGGCCGGGGTAGACATCGCTGTCGAGGTAGTGATCGCTGTTGATGATCGGCGTGATCTGGCTAAAGCCGCCGTCGGGCGAAAGGCTGCGGAAGAAGACGTTGCAGCACGAATCGGTGCCGAAGAAGAGTTGCACATCGCCGTTTTCAACCACGGCGAAAAGTGCGCGATCGTCGATCGTATGCTGCGGTTCGGCGCCGAGATCGGCGTAACGGGTGGCCCGCGGCTCGCCGATCACACTTGGGCCGCCGCCGAGCGGTTGGGCCTCGATCGCATACCAGTACAGCGTATTCGGGTTACGATTGGCGTCGGTATAGCTGTACTCGCGGTTTGTACCCGCGACGAACACTCGCACGAAATCGCTGTCGATCGGAAACATCTCGGCGGTCGAGTCGGGCGGTGTCTCGCCGTCGGAGCGATAGATCGTATACTCGCTCAGGCTGGCCGAGCCGCTTTGCGTCCAGTTGATCGTCAGATCATAATCGCCGCCGTCGCGAGTCCACTCCAGGCCGGAGATCACCGGGATCGCGGCCGGCTGCGACTCGCCGATGCCGATCGCGCGTTCGTAGCTGAGCGAGGGCGGGCTGATCTGGCCGACCTCGTCGATCACCCGAAGTTCGTAATAGACCGTGGTTTCGTGGGCGGGCACATACGCATCTTGCCAGGTAGCCCAACTAAACTGCTCGACCGGCACCTGATCGACCAACAGCGCCAATCCATCTGCGCTGAACTTGCGATAGATCAGCACATGGGTGGCGTCTTCGGCCAGCACCACACAATTGTTGACGGGCTGCGGCGGCTGGCCGGGCGGCGGGATCGGCACGGCGCATGGCAGCGGCTCGCGCGGCGCTTCGGTATCGTCGCTGGAGACAAGGGCCGGCGCCGTGGGTGCGCTGCGGTTGCCGTTCTCATCCACGGCGACAACTCGTACCCAGCGCTGGCGGTGTTCGGGTTGTTCGTTCGCCACCAGTACCCGCAGGGTATCGGGCGTGCCGTCGATGCCGAGCTCCTTCACCAATGTCCAGCCCTCCGGCCAGGGCGTGGTGGCGAGTTCGGCGGCATAGAATTCGTATGAGCGCAGATCACGGTTGCGCGGCTGATCAAATTGCGGCTCAATCGTCACGAAGACATCGTAGAGATTGTTGAAATCGTTCAGTTCGGTCTCGACCGACAGAATCTCCGGTGTGATCGGCGGCAGATAATCCGGCGGCTGTAAGCAGGAATCCGGTGTTTCGAGCGAGGGCCGGCCGGGCTGGCCGAGGAGATCGAGCGCCGCGATGCGGTAGCAATACAGCCGCTCGGTATTCAGTTCGCGGTCGGCCCAATAGTAGCTGAACTCCTGCAACTCGGTGTTGTACTCCAGTTCAAAATTGGGCAAATCCGGATTGCTGATTGTCTCGCTGTTCAGCGCTTCCTGCGGCAGCCGTTGCGGCAGCACCGCATCCTGGTTCACTTGCTGGTAGGCGCTACAGTTTGCGCCGCTCGGGTCGCAGACTTTGCGGTAGACATTGAAACCGTACTGCCATTCGGGATGGGACTGGCGGCGTGGCAGTTGGGTGTTCCATGTCAGGAAGACCGACGCATCGGCGATCCGTAGCTGGCTCTGGCGGCTCCAACTATCGGCGGGCGCAGAGACGTTCGGCGTGCCTTCGAAGGCCTGTACGTCGAGCGGGGCGGGCAGTTGAGTCGGGCTGGCGGTATCGACTTGCAGCGGGCCGACCACACGGCCGTTCACGCGAATCCAGTACGTGTAGACGCCGGGCGCAGTGAGTGTATCGTCGAAAAATCCCTTGCCCATCACCTGGGCGACGCCGGCATCCTGATTTGAAAGCGCCTGAACAATAAAGGGATTGGCGCCGTCGGCGGCGAGTTGGTGCATTTCGGCCACCGTCGCAAGGGCGACCGGGATCTGGTTGCCGGCGGCATCCTCATCAATCGCGAAGGCGGTGCGAAGCAGGTTCCAATTCGTGCCGAGCAGCGCGAGCGCCTGGGTCTGGTCGTAAATCGGCTCGACCGCGGCAATAACCCCCACCCCCGGCCGGCGGCGTTGGGCGCAGTTGGTGGGGCCGGGCGACGCAGCACCTCGACCGTGGCATCGTAGGGGCTAACCGGCACTTGCCAGCGCAAAAAGACATTGCCGTTGGGATCGACGGCATAGCCGAGGCGCGGCGGGCCGCCGGCGAGGCTCGAAGCCTGTGAGCGCCAGGCCGGGCTGAGTAGATTCAGATCGGCCACGGCGATTGTGCCGTCGGCGTCGAGATCAAGCCGATCGCCGCGCTCCACAGTTGCGGCTTCGCGGCCGATATTTGCGGCGACCCGCTGCAGATCGACGATTGTGTATTGGTCGTCGCAGTTGATGTCGCCGAGCGGGCATTCGGCTTCCGGCTCGGTCTGGGCCGCCGCCGGGGTTGCGATTTCGATCAGCGGCAAGGGCAGGGTCGGTATGATCAACGCGGCGACGAGCGCCAGCAGGAAGAACTTTTGCATAGGACGTTTCCTGTTATTAGTGCTGTGGGCTTTTTGTCACCGGCTCAGCAGCGGCAGATACAGCGACTCCTCGCCTTCCAGGGTCAGGCTGGCCGGTTGCACGGCGGGTGTTTGTGCGGTAGCGGCGGCATCGGTGATCAGGGCGTTGCTAAGCGCGATGCCGGTTGTGCCGCTGCGACCGGTGGGCCGCAGATGCAGAATGGCGATAACGCCTTCGCCGCTGGCGCCGGGCACTGTGCCATAGCTGATCGCGCCGACGCTGGCATTTCCGGTGGCTTCGCGCAGCGGGCCAAGGCTGATCACACAGCGTTGGGTTGCGGCGGTGCAATCGAACTCGGCGCCGAAAAACGGCTCAATCGTCATCCCAACCACTTCAACCAGCGCCGGGTCGTAGCTCAGATCGAACTCCCATGCGCCCAGATTCTCGACCTGGCTGATCTGAATTGGAACATCAACAAGTGCGTCGGCGGGTTGGGGTTCGGCCGGGGTAAGCAGGCTGATCGTGGGTGTGGCGGCGGCCAGTGGCGTGACAACGAATGCCAGCAGGGCGCCGGCAGTGATCAAGACCACAAACAGACTCATCCAGAGCGTACGACGCGTCGGCATGGCTCTCCCTCCAGTTGCAACATGCGGCGGATCTACGACGGTGAACATAGTATGCAGGTATGCCTGCCGGCGATGCTGGCAGTTACCGGGATTAATCGGCTCAGGGTCTGAATATGATAACCGAGGCGATACGGGAATGTTGAGTTGCTGATTTTGCCGGCGAAGCCGCAAAATCAGCAACTCAACAAAACATCAAGAGTAGGCTGCTTGCGAAAAAATAGATTCAGGGCTGAAAGAGCAGCGGCAATGCGACAATGTATAGGTTTTCCGGCCCACTCACGACCGCTGTTGCACTCGGCGCCTGATGGATTGTCGGCGCTGCGGTCGGGGTTGGGTGGCGGTCGGGGATTGTCGGGGTGGT
>JAAUQO010000355.1 GCA_012032775.1 Oscillochloris sp. | reverse complement strand
CATCAAGCATCAAACATGTCAGACATCAAGCATCAAGCACCAGGCAGCGGGCAGGCGCTGCGCTGGGGCGTACTCGGCGGAGCGACGATCGCGCGGCGCTGTGTGATTCCGGCGATTGTCGGATCGGGGAACGGTACGCCGGCGGCGATTGCCAGTCGGGATGCGACCCGCGCCGAGACCCTGGCGGCCGAGTTCGGTTTCGCACGCGCCTACGGCAGCTATAACGAGTTGATCCAGGATCCCCACGTCGATGCGGTCTATATCCCGTTGCCGAACCATCTGCATGCCGAATGGGCGATCAAGGCTGCACAGGCCGGCAAGCATGTCCTGGTCGAGAAGCCGATCGCGTGCAATGTCGCTGAAGCCGCGGCGATGTTCGCGGCGGCGCGTGATTCCGGCGTGCTGCTGATGGAAGCGTTGATGTATCGCTTTCAAACCCGCACAAAGCAGATCAAGGCGTTGCTCGACGGCGGCGCGATCGGCGCATTGCGCGGTGTTCAGGCGGCGTTCACATTTTTGCATCCCGATCCGCAGAATCACCGCATGCGGCCGGAGTTCGGCGGCGGTGCATTGCTTGATGTCGGTTGCTATGCTGTGAGCCTGGCGTGCTACATGTTCGCGGCTGCGCCGGTTGCCGTCTCGGCGAACGCAATTTTTGCGCCGAGCGGCATCGATCTGTTTGTCGGCGGCCGGTTACGATTTGCCGATGGCCGGACGGCGCAGATCGAGGCCGGGTTTGATCGCGCGTTGCAACAGCGTTACAGTGTTATCGGGGATGCGGGCGCGCTAGAGTTACCGCACGATGCCTTTATTCCCTGGGGCGAACGGGCCGAGTATACAATCCGCGCGGTTGATTCGCCGCAGGGACGCAGTGCAACGACCGCCAATCCCGATCAGTATCGGTTGATGGTGAGCGCATTTGCCGACGCGATTCTGCAATCTGCACCGCCGCCGATCAGTGCCGCCGAGAGCATCCGTACGATGCGGGTGCTCGATAGCCTTGCCCGTGCCGCCCGGAGTGGATGTGAGGAGCGACTCGATATAGCAAATCTGGAGTGATGCATGATCCAACTTTATAACACCTTGACCAGGCAAGTTGAGCTGTTTACGCCTTTGGAGCCGGGCCTGGTAAAGATGTACAGTTGCGGCCCGACGGTGTACCGCTCTATTCATATCGGCAATCTGCGCACCTTTCTTATGGCCGATTGGCTGCGGCGCAGTTTGCTGGCCGCCGGCCTGGATGTGCAGCACGTCAAGAACATCACCGATGTCGGCCATATGCGGGTTGAGCGGTTGGATCAAGGCGAGGATAAGATGCTCGCCCAGGCGCGTCGGGAAGGGAAAACCTCGGCCGAGATCGCGGCTTATTACACGGCTGCGTTCCGCGACGACGAGGCGCGCATGAACATTTTGCCCGCCAATGTTTTTCCGCGTGCTACCGACCACATCCCCGAGATGTTGCAGATTATTCAGGGTCTGGAGCAGCGCGGCCACGCCTATGCCGCCGGCGGGAATGTCTTCTTCGATATTCGCAGTTTCGCCGACTATGGCCGGCTTTCGGGCAATCTGATCGCGCAATTGCTGGATGGCGCCCGCGATACCGACGACACTGCGCGGCGCAATCCGGAGGATTTTCCGCTCTGGAAAGTTGCCGAGCCGGGCCGCGAGATGGCCTGGGATAGCCCGTATGGGCGCGGATTCCCCGGTTGGCATATCGAGTGTAGCGCGATGGCGATGAAGCATCTTGGCGAGCAGATCGATATTCATACCGGTGGGGTGGACAATATCTTTCCGCACCACGAGGGCGAGTTGGCCCAGAGCGAGGGCTTTAGCGGCAAGCGCTTTGTGCAAGTCTGGGTTCATGCCCGCCACCTGTTGGCCGATGGCCTGAAGATGGCGAAATCGACCGGAAATGCCTATACCCTGAGCGAGATCGCGGCGCGCGGCTTCGAGCCGATGGCGCTGCGCTACCTGTTTGCGACGGTGCATTATCGCGGTCAGATCAACTTCACCTTTAGCGCACTACGCGCGGCCCAAACCGGCCTGGAGCGGTTGCGATCGGCGTTGCTGCGATTGGCTCAGGCGTCAGGGATCGATCGGCTTGATCCGAATGCATTGCGGGCTGATCTGGCGGCGGCACTGGGAGTCGATACTGTAGCCGGTTCCCTGGCGCAACTGGCAGCGCTCTATGAAGACCCAGGCACGGCTGATCCGGCAGTTCTCAGTTGGCACCGGCGGATCGGCTCGCCGATCGCCGATGATCTGGGCATCCCGCAGGCTCTGGCGGCGCTCTGGAAGTTGTTGCGCGGGCGTGAGCCGCAGGTGTCGCCGCGCCTGAAGTTGGCGTTGGTGCTGCATTGGGACGCGATCTTCGGCTTGCAACTGGCCGATTGGCTGGCTGCGTGCCTGGCCGAAAGCGAACCGGCCGATCCGCCCTATCGGATGGCGCAATTCCAGCGTCGCCACGTACCGCTTGAATTGCCGGCCGAGTTGCAGGCGCTGTTGGACGAGCGCACGGCTTTGCGGGCTGGCGGCCGTTACGACGAGGCTGATGGACGGCGGGCGCAACTGGCGGCGGCCGGTTATACCCTGCGCGATACGCGATCCGGCACAATCGTCGAACGCCGGCCGGCCGAGGATGAATTCCGTATCATCACCCGCTCGCACGATGTAGCGGAGAGCGCAACAACTGATCGGCATGCCTTCTCGGTCAATCTACTCGCCCGCGACAGCCGCGACGACCTGGAGCGTTGTGTGCAGAGTGTCGTGCGCCATTGCAATGGCCGCGACATTGAGTTGGTGATTGTGGATAGCGGCTCGACCGACGATAGCGTGCCGTACTTGCAGCAATTGGTGCGCAGCGGGTTGCGCGACGAAGCCGGGAACCCAATCCCGCTCACGGTACTTTTCGCCGATCATAATCTTGGTTTTGCCGCCGGGCGCAACGCCGCATTCCGGGCCAGCAGCGGTCGCACTATCGTGATGATCGACACATCGATTGAGCTGAACGGCGACATCTGGACGCCGATCGAGGATGCGCTGGCCGCCGAAATGGTCGGCTACGTTGGGCCGTATGGCCTGGCGACGAACGATCTGAAGGAATTCTACGAAGTGCCCGGCCCGCAGGTTGATGCGGTTGAAGGCTATCTGATCGCATTCCGGCGAGCGATCCTGCCGGAGATCGGCTATTTCGACGAGAAGTTCCGCTTCTACCGCTTGCTCGACATCCATCACAGCTTTTATGTGAAAACCGCCGGCTACGACGTGATCACAGTGCCGGAAGTGGCCGCGCGGATCATCAAGCATCCCCATCGCGAGTGGTACAGCCTGGGCGAAGAAGAGCGGGCCACCAAGAGCAAAAAGAACTACGACATCTTCCGGCGGCGCTGGCACCACGGCGAGAACCTGATGACGATCAACTATGATCCGGCGAAGCGCTGGTTCGGCCACGATCATCCCAATCACCTGGGGCCGGAACATGATCACAGCCCCGCAGAACTGCCGTCGCCGGGGGTGCCGCATACGCACAAGCATCGCCACTGGCCCGACCACGACCACGAGCATCCCCACGTTCACAAACGCTAAATGCTTGCAAGCTGCGCTTGCATCATTCAGCCGGTGATAAGGTACATTTTTCAGGGAGGGCTTGCCCTCCCTGGCCCTCCCGATACCGCAACATCAATG
>JAAUQO010000108.1 GCA_012032775.1 Oscillochloris sp. | reverse complement strand
TCGAAGCGATCACCGACCCGCTCTCCGATATGCATGGCTCGGGTGATTACCGTCGCCACCTGGCCGGCGTGCTTACGCGCCGCGCCCTGGCGACCGCCGCGAGCCGCGCTCGCATCGGATAGAACATCTCAATAACACCAGTTACGCGGTGGCCCGCAAAACCCTGCCGGAGGCAGATCAGAGTCGTACACGCGGGCGCGGTGCCTGCCACCGCATAACTCGTGTCAATGAAGGAGCAACCAATGAGTGATATTGATTTTGTGACGATCCGGCCGATTGTGAACGGCGTGGCGCGCAAGGTTGCAGTTGAGCCGCGCCAGACCCTGGCCGACCTGCTGCGCGAGGAGTTGGGCCTTACCGGGACGAATCTCGGTTGCGAGCACGGCTCGTGTGGTGCGTGTACGGTGATTGTGGACGGCAAAAGCGTGCGCTCATGCCTGATGTTCGCCGTGCAAACCGACGGCTGCACAGTGACGACGGTCGAGGGGCTTGCGTCGAACGGCGACATGCACCCATTGCAACAGGCTTTTTGGGAACAGCAAGGACTTCAGTGCGGCTTCTGCACGCCCGGCTTCCTGATGAGCGCCTACGAATTGCTGCAAAACAACCCCAATCCGAGCGACGACGAGATCCGCCATGCGCTGTCGGGGAATATTTGCCGCTGCACCGGCTACCAACACATCATCGACGCCGTGCGCCAGGCCGCACAGGCCGGTGCTGCGCCTGCCGCCGCAACTCCCGATATGGTCGCTGCACCCGCCGCCGCCGCATCCTGAAGGCCCGCCGATAGCGTAAGGGCGAAGCATTTCGCGCAGCGAAATGCTTCGCCCCAACAGGAGAATCACCAATGACCGTCACCGATACGCCGAAGACGGAATATACCTGGATCGGTAAGGATGTGAAGCGCCGCGAAGACCCGGCGCTCCTGACCGGCAGCGCCGTTTATACGAACGACTTCAAGCTACCGGGGATGCTGCATGCAGCCGTGCTGCGCAGCCCCTACGCCCACGCCAAAATCACGCGGATCGATACCAGCGCCGCCAAAAACTTGCCCGGCGTGCATGCGGTACTCACGGCGCCGAGATAAACGAACTGATCACTGCCTTGCCACGCTTCTGCGTCGAGGAGGTGATCGAGCATGCGGTGGCAGTTGACAAAGTGCGTTACGCCGGCGAGGCGGTTGCGATTGTCGCCGCCGACAGCCGGTACATCGCCGAGGATGCCGCCGCCCTGATCGCGATCGATTGGGAGCCGCTGCCGGCGGTTGTCGATCCGGTTGCCGCGATGGAGCCTGGTGCGCCGCTGGTGCATGAAAATCTCGGCACCAATGTGGCTTTCGACCAGACCTTTGTATTCGGCGATGTGGCCGGCGATTTCGCCCGCGCCGACAAAGTGATCAAGAAGCGCTTGCGCTGGCCGCGCGCCACCGCCGCGCCGATGGAGACCGCCGGGGCCGTGGTTTCGTGGGATCGCTCACGCGATACGGTGCAGGTCTGGTCGAACTGTAACTTCCTGAAATTCTTCGAGCCGTATTTCGCCGGAATGTTCAAGCTGCCGGCCCAGAATCTTACCTTCTACCCGATGTACACCGGCGGCAGCTTCGGCAGCAAGCATGCGCTGTTCAAGCATATCGCGATCGCCGGTGTGCTGGCCAAAATCACCGGGCGGCCGGTCAAGTTCATGGAAGATCGGATCGATAACCTGATCGCAAACGACAGCCAGGCGCCCGACCGGATCTATGATGCCGAGCTGGCGCTGACGAATGAGGGCAAGTTCCTGAGTTTGCGCCTGCACACCGTCGATGATTACGGCGCCTATTTCCTCTTCGCGATCACCGGCAACACCAATATGATGGCCCAGATCAGCGGGCCGTACACGATCAACAGCGTGGAGACCGGGATCAAGGCGGTGCTGACGAATAAGAACCAGCAGACCGTGTTGCGCGGCGCCGGTTCCGATGTCGGCAACTGGGTGCTGGAGCGGCTGGTTGATGCGGCGGCGATCGAGTTGCGTATCGATCCGGTCGAGATCCGGCGGCGCAATTTCATCGCGGCCGATCAATTTCCCTACAAAATGCCAACCGGCAACTACTACGATAGCGGCAACTACGCGGGCGTGCTCGATATGGCGCTGCAACACGCCGAACTCGACCACTGGCGCAAGGTGCAGGCCGAGGCTCGCAGCGAGGGGCGCTATATCGGGATCGGGATTGCGACCGCCCAGCAGCGCAGTACCTTCAGTTCCACCGAGTTCTGGTTCCATAATCCGGCGCCGCACAGCGGTGCAACCTCGACTCCGGAAGGCGTGCGCCTGAGTATGAATGCCGGCGGCGGCTTCACCGTGACGATGTTCGCGCCGTTCTGGGGCAATAGCCCCGAGACCGTGGTAGCCCAGGCGGTGGCCGAGGAGTTCGGCGTCGATCCGGAGACGGTCGGCATCACCTATGGCAACACCAAAGAGGCGCTGCCCAGCATCGGCCCCGGCGGCAGCCGCATGACCGTGATGCTGACCGGGGCGGTGAAGGGCGCGTCCGGCAAAGTACGCGACAAGATCTTCGCGATCGCCGGCCATCTGCTGGAGGCCAATCCCGGCGACCTGGAGATTCGCGCGGGGCGCGTCTGGGTAAAAGGTGTCAGCGACGAGAGCCGTTCACTCGGCTACGCCGACATCGCCGGTGCCGCGTACTACGGCAAGTTCAGCTTGCCCAAAGAGATGGAGAGCGGCATCGAGGGTGCGTTCACCTACGATCATCCCTTCACCACTGCGCCGAATGACGAGCGCACCGATCTGGGCGCCTTCTACCCGATCATGGGCCACGCCTGCCACATCGCGGTTGTCGAGGTTGATATCGAGACCGGCCAGGTGAAATTTCTCAAGTTCATCGCCGTACACGATGTCGGCACGGTGTTGAATCCGCGCTCACTCAAGGGCCAGATTCGCGGCGGGATCGCCCAGGGAATCGGAATCGCGCTGCTGGAGGAGGTGCGCTACAACGACGACGGCCAGCCACTAAGCGCCACCTTTGTCGATTACCTGCTGCCCTCGGCCATGGATGTGCCCGACATGGATGTCTACCACCACGTCACCCCCTCGCCGTTCACCACCTACGGCGTGAAAGGCGGCGGCGAAGGCGGGCGCATGGTGGCGCCGCCGGCAGTTACCAGCGCGGTTGAGGATGCCCTGCGCCCGTTCGCTGTTTCGATCGACGAGCTTCCGATGACACCGGAGAAGATCGTGCGCTGGGTGCAGGCGGCACAGTAATCGTGGCAAGGCGACAGGCTGACAGGCTGACAGGCTGATAGGGTGATTGGTAGGGAAAACACTGTGCCGACGGCTGGACACGGGTCAGGCGAAGCGGTCACCAGGCCATTTTGTCAGGCGCGCGCGGAGCGAGCGGTCACCCTATCAGCCTGAGAGGAGTTCGCCGATGTGTTACGGCCCACCGGGAACCGGGTTGCTCTTCGAAAACGAGCGTATTCGCGTCTGGGAGGTGTTGTTGGAACCGGGTGAGAGCCTGGCGATGCACCGCCATGAGTTGCCGTATGTCGTGATTACGATCGAGGCTGCAACATGTGTGTTGACTCTGCCCGACGGTCGTGAGACAACAGTGGCCTTACATCCCGGCGATTGGGAGTACAAGCCGCCGGAGATCCACGCGCTGCGCAATATCGGCCCGACGCGCTTTCGTAATCGCTTTGTCGAACTTAAAGCATACGTAAGCTTGCCTGAAGGATTGGCGGCACAGTCGGCATCCTCAGGCAAATCGACATAAGGAACTGAACCAATGGAGTGGTCGGATAAGAAGATTGTGATCACCTGCGCGCTGACGGGCGGCATTCACGGCAAAGAGGCCAATGCGAATCTGCCCGAGCAGCCCGACGAGATTGTGGCCCAGGGAATAGCCGCATGGCGGGCGGGCGCCGCGATCTTGCATGTTCACGCACGCAACTCCGACGGCAGCAACACCATGGATCGCGAGATCTACCAGGAGTTGCACGAGCGGTTGTGCGCCGAGACCGACGCGATTATTCAGCTTACCACCGGCGGCAGCCCGCGTTTGCCGGTGAATGAGCGCCTGAACACTGTGCTGCTGAATCCGGAGATGTGTTCGCTGAACATGGGCCTGATGAACTTCTTTATTCGCGGCGAGCAAGTCTTCTTCAGCAACCACCGCTCGGATATTCTGCGCTTCGCCCAGGAGATGAAGCGCCGCGGTGTGGTGCCCGAACTCGAGGTTTATAACATGGCGATGATCGAGGAGGCCGAATGGTTGCTCAGCCAGGGCATCCTGGAGCCGCCCTTTGTGATCAATTACGTCTTGCAGACACCGACGCAGGGCGGGTTGCGCGGCACGCCGATCAACCTGGTGGAGATGACGCGCCGGCTGCCGGCGAACTGCATCTTGAATATCAGTTCAATGGGCCGCACACAACTGCCGATCACCACAATGGCCGCCTGCATGGGCCTGAATATCCGCGTCGGCATGGAAGACAATGTTTATTATCGCAAAGGCGAGTTGGTGCAGGAAAATGCCCAACTGGTCGATCGCGCCGTCCGCATCTGCCGCGATCTCCAACGTGAGCCGGCTTCGCCCGACGAAGCGCGCCGGATGCTCAATCTGCGCGGACGTGAACGGGGCCAACTGCCGCCGTTGTTAGTCGATGACCCGCTGCCGCTGGCGGTCTAAGCCGGTGGTTTTGCGGCTACGCCGTTACCGCGCCATCCAGTATCAACCGCTCTGATTGGGAGATATACCTATGAGCCGCATTGTCGATCTCTCACAAGAGATCTTTCAGGGTATGGGCGTTTATCCCGGCCATTTGAAAACCGTCACCTGGGAGCATGTGTCGCACGCCGAGACCCAGAGCCGTTTCGAGGGCGGGTTCTCATTCCAATCGTGGGGCATCATGCTGTGTGATCATGGCCCAACCCATGTGGACGCCCTGAGCCATCTCGATCCGCGCCCCGAGGCGCCGTCGATCGAACAAATGCCCTTGGACACCTTCTATGGCTCGGGCACATGTATCGATCTGTCACACTTCGGCCCACACGCATACATCAGCGCCGACGATCTGGCGGCGGCGGCGCGAGATGTGGATCTGCGGCGCGGCGATATGTTGTTGCTGTACACCGCTACCTACGATCGCTACTACGGCACTGCCGAATACACAAGCCAGTATCCCGGCCTGGATGCGAGCGGCAGTACCTGGTTGTATGAACAGGGTGTCAAGGCATTCGGCGTCGATTCACCAAGCCCCGACAACCCGATCAGCAAAACCTATCCCTGCCATATGATGTGTCGTGAGCGTGGAATCACTCACTACGAGAATTTGTGTAACCTTGATCAACTGGTAGGAAAACGGTTTACATTTTTCGGCCTGCCGCTCCGTATTCGCGGCGGCACCGGCTCGCCGGTGCGGGCCGTGGCGATCCTTGAAGCGTAGCCCCAACTTTGTTGACATGATCGTCGTGCAACACAAAGGCCGAAACCTCGGCCGTGAAACTATTGCCGTCGGCGTGCTGCGTCGCCAACCGATCCCGCCAGTAACCCTGTTTTCTGAGGCGTGACGTTGAACGTGAACCAGGATTTCCGCGCCGGCGGTTGATGCGCTGCTCCTGGCTTTGATAGTGGTGCCAGCCTTTATAAGATGCTGCGGCACGTAGCAATTACGGGCAAAGCTGGGCTTGGTTCAGATCGGTTCCAAATTGAGTGGGCCAGGAATGAGGTTTGGTTGAGGGGAAGGCTGGGGAGTCTGGCGATCAGCCGCCGGTCAATCTATAATGTAGGGTAGTCGCGGGTTGGATCGCGAACGTGAACGCGCAGCCTCGCGCTGCTACCTGGAAACCCCATGAATGCTCCCTGGCTTCAGCACTACGATGCCGGTGTTGCCGCGACAATCGACGCAACGCTGGCGCCCTTGCCGGCTTTGCTTGATTCTGCCGCCGAGCGCTTCCCCACGGTTGCGGCGATCAGTTTTTATGGCCGCACGATCAGCTATGCCGAGTTGCGATCCGAGGCGCGCCGCTTCGCTCATGGGTTGCTCGCCAACGGGATCGCGCGCGGCGAACGCGTGGCCCTGCTGCTGCCGAACGTACCCCAGGCGGTGATCTGTTACTACGGCGCCCTGCTTGCCGGCGCAGTTGTGGTGCTTGCCAATCCGATCTTCGACTCCGAGGTGTTCAGTCACGAACTGCGTGATTCCGGCGCAACCACAGTTGTTGCGCTGAGTATGTTCTACGAGATGCTTGAGCAGGCGGCGCCCGCCGCCGCAATCCAGCGCGTTATTTATACCAATCTCAAGGAATATCTGCCTTCATCGCAGCGGGCGCTGTTTACGCTGTTGCGCCAGGAATCCGAGGGTCATCGGGTGCCCGATGCAATCGCCGGCAAGGCGCTCTGGATGCAGCGCATGCTGAGCGACGCTGACTCGGCGCTGCCTGAATTGCGCCCCGTCGATCCGGCCGTGCTGCTTTATACCTCCGGCACCACCGGCCGGCCGCGCGGTGTCTTGCATCAGCATCGCAGCCTGTACGCCAACGCCCTGCAGACCAGTGTCTGGTTCAGCAGCGCCGAACCGGGCCGTGAACGAGTGCTCTGCGCGATCCCCTTCTCGCACTCGTATGGAATGACGGCTTGCATGAATCTGAGTGTCGCACTTGCGGCGACGATGATTCTGCTGCCGACCTTCGAGACACGCAATGTGCTGAATACAATCAAGCGCGAGCGCCCGACGATCTTTCCCGGTGTGCCGCCGATGTATGCGGCGCTGAACGAAGTTCGCGATGTGCGTAAGTTCGGGCTTTCGTCGCTCAAGGGTTGTCTGAGCGGCGCTGCCCCGCTGCCGATCGAGGTGCAAGAGGGCTTCGAGCGTATCACCCGCGCCCGGTTGGTCGAGGGCTACGGCCTGACCGAAGCAGGCCCGGCTACCCACGCCAACCCGATGGGCCAACCGGCTCGCAGTGGCTTTATCGGCGTGCCGTTGCCCTCAACCGAGGCCAGGATCGTCGATCTGGAGAGCGGTGCAGATCTGCCGCCCGGCGCCGTCGGCGAGTTGCTGGTGCGCGGCCCGCAATTGATGGCCGGCTACTGGAATCAGCCTGAAGCCACCGCCGAAGCGCTCACGTCCGACGGCTGGTTACGCACCGGCGATGTCGCCAGCATGACCCCCGACGGCTATTTTCAGTTGATCGAGCGCAAAAAGGAGATGATCGTCGCCGGCAGTTTCAATATCTACCCGCGCGATGTGGAGGAATTGCTTTACGAGCATCCCAAGGTGATTGATGCGGCGGTTGTTGGGGTGCGCGGCGACGACGGCAACACCGAGATCAAGGCCTTTGTGGTGGTGCGGCCGGGCGAGCGCGTTAGTGAAGCGGAGGTGTTCGCATTCCTGCGCGATCGCCTGCATATCCCGGCCATGCCCAGCAGCATCGAGTTCCGTGAGGCCTTGCCGCGCAGTTTCATCGGCAAGTTGTTGCGCCGCCGCCTTATCGAAGAATAACACGCTGGTCATGCGACAAAATCGCGTGACCAGCGCAAACACCCTCATTCACATACGGCGGAAGCTGCATTACCTTGTAGCACAGATCAGGCCATTCTGGCTGCATCCGCGCTGGAACAGCCGGGCGCGCACCCGCTCGTCGCCATAAATATCGCCGCGAATGTCGGGGTTCCACGATGCCGGTTCGCGCATATCGCCGCCGTAGAGCTGTGAAGCGCGGGCATACTCGCCGCTCGCCAGCGACTCTAGGATAGCCGAAGCCGTTCAAGCCGCCGTTGCGCTCCCAGTCCTGGCGGATCGGCCCACTGATGCAGTAGCCGGTTTCGGGAAAACAGCGCTCCTTACTCGACTGGGCGGCTGCGCCCAGCGGGAACAGGCCGAGCAGAACGGCGATCGTCCCGAAAACCGCACCAACGATCATACGAATACGCATATATAGCAATCCTATCTGAGTTGTGAAGGCGGTTCTGCGTACTGATACTGCGGTTCTTGGTTCTGGGTTCTCGGTTCTGGTAGGATTGCTATATATAACTCCTTACACTCTTTGGTCGGAACAGCGTGTAACGAAAATGAGGCAAATTGCGTATCTAAAAGCAGTTCAGCACAGCGTTAAAGGGTTCTTCACCCCCTTGAAGTGTGTATGATGCCGGATGTTCAGTTCGCGAATCGCGCGGCAGCGCGCTCAGGCATCAAACATCAGGTATCAAATATCTTCCCTAGGAGACACGAATGAGTCAGGTCAAACGTGCATTCGATCTCGCGCAGGAACTGATGGACAACGAGCAGTTCGACCAATTCAAGATCAGCGCCGCCGATTTCCTCTCGCCACGTTCACCCGGCGAATCGGCAGGCACCCGGATCGATCAGATGGTGGTGGCGCTCGACGACGCCGCCGAGGTGGTCAATCGCAGCTTTGCCCAACGGGAACAAAGCGGCAGTTTCACCAATGTGATCTCGCCGGTGGTGGTGCCCAAAGATCCGCGCTCGTCGCTCTGGATTATCGGCGCGGTGGTGCTGCTGATCCTTGGTGTGATCGGCGCCCTTGCCAGCGGCGCGATTGATGCCGCCACCAACACGATCTTCGGTTTTGGAAACCTTTCCGGCGCGCTGTTCGGCCCTCACTACTGGCTGCTGTTCCTTGGCTATGTCGGCTACAACATCTGGCGTAACAGCTACGTCATGGTTCCCGACGGCTGCCAGGCTCTGATCACCCGCTTCGGGCGCCTTGAACAGACCGTGCCGGCGGGCCGGACGATGCTGCTCGATCCATTCAAGCGGGTCAGCTATATCATCAACACTACCCGCGAGTACCCCTACAACGCGCCGATCCGCGAGGCGCCCACCGAGAGCCGGGTGAACGCCTCGGTCGATCTCTTCTTGCAGTTCAAGATCGAAGATCCGGCCGCCTTTATCTTCACCCTCGGCGGCTCGAAGGGGTTTCAGGAGAAGTTGCAGAATGCCGTCAGCGAGGTGACTCGCGCCCTGATCTATGAGCAAAAGGCCGCCGCGATCTATGATCTGGTTGGCGAGAGCACCCAGAGCCTGCTCGATACGCTTAATCAGCAGTTTATGCCGGCAGTGCGCTTTGTGAACGCCAATATCACCCACGCCGAGCCGTCCAGCCAGGAGTATCGGATGGATCTGGCGGCGCCGGAGATGGTGCGGGTGGCCAAGGAAGCCTACACCTACCAGTACGAGTTGCAATTGCGCAAAGAGCAGGATGAGGGCGATCTGGCCCGTGAGTTGGCGACATTGCACGAGCAGTTATCGGCGATTCGGGCCGAGATTGCGACCTATCAGGCCCAGATCGATACCGCCGGCGAAAAGGAAGTTTACCGGGCGACTGCCTATGCCAACCAGTTGCTGAGCGAGGTTGAAAGTGCGGCGCGGGCCAACGCAGCCCTGCTTGAAGCGCAATCGCTCGATATTCGCGCCGTAAGTGCGGCATCCTACCCCGAGATCTTGCAGTATCGCTACCAGCAAGATGTGCTCGATCGGCTTGAAGCCGTCGCCGATCACCTGCCGCAGATCATCAGGCTTGGCGGCGATCAGCAGCAGATCGATTACCTGGAAACCGCCCGCCATATGATCGGCAGTGTCGATGAGGCGCTCTACAGCGAGGCCGATGTGCAGACGATCCGCTCGCGTATGCAGGAGATCCAGAATCGCATTCGCAATCGTATCAGCCAGATCCGCCAGCTTACCGCCGCCAGCGAAAACAGCGGTATTGAAGCGGCGGCCGATCCGGCCAGATAAATGAACCTGGGACGTGATTTCGATCAATCCGGCGAAACCACATCCCGAAAGCATAGAAAGGTTTAAGCTATGACTGTCGAATCGCGGCGTGAATTTTCCCGTATTCGCGAGGCGGTCGCTACATGGGGGCGCATCCGCCAGTTGTTGCGTTCGGGCGAGGAAGGCCAGGTGGTGCCGGTTGTGATCCCGAAGGATCGGCGCACCGCCGGTTGGCTTCTGCCGCTTGGCGTTGCCGTCTATTTGTTGGGCGTCGCTATCCTCGGCGGCGGTATCCTGGCCTTCTTCGCACTGCCGCTGGCCGTTCTCGCACTTGTGATCGCCGCCATAACGCTCTGGCGCGGCGCCACGGTCGAGATCGAGCAGGGCACCACCGGCGTGCTGTCGCATTGGGGCCAGATCGTCGGTTCGCTGGAGCCGGGCCTGCACTACCTGTGGTGGCCCTGGCAGAAGGTCGAGGCGGTGGTCGATACCAGCAGCGAGATCCCATACACTGCGCCGGTTCTGGCATGCCCGACTGCCGACAATGTGCCGCTGAAGTCGATCGAGTTCTTTCTGAAATTCCGGATCGAAGATCCGGTGGCCTTTGTGCGCAACATCGGCGCCAGCAATTTCGACATGGTGCTCAGTAGTGCCGTGCAAGACGCTATTCGCCAGCGGTCACGCCAGGTGCAGACGGAACGAGCCTACGACTTGCGCGGCTCCGATGTGGGCGATATGCAAGTAACCCTGAACCGGCAGTTGCAGCGCTACGGTGTGCGCATCACCGGCGCCAACATCCCCGATGTGCAGTTGCCGGATCAGTACCAGCAGCACCTCGCCACCCGCGAAAAAGTTGCCAAGGAGTTGGACGCCTACGCCCGTGAGTGGGAGTTAACCCGCAAGCAGCGCACCGATAACCTGCTCTTGCAGATCGAGCGCGCCAAAAAGGTGCGTGATGCCAAGCTGGTTGAGGTGAATGCGGCGGTGAACAAGGCCCGCGAAGACGTGGCCCGTATGCTTCAGGAGAAAGAGACGGCGGCCCAGCGCGTGCGTTGGGACATCGAGGCTCAGGGGCGGGCGGCGCTCAAGCAGGCCGAGAACGAGGCCCGCGGCCTTGAGCACCTCGGTCAGGCCTATCAGGACAACCGGGCGGTGTTGCAGTACGAGTTGGCCCGTCGCCGGCTTCAGGTTGCCGAGCGATTGGCGCAACGGGCGCCGCGGCCGCTGGTGGTGCAGGGCGAGAGCGGCCAGCAAAACGCACTCAGCACCCTTGTTTTAGCTCAGTTGTTGCCGCAGATCTTGCAGAACGGCAAGCCATAACAGGAGGGGCCAGGCATTCACGCAGCGAATGCTGCGGTAAGTGCCTCGCCGCGCACAATTCCATCGCGCGCCAGGAGCCGCCGGTTCGCCGGATGTGTGCCCGCCTCATAACGGCGAAACGCCGCACTCAGCAGCGCATCGGCTTGCCGGCGTCCGTGTTCATTCGGCACCACCAGCGGTGCATCGATTGCGATGATCGCCGGGCCTATGGGTGCGTGCCGATCGATGTAAGCAAGAATCGCCGCATCAGTGTCCAGCAATTGCGGATCTTCTACTAACCGGGCGCCGGCGGGCCCGCCAACAAGCACGGCAATACCGCTACGGTTACGCGCCGACCAGGCCAGATCAAGGCCGATATAATGACACAGATTTGACAAGTTGCGAACGCTCATGGTATAAGCGCCTTTACGTTTTGAAATATCCCGGCTTCACAGACCCCATGTCGCGTCTGTTAGGAAGGAAGCCCTGTGTCTCGTGCACAACGCGCCCTGATTGCGCTCGCCCCAATTATTACATTAATGCTGTTGGGCGGCTTGCTTGGCGCCGGAAATCCTCGCCCGACTCAGGTTGCGGCAGCAGTACCGGTAGTGAATGAGTCCACCACGGTAGTTGGCCAAACCTCCGCTGCTTCACCGATCCCAACTGCTACCGTGATCCCGCCGACGGCGACTCTGGCCCGGCGCGATTTTCAAGATACTGCCGCGATCGCGATCAAAGTGGCGCCGACGGCGTTTTTGCCGGGGCGCGGGCCGGGCTTGCCCGGCGAGTTTGTCGTTGCCTCGAAGCGGCTCGATTTTTATCTCGGTAGTCGCACATTTAGCGCCGACGAAGTCGCCGCGATGGCGATCTCGGCTGAACACGCCCTTGGCTATATGCAACGCCGCTTCGATACCGAACTGCGTCAGCGCGTCTCGGTGGGCGTCTATCAGGCATCCCAGGCGCCCAGTCGCGGCACACGCGGCATCGCCTACACCTATGGCGACACCAATGTGCGCATCTACTATGGATCACACGAAGATCGCCACAAAGCATTGGTGATCCTTACCCACGAACTGGCCCATGCACTCCAGGCCGAAGCCTACGGCAAAGAGGCGCAATCACGTGCCGATATTGTGTTGCTGGAGGGGTTGGCGAGTTTCATCTCCGGCGAATACTGGCTCAGCCTGAGTGATTCGCCCTCGTTTATCGCACGAGCGCGTGAACTCTACAATGCCGGCTATCGCGGTAATCTCGCCACGATGAATCGCAATAGCGCCGATGTGGCCTATGATATGTGGGCCGGCTTTGTCGAATATCTGACCCGCACATACGGCTGGGATGCGTTCAACATGCTGTATGTCTCCGGTCGCGGGCGGGCCGCCGGTTCCGCCGATTACGTGGGTGTGTACGGCAAGAGTTTCAAGGAACTCGCTGCCGAGTATTACGCGGTTTTGGCCGCCGAGTAGGCGCAAAGCATGTTCAAGGCAAGTGCTTCGTGCCTACCGGCGCCGTTCTCCTACCTTACCCCAAACTCTCGCGCCACTTGAGGGCCTTCTCGATCGGGCCGAAATCCCACGGTTCGCCCATCCCGAAGATGATATGGGTTGCTCCGGCCTCCACGTAGCCGTTCAGGTCGTCGTCGCTGCGTGGTGAGACACTGCGCTCGATCTCCTGCGGATCGCGGCCGATCTTCGCACACCACTCATCCAGAACCTGATTCTTGTGGCGGAAGGTCTCGACCGGCCCGAAACCATGCCAGATGTCGGCATGCTCGGCAGCCAATCGCAGTGTCACTTTCTCACCACCGCCGCCGATCAGAATCGGGATCCGCCGCATCGGCTTCGGCGGATCAAGCTCCCAGCGCTGCTTGATAATCGGTAACGCCTCTTTCAACGCCCGTAACCGATCCGGCCCGGTGCCGAACTCGTAACCATATTCCTGATAATCGCGTTCAAACCAACCGGCGCCGATGCCGAGGATCAGGCGCCCGTTGCTGATGTGATCGACGGTTTTGGCCATGTTCGAGAGTAAGGCTGGATTGCGATAGCTGTTGCAGGTCACCAGGCAACCGACTTCGACCCGGGTGGTAAGGGTGGCCATTGCGCTCAGGAGCGTCCACCCCTCGAAGTGCGGGCCGTCAGGCTCGCCATAAAGCGGGAAGAAATGATCCCAATTCCAGACGGTGTCACAGCCGATCTCCTCGGCCCGACGCACAGCGTCGGCAAACGATGCATAAGTGGTATGTTGCGGATGCAACTGTGCTCCGATGCGAATTCGCGCCATCCAAAGCTCTCCTTTCAATAATGGGGTATGTTCATCATACCATTTTCCTGGGTAAAAGTTCCAAAATGGTGCGTTTATCCTGTACACTATTGCCAGGGTTGGCACGGCAGAGTTGTCAGCTTCCTGAGCGCAGGATCGGCCCGGCGCAACATGGTAGAGTCCTGGGCCGTGATGAGGGGTCGATCGTAAGATGATCGTACGCTTTTGGGGTACACGCGGTTCATATCCGGTGGCGCATCCGGAGATGCTGCGCTATGGTGGCAATACAACGTGTTTGGAAGTACGCGCCGGCGGGCGCTGTATTATTCTCGATGCCGGCACCGGGTTGCGGTTATTTGGCGACTCGCTCACGCGGGAAGCGCAACCACCACGCCAGTTCGATATGTTGATCACCCATACGCATTGGGATCATATTATCGGCTTCCCGTTCTTCGCCCCACTTTTCGATCCAACTAATCAATTGCAAATTTATGGCCTGCAACGGACGCAATCGAGTTTGCGGACGACGATCGCCAGTGCATTGAGTGATCCATTGCTGCCGCTTGGGCTGGAAGATCTGCGGGCTGAGTTGCACTTTCACGAAATCTCAGAGAATCTGTGTTTTTCCCTTGGCCCCGATGTGCATGTATCAACCGCCCGGGCCAACCATCCCTATCGCGCGCTGGCCTATCGGATCGAAACCGCCGATGCCGCGCTGGTTTTTATTCCCGATACCGGGCCGTTCCATACGGTGCTCTTCGGTGATGAGCGGATTGAATGGACCGGTCAGCCGACCGCCAATACCCATGACGATCTACAGGTGCTTGCCGAAATGCGTGAACGGATCGTCGATTTAGCTCGCGGCGCCGATTGGCTCGTCTACGACGCCCAATTCACCGATGCCCAGTATGTGCGTTTCCCGCATTGGGGCCATAGCACCGCCGCGCAGGCCCGTGAGATCGCCGAGGCTGCCGGCGTCCGTACGTTGCTCTTGTTCCACCACGATCCCCATCGTACCGACAGGGAACTGGACGAGATTCTGGTTGAGCAACAGGCGGTTGCGACAGCGGGCCTGGAGGTTCTGACTTCCTACGAAGGGCTGGAGTTGCGTAAGGGAGGGCTGTGATGCAGTTGCAATTCTGGGGCGTGCGCGGCTATGTGCCCACCACCACAGCGGAGTATCTGCGTTATGGCGGGAACACATGTTGCACTGCGGTGTGGGGCAGTAACGGCGAGCAGATTGTGCTTGATACCGGCACCGGTTTTTGCCAGCTCGGCGATAAGCTGATGGAAGGCGAATTCGGGCGTGGGCGCGGCGAACTCACGTTGCTGATCACCCATACGTACTGGGATCACATTCTTGGTTTGCCCTTTCCGGGGATCGTGCATGTGCCCGGCAACCGCTTGCGGATTTATGGCCCCGACAGCACTCGTGGTTCGCTGGAAATGGTCTACGACGGCATGCTCTCGCCGGTCTACTCACCGGTGTACGGTCTGGCGCATATTGGCGCAACGCACAGCTTCCGCCCGATCTCGACCGAGCCGTTCATGGTCGGTCAGATTACGGTGCGGGCGTTGCCGCTTTCACAGCGGAAGCACTCGCCGATCTGGGCCTACCGGATTGAAGAAGCCGGGCGGGCTTTAGTGTATATCACCGATGTGCGTTACAGCGACGATCAGATCTGGAAGCGAGCGCACGAGTTTGCCGCCGGAGCGCAGGTGCTGATCCATAGCGCCCCGTACACCCGCGAAGAGCGGGTTCAGGATTATGGCCACAGTCGGGTGGAAGACGCAATTGAACTGGCGATCGAATCGCAGATCGAGCGCTTATTTCTGTTCCACCATGCGCCAACTCGTACGGACATGGATCTTGACACCCTGGTGGCCCATTATCGCGCTCAGCTTGTCGAACAGGACAGTTTGTTGCAGCTTGATGCCGCCGGTGAGGGGCTGATGTTCGAGGTATAAGAACGGGCGCTGGTCGAGACCCACGATTTTGCCTCTCGACCAGCGCCCCACAGTTATCTCACGGCTTGAAATTCTTGCGTTCGCGCATCACCGCGCGATATCCTTGCCCCACTTGCGAGAATCCTGGCGCCGTTGCAGGGCCACCGGATTCACTACTCGGCGCTCGTCGCGCCCACGATTGCGCTCGTCGCGTGCTTCGCGCTCTTCTACGGCTTCAACTTCATCCATCAAGTCCAGATCGTCGATCTCGTTCACGGCGCGAACATTGATACGCAGCTTCGGCATGGCTCCGAGTTACTCCTTTGTAGTGCTGCGCGCACGCTTCTAGTGCTTTGTGCGCAGCTTATACTGGTTGTACGACAATTGCGGCCGAACCATCGAGACGCACCGAGCTTCGAACAGGCATAGTGGGCTCCTTTCATGCAATTTCTGTGCAAATCTTCCGCAATTAAGCCGGGAAGTGAGTATTAAGCGATTCGGGCAAGACGCTCGTCGTAATCCTGGCCGGCGTAGCGCCGGCGTAATGCCGCGCCGCTGCGCTCAAGGACGCTGCCGAGCCAGGCCAGCAACCGGGCGCTCCAACTGTAACGGCGATGAAATTGCGCCGCCAGGCGATCGCCTTGCGCATCGTCTAAACGCTGTTTAAGGCGTTGATGCGCATCATATTCCTGTGTATACAGGTTCAGCATATCAATCCTCATTTCTACCTAGTACGCTCAAGCGTACGTACGTCTACGGCGCACATCGCACGGTGACGGCCTAAAGGCCGTTACAAACCCTCGACGGACGTAGGCCGACCGGTACTAGTATAACCGGCGGTGCGCATTATGCGCTTATTCATCGCCGGCACGCAGTTTGACATAGCTGTCGTAACGTCGTTCGTCGATTGTGCCGGCCTTCACCGCTGCCTGGACGGCGCAGTTAGGCTCGTGGACATGGGTGCATCCAGCGAAATAGCATTCATCCAGATACGGCCGAAATTCGCGGTAACACCAGTCGAGCGCTTCCGGGGCCAGGTTCCACAGGCCGATCTCGCGGATGCCCGGTGTGTCGGCGACATATCCGCCGCCGCTGAGATCGAGCGGCAAAAGTTCGGCGACAGTGGTTGTATGCCGGCCTTTACTCAGCAACTCACTCACCGCGCCGGTGACAAGATTCAGGCCCGGTCGAACCATGTTGAGCAAACTGCTCTTTCCGACGCCGGATTTCCCGGTGACGACGCTGATCTTGTCGGCTAAGGCCCGGCGAACGTCTTCGATACCCTGGCCGGTCTGGGTGCTGGCATAAATGACCGGGTAGCCGATACTGGTATAAACTGAAAAAAGCGCTTCAGCCTGTTCGGCAGCGACGAGATCGACTTTGGTTGCGACAATCACCACCTCAAGATCGCTGTATTCGCAGATGACCAGGTAGCGATCCAGCATGCGTGGGGAGAATGCCGGCTGTGCGCAGGCGAAGACCAGCAACACCTGATCGACATTGGCGACCATCACATCTTCTTTGAAGGCGCCCTTTGATCCGGCGGCGCGACGCGCCAGTTTCGAGCGTCGCGGCAAGACTGCTTCAACGGCGCCTTCATTCGGGCTGACGACGCTAATCTCAACCTCGTCGCCGATCACCGCCAGATCGGTAGTCTGACGCTCGCGCTTGAGTTTGCCGCGCAGGCGACACTCAAACATACCGGCGTCGGTTTGCACCCAGAAGAAACCACTCTGAGCGCGGAGGATCACGCCATTCAGGCGATCACCGACAGTGGCGGTGGGCGTACTTGCCTCAGTTTTGCTGCTCATACACCTTTACCTCCAGGCTATGGAGCCCCAGGACATCGAAGGTGAAGTTGAGCAATTTATCGATCGTATTCGGCTCGCTCTGCTCCTGCGAGAGTTCGACGCGTCCGCGCCGACGATTGTCGTTGCGCTTCGGCGGAACATGATGGAGCGAACCATCGCGTTCAAGAATAATCACGGTTGTATTCCCCTCGGGGTTTCGCGGTTGTTCGTCCGGCTCCGCGTGCATGATCCCCGTCATCTGGTCAAGCAGTATCATGAAATAGTCCCTTTGTGTTTCTTGCGTTCCTACCGTCGATACATGCCGCCACTGCTCTGGAGAATACAAAGAGGCCGTGGGCGCCTGCCCACGACCTTGTTGATACAACAAGGCTGCGGGCGCCGGCGGCGACCCACAGCCTCAGTCCAGCATCTGAAAGCGCTGAATTAGTTCAGCGGGATGCGGAACGAGCAGGAAGGCGCAACCGGAATGGCGGCATGTGCGATGCTCCGTACACGGGCGTTTCCGCCCGCAACAGCAACACCAGTTATCATCGTTATGGTGTTGTACATCGACTCCTCCTTCCTGCGGACTTCCGTAGGTTCTCGTTCACTTCGGATCTGCGGCAAGCATAGCACACGCTTTGCAAATTTGTCAATCGGTATAATTCAGTCTTTTGGCCGACTCGCTACTACGGCATTTGTATTGCGCTAACGCGACTCTAACATTCGCTGCCTAGAATTTGCTCTAAGTGGCAATCAGGATGTAGGATGTAGGCAACAGGACACAGGCAACAAGATACAGGCAACAGGATATAGCGACGTGTTATTCCGCCCGGCTTTATCCTGGCTCATGAATCTTCGTAAAGCATTAGGAACGGAAGTATGACCACAGATCAAGAGCAGACGAACACCGCAGAGTCGCTGAGCTTTAAGGCTGAAGTGCAGCAGGTGCTGCATATTCTGGCCCACTCGCTCTACACCGATCGTGAGATTTTCCTGCGGGAATTGATCTCGAATGCGTCGGACGCACTTAATCGCATCCAATTCGAGATGCTGACCAACCGCGATGTGCGTGATCCCGAAGTCGAGTTGAAGATCGAGATTAATGCCGACAAAGAGGCCCGTACGCTCACGATCAGCGATACCGGCACCGGCATGACCCGCGATGAACTGGTGGAGCATCTCGGCACGATTGCGCAGTCGTCGGCGCGGGCTTTTGTGCAACGCGCCAAGCAGGGCGAAGGCTCGACGAATGCGAGCGAGATCATCGGCCAGTTTGGGGTTGGCTTTTACTCGGTGTTCATGGTTGCCGATAAAGTGACGGTTGTGTCGCGCTCGTTCCGGCCCGATGCCGAAGCCGCCATGTGGGAGGCGACCGGCGGCGCTGAGTTTGTGGTCGGCCCGGCCGAGCGTGAGCAGCGCGGCACGACGATCACGCTCCATCTGAAGGAAGATGCGAGCGATTTCGCCGATACCTGGCGGATCGAGCAGACGATTAAGCGCCACTCGGATTTTGTGGCCTTCCCGATCCTGGTCGGCGAGAAGCAGGCCAATCAGCAGAAAGCGCTCTGGCGCCGTGCCCCGCGTGAGGTCGAGGCGGATCAGTACAAGGAGTTGTACCGCCAACTCACACTCGATATGGAAGAGCCGCTGATGCAGTTGCATCTCTCCACCGACGCACCGGTCGATCTGCATTCGATCCTGTTCTTTCCATCCAAGCGTGAGCGCGGCATTATCGAGCGCCGGGTCGAAGGCAAGATCAAGCTTTACTCGCGCAAGGTGCTGATCCAGGAGGATGCCAGGGATCTGTTGCCGAATTACTTCCGCTTTATCGAGGGTGTGGTCGATAGCGAGGATTTGCCGCTAAACGTCTCACGCGAGAGTGTCCAATCCTCGCCGGTGATGCAGCGGATCAAGAAAACCCTCACCAGCCGCCTGCACCGTGAATTGAACGATCTGGCTGAGAAGGACAGCGCGAAGTTCGCGGCATTCTGGCAGGAATTCGGCCCCTTCATCAAGGAAGGTCTGGTTACGGATTATGAGAGCCGCAACGATTTGCTCAAGCTGTTGCGTTTTCAGACGACCACATCCGGTGATGATCTGACGACCCTGGCTGCCTACAAGGAACGCCTGGTTGAGGGCCAGCAGGAGATCTACTATGTGATGGGATCGACCGCCGAGGCGGCGCGCAATAGCCCGCACCTCGATCCCTTCACGGCGCGCAATATCGAGGTGTTGCTGTTCACCGATTTGATGGACGGCTATATGCTCAGTAGCCTGCGCGAGTACGAGGGTCTGAAGTTGCGCAATGTCGATGAGGCGGATATTGCGTTGCCCGGCGAGGCTGCCGGCGCCGAACCGCAGATCGATGATGCGCAGTTTGCGTCGTTGGCCGAGCGCTTCGCGGCGGTGTTGGGCGATCGGCTGAAGGAAGTGCGCGCCTCGAAGGTATTACGCGACAGCCCGGCCCGCCTGGTTGCCGGTGAGGCCGACTACGGGCGCGAAATGCAGCGGATTCAGCAGTTGCTTGGCCGCGAGGCCGAGCTCCAGGCCCGTGTAATGGAGCTTAATCCCGGTCATCCGCTGATCGCAGCTCTGGCCCGGCGCGCCGCTGAGCATGCCGATGATCCGGTGGTGGCGGCAGCAGCCGAGCAGTTGTACGACAATGCGTTGTTGCTGGAGGGCTTGCATCAGAACCCGGCTGCAATGGTGCCGCGCTTACTGAAGCTGTTGGAAGCCGCAGCAGGCGTGAACAAGTAGCCGATTCCGGAGTTTGTCAGCTCAACTGACAAATTCAGTAGAACAGTCAGGAAGTTTGTCAGCTTGATTGACAAACCTTTCTGACTGTTTTGTTATTTCAACCTGAAGAAGCAGTTATTCTGTGTTTTTAGGCATTCGAATGCGCTATATGCCACGTATGTCGTGGTACGTCGTCCGGTAGTCCCTTTCGGCAATCGCAGCACCCGCCTATACTCCCAGGCATACCCCGTCATTATTGTGTGCCTGAGGGTGTTCTAGAACGTCGGTAGCGTATTTGTGTTGTGATGCGGCGCAGCTTCGCTGCGCCGCATCACAACACAGAATCCTTACGGGCCGGCGGCCCGAAACGCCCACAAATCCGATTACGCTAGAGTTCTAGGAGTCGTCTCGTGGTGTTG
>JAAUQO010000107.1 GCA_012032775.1 Oscillochloris sp. | reverse complement strand
GCAGCGGCGCGGTATGGTCTCGTCGGGCGTCTCGGTCGACCTGCGCTTCGACCGGCCCGATCCCGAAGGTCTCGCTGGCGTGGCTGGTGGCGAGCAGCAGATCGGCCGAACGATAGATCTGCGGCAACGTGCGGCGCTCGACGCTGCCGAGAAAACGCACCCGCGCCGAGAGCTTCAACTCGGCCGTGATCCGCTCCAGGCGCGAACGATCCTCACCGTCACCGGCGATCAGCAGTGTGGCAGCGGGGATCTGCGCCAAGGCACGAATGGCGGTCTCGACACCTTTCCAGGGCTGCAAGCGCCCGACAAAGAGCAGCAGCGGCGTGCCGGCGGGCAGATTCAGCGTTTCCCGCAGGCCGGGATCGGCTGGGCCGGGCGAGAAGAGTGCGGTGTCGATCCCGTTAAAGACGACTTCCGGACACAGCGGGTAGCGCCGGGCAACCGTAGCGGCGTTGAAGTGCGAACAGCTCACCGCCGCGTCCATCTGCGGCGCCAGCAATCTGTCGCCGCGATAAAAATCCTCGCCGTGGCAGCCGAGGATCAGCTTCGGCCCGCCGAGTGCGCGCGCCAGCAGCGCCGGCCCCATGTCGTACGGTTTCTGAATGTGGATAATATCGTAGCCGCCGCGTGTTAACTCCGGCAGCGCCGCAATCGCAAGGCTGAGCCGCTCAAGTAATTTGGCTTCGGCGTAGGCCCGACGCAACGGCGGGATCGCCTGCCAGAAATCCCGCGACACAAAGGGAAAGGTGCGCACCCGCACACCGGGGGCATGTTCACGTCGTGTACCGACGCCGCCGATGATCGTGATTGCGTGGCCGCGAGCGGCGAGCTGCGTGGCCAGATCCCAGACGAAACTTTCGACACCGCCGTATTTGGTGGTGGTGGTGAGATTATAGAGCGCAATTCGCATAACCCGCCGATTATACACCGCCCTCACCAGACGGTGTTGAGCAGTAGTTTGATCGCCGCCGAGAAGGCGAAGAAGAGCGCCGGGTAGATCCAGGGCCACCAGCGGCGGGCCTGTTCGTCGCCACGCAGGGCATGATGGGCGATCAGCACGGCCGCCAGCGGGTAGGTAAAGGCCCAGATCCGCTCGACCTCGCGGTTAAAAAGGCCGCTCAGCCACATGCCCAGTACACAGATCCCGGTTGCCGTCAGCAATGCGCCAAAGCTGTCAACCTGCCGCCAGCCGCGCCGTACGTGCCCCAAAAGCTCACTACTGAGCGCCGCAATGCCCCACGGCGCCAGATACCAGCTAAAGGCAGCGCTATTCGCGCCCAGAAAGACGAGATAATAGTCTATACTCGGCGGCGCAAACGGTCGCTCGGTCTGCCGTACAGCCAGCGTCCCATTGCCTGGGCATTCTCGGCGGTCGCTTCGGCCGAGCCGCGAATGACATTGAAGCCGCTGAACAGATACAACGCGAGGTAGATCGCCACCAGTACACCGGCCGCAATCGCGCCCTGCGTAACGATCCGGCGCGCGGAATCCCAACCGGGCCGGCGCACCAACGCGATTGCGCCTGCGCCGAGGCCGAAAAAGAAGAGTTGCGTCGTGGCATAGGTAAAAAAGAGCGCCAGGGCCAGCAAGCATCCCGCCAACACGGCGCTGCGCGGGCGGGCCGGCGGCTCCAGGGCCAGAAAGAAGGCCACCGCAGCCAGGGCATTCAGCGCATTGAACAGACCGTCCATCGAGGTGACGGCATAGATCATGTGGCCCGGCATCAGGGTTGTGATCGCGCCGGCGAGCAGGCCCAGCCGCAAATCACCCAATCGCCGACCGAGCCAGAAGGCCGCCACGGGCAGCAGGGCACCGAGCAGAATCGCCGCCCAACTGGTTGCGATCGGGCCGGGGCCGAAGATCTGCTCGATCAACCAGAGCAGCAACACACTTCCCGGCGGATGGGTGCTGCTATGGAGTGCGAGCGTCGGCGCGATTGCGACATAATCGCGCAGAAAGCCGAGCGGATCGCCGGCGACTCGCGGTGTGTCGCGCAGATAATCGTAGGGGCTGTCGCGAAACACTTCGTAGAGCGAATCCCAGCCGAGGATACTCGCCTCAAGGGCGACCGGCAGCGCCACGGCGCCGGCAAGCAGCAGCGCGATCCGCAACCCCGGCGCCCGGATCGGCTCGCGCAGCAACAGCCACAGCCAGCCGGCGCAGAGGATGATCGGCACAATCAACCAGGGCGTGAGCGGGTTCGGCGCGAAGCCGGCCTTGAGCGGCCAGACACTTGAATGTCCGTTCACGGTTTGTACCGTCCAGAAGCCGCCGATCAACACAACGCTCCAGAAAGCCATCGCCGCCAACTCACGCCGGAACGGCGGCCATGTATGGAGCCGTTGCGCCCCAACCAGCCCAACGGCGGCACCACTCAAGCCAAGTAGCAGCGGCAGTTGCAGCGCGAACAAGCCCGGCCCGGCCGGCAGTATCCCGCTGAAGAGCAACAGCCCTGGAACAAGTGCGCCGCAGCCCACCAGCAGATGCGCGATCAGCACCGGCACCCGCAGCAGTTGCAGCACCGCCAGCACCAGCGCAGCCAGGGCTAGATTGATCAACACCTGCGCCGGCGCCGGAGTGATCGGCCCGGCAGCGGGCAACTGGCGGAAAACCACGCCATAGAACGGCACGCCCAGCAAGCGATTGTTGTTCGGATCGTTCACGGCGGCGGCGCTGATCGTGGCGCAAAGATCGGCATCGGGTTGTTGGTCGGCGCCACTGAGCACCCGATAACGCCGTAACTCCGGCGTCAGCGGGAATGTGACCGCCGGGCCGCGGTTGGCCTGGATCGCCGCCTCGCTCACGCCGAGCGAAAGCGCGTACTCGCCGGAAAGTCGCACTTCGACCATGCTGCGAATCGCCCAACCGGCCTGCGGCATACAGATCTGCGCCGCCTGCTCTGTCCAGCGAAAATCGCCGCGTGGACTCTGCTCCAGGTTATTGAATCCGCTCGCCAGGCCGGGCCGATCGACGAATGGCGCAACCAGGGTCGGTGTATCGGTCTGCGCGGCGATCCATGTGGCGGCGATCACCACCAGGACGAGCAGGATCGAAAAGATTATGTTCAATCGAGAGATGATCATTTAAAAAGGCATCTTTTGTCTCGCTGCCACAGGGAGACAAAAAACAGGTTCTTCCAGCCTGCGGCAGGCACACCGACCGCGTAAGTCGTGTAAGTTACACCAGCCGCAATAACCACTTCTTGAGCGGCAACTTCAGCCGTGCAAGCTGAGCTTTGTCCTGCGGATCAAGCCCACCGAATAGCCGTAAGGCGGCAAAAAAACCAACCGCACCTAAACCCGACATTCCCAACAACCATAGCGCCTCACGCAATCGATCGGCCAGGGTTGCGCTATCGGGCAGCGGCGGCAGAAGACCGCGCACAGCCAGGATAAGCAGCGACATAACCACCGTAGCCGCCAGCACCCGCCCGCTGAACAGCCACGGCCAACGCAACCCAAGCAAACGCATGCCGCTCACCGTCACCCACAAGCCGGCGGCGACACGCGCAAGCCCAAAGGCCAGGGCCACGCCAACCAGTCCGAACTGCGGCGGCAACAGCCAGGCCAGCGGCGCTACCACAGCCAGCGTCAGCAAACGCGAAATCACAATGATCGCCAGACGTTCGTAGACGATCAGCGCATTGTGGGCCGTGGTCAACAAGCATTCGGCAAAAAGGGCCGGCACCAGAATCCAGACGATCACTGCTGCGTCGAGGTATTGCGGGCTGAGCACCAGCAGTGCCGGCGCCGCCAACAGGATCAGCCCGGCCCCGCCGGGGATAAGCAAGAGTAGTTGGAGCCGCACCAGCGATTGGTAGGCGCCGTTCAGCGTGCCGCCCTCGCCCTGCCGTACCCGTGTGAACAGCGGCACCTGCACGCCGACCATCGGAGTATAAAGATAGCTGAGCGCCATGCGCGCCAGCGCTGAACCTGCGCTCAGGAGCGCCACATCGCCGATATCGCCGGCCAGGTAAATCGCAAACCCGGCACTGGCAATATAATCGGTGGCGGTCATGAGAAAACTGACCGCACTGTAGCGCACGAAGCCACTCGGCAGCGCCGCACGCAGCGACCAGGATGTCGCATGGGCGAAACTTACATCGGCGTTGCGCAGGTTCTCCTCGCGCCAGAGCCGCGCCACTTGCCAACCGGCGAGCGCCACAGCAATCGTCGGCGCCAGCACCATCGCCGCCAACACCCCAACAATGTCCCAGACATCGGGCAAAATCAAAATCGCGGCGACACTGAGCAGTTGCGGCAAGATCCCGGCCGCTAAGGCAATGCTGTTCCAGGCCCGCTGCTTGAAGAAACTGTTCAGGTAGGCCATGAACATGTCGTAGCAGATGCCAAGAAAGAGCAACGCCAGGATCGCGCCGACCACCAACCAGCCGCCGCGCGCCAGGAGATCGAGCAACGGCAATTGGTCGGCTGCGCTCAGACTGGTGTCCTGGAGCACTAATCCCTGCAAATAGCCCAGGTAGCCGTCGCGGAAAATCAGCGCCAGGCCCAGGCCGATCACGGCCAGCACCAGCATCTGCAAACCGAAGATCGCCGTCAATAAGCGCAACACCGCCGGCGGCCACCGGCCCGGCTCAGCTCGGGGATGTATTTGGGCAGCGTGCGCTGGGTGCCGAGATCGACCGTTGTGCCGAGGCCGTTATTCGCGCCGCTCACAAGCGCCAGCAAGCCATAGGCCGCCGGCGAGAGCAGATTCAGTTTCACTACGGTTGAAAGAACTTCAGCCAGCAGACGCAATGGCACGAACAGGGTATTCCAGAGCACCGCCCGCGAAACTTGCGTGGCCAGAGAGGGATTTTTGGGCGTACTCGAAGCCATGATTTACTCCCCGGCGCCGCTGCGCAACTCGATCGCCGTGATCACCACACTTAATTCACGATTGTCGGGCGCAATCTGCGTTGGCGCGAGCGACACAAGTGCCAGCCGGTGCTCGCCGCTCGGCAGCCAGAAATGCAACACCTTTGTCGCCCGGCCCGGTTGGGCCGGGATCTCCCAACTGCCTAAGGAAGCGCCGTCGATGCTCAACGCAATCTCGCGCGGCTGCTGATAACTCTCCAGGCTCATCACCAATGATACTTTTTGCAGTTCAGCGGTCGGATTGACCAGCACAAGCTCGCTGCGGCCCTTCATCCAGCGCCAACTACGCTCGTCCTGATGCTCTTCACGGTGCCAACCGGCCGCAAAGAAGGCAAACGGACGCGCCGGAGCCTCGGGCACCCGATAGACCTGCAAGCGCTCATCTTCATACAACGGCGCAGTGTCGGGCAGCAGCCATGGTAACACCTTCGCCAGGGCTGTAGCTTCGCCCGCTTGCATACGCGTGCGCTCGATCACAATCTCGCCGACGCCATAGTAGTTGAGCGCGGCCAGGGCTTCGGCCCGTTGTGTGGGCAACAGGCGCGCAGGTTCGCTATCGGCGCGCCAGAGATCGCGCAGGCCGGGCGCACGGGGCGGATCATACTCCGGCGAGCGAGCCAGCAGGCCGCCCATGATCGGTCGGCCGTGGCGCACCTGATCGAAGAGCGGGCGCGGATCTTCGGCCTGGGCCGGCAGCACCAGCAACGCGCCCGGTTCGCCGGCCAACTGCTGATAATACGGGTGCGTCACCGGCTCCCAGAGCTGCCAGCGCGGCGGCAGATATTCCCAGGCCAGCGCCAATAACACCCCGGCAAACAGCCAGTTGCGGGCCGGAGCGTTCCAGCGCGCCAACAACAGACTCATGCCCAGACCGGCCAGCGGCGCCAGGGCAACCACGGCGATCACCACAAAATGGCCGGGCCGGTGACTGAGATTACCGCCGGGCAAGGTGGCCAGAGCGGCATACGGCAGCGGAATGCCGGTTTGCAGCGGGCCGATATGCAGGCTGGGGCCGAGGGCCAGCAGACAGGCGGTGAGAATCAGGATCAGCCAGCGCCAGGCTGCGCCGGGGGCGCGCCACAATGCCACACATGCCAGCAGCAGCGCCACAGAGCCGAGCGAGACATTCCAGGCCGCCACACCGGCATGCCAGGGGCCGCCAATTTGCGCCACCCACGCACCCCAGAGCGGATGCAGGTAACTCGGCAGAAAAAAATCAAGCAGCGTGGCCGAGCGAGCCGGCAGCAAGGCCGAACTGGCCGAGGGGCCGCTGCGCCCAAATGCACTCTCGACCAGCGACCCGATCGCCGGCGCAATCAACAATCCCGCGACGATCGCTGCAAGTGCGAGCCGGCCGAAGGCCGCCACGAAGCTGCGTAGCCCGGCCCGGTACGGCAACCAGAGCAGCGCTGCAAGCAAACTGGCGAGGGCGGCGAAATACAGGTAATACCAACTGGTGTATGCAACCAGGGCCAGAAACAACCCGGCCAGCAACGCATCGCGGATGCGACCTTCAGCCTCGGCGCTGCGTACCAGAAACAGCAGATAGAACGGCAGCCACTGAATCGCGATCAATTCAAGCTGCCCATCCCAGACCTTGGTCATATGAAACGGCGCAAAGGCGAGCACACAACCGCCGACAAAAGCCGCGCGCTGGTTCTGCGTAACGTGGCGCGTAAGGGCGTAGCCGCCCAACCCCGACAACACAAACGAGAGCAGCACGGCCGCATTGTAGCCGGCCACCGGGCCGAAGGCAGCCGTGATCGGCAGCACCAGCAAGCCGTTCGTGGCGGTCAGGGTTTGCCCAACCAGATCGACGCCCTGGGGATAGAAGATAACACGGGTGAAGAAGGGGTTTGCGCCGCTCGTCACGGCCCGCTCGAACCACCACAGGTTCCAGACATTCTGCCAGCCGTCGAATTGCGCAACGGCGCCGCCGGGAACCGCCCGCGCAAAGGTGGCGAGAGTCGGCAGCAAGGACAACAAACTCAGCCCAAGATAAAGCAATCCGGCCACGAACCAGGGTTGTGCCCGCAAGCGTTCCAGGCGCAGGCCGCTGATCGCCCTCATCCCACCCGCTCCAGATCCAACTCGAACATGCCGACATACCAGCGCCGTTGGGCCTGGTAAGCGGGCGCCTCCAGGCCAAGGGAGCGCAGCGCAGAACGCAGCATACGCCGGCTGGGCCTGGGGCTGTAGAGCGAGCCGGAACGCAAGCGGCGCTCGCGCATATCGACGACGGTAAAACCGAGCCGCACACACAGTTGCACCAAGGCATCATAATGGTAGTAGTGCATCTCGGAGAGTTTCTGCATATCGCGGAAGGATGCGCCGCGCTTGGTGCGACCACGCGCCGCGATCAGCAGCTCGGCCAGCGGGCGCGGCAACCAGTTAATCCCACGCATATGGTAGTGCGGATCGACCCAGGCCCGCCGGTTGATCGCCGTGATCAGGGCGTGGCCGCCGGGCCTCAGCACCCGCGCAAGCTCGCGCAACACCTGCTGCGGATCGCGCACATGCTCCAACACATCCCAGGCGGTAACGACATCGAAGGCTGCATCGGGAAAGGGCAACGACTCGCCGGCGGCGTTGAACACCGGCAAACGCAGACGATGGCGGGCGGCGCGTAGTTCAATGATACGACAGTAAGCCGGATTGTACTCGCAGGCCGTTACGTGGGTGCCGGCGAGTGCGGCGGCCACGGCGAACCCGCCCATACCCGCGCCGAGATCGAGCATCTGTAGGCCGGCAATCGCACCAACCGACTCCTCAAGCATGGCCAGCCGATCGGCCTGATAATGCTCCTGATTGATCCGGCGTTCGCGCCAGCGGACAAAATCACGCCGCCAGGTCATATGTTGGAGCCAGGGATCGATCGCCTGCTCTAGTTCACTCATAGTTCTCTCATGTTGATGCCAGTGCCTGATGTTTGATGCTTGATCCGGCAAGGTGATGAGCCGGAGCAGACATCAGGCATCAAGAATCAGGAATCAAGGATCAGGTGTCACATCCATCCGCTGAAACAGGATCAAATCATCGGCTTCAGCGATGATCTGCCAGTTCGGATCAGTGCGTAACCGGCCGACAATATCATTGCCGCGCTCGGCCTCGGCTCGCAGCCCACTCGCGCGCGTGTCGATAAAGGCATATTCGGCCTCGGCCACCTGATGATGCATCGGGCCGCCGGGGATGTAGAACAATTCCTCGCGCGGAAGCAAATGCGGGGCCAGGAACGATGTTGCCGCCACCATTGCGTCGGGCGGAATCCGGGCCTTCATCTGCTCCATCAGCGCCACCCGTTCGGCCGACTCGGGGTTACGAAAGGCCGAAATTGCCGGATTCTTCAGCGGGATGTTGAGCAAGCCGACGAACAAGGGCACCAGAAACCAGAGCATGGCGCTTTGCTGAAATGCCGCTCGGTTGGGTGGCTCGCCGGCTCGTTGTTGCAACTGTTCCCAGAGCCATGCCGCGCCATAGATCGCCGCAATCGTCACGCCGGGGATAACCAGGATCTGGTATTGCTCGCTGATCACATACTGATAGATCCGGTTCGAAAGCAAGTTGATCGCGAAGATCGGCGCCGCCAACAGCAACTCGCGCGGCGCGAAAAGCGGCAAGAACAGCAGCGAACCGAGCATCAGCGCCAGATAGATCAGCTTATCGGGCTGAAAGACGAAGAACAACACCTCGATCGGGTGAGTCAGAATATTGCGCGCAATATCGCCCAGGCTCCCGCCGAGATGCAGATAATAACAGGCTTGCGGACTCATCCCGCAGGGCCAGATCGCGTTGTAATCGCGGCTTAGATCGAAGGGCAGTTCCACCCGCTCCGGCTGAAAGTTGCCGCTATAAAATTGCGGCGTGATGTAGGTAATCGCCAGATAAAAATAGGCCAAGCCGATCACAATCGGCAATACGGCAAAAGCCCAGCGGGTACGCTTGAGCGCGGCGACCATCCCGAAAGCCACCACCACCAGGGCCGCATCGGTGCGCGCCAGCATGGCGGTAACGAGCAGCGCAAGATAGGGCCAGAGTTTGCGGCGCTCAAGGAAATAGAAGGCCCAGAAGAACAGCACCAGCGCCGGCACACGCGGCTGGAACGGCCCGGCCATCGCCATAAACTGCGTGGTTGGGTAGAGCAAATAGGCCGCCGCAAAGGCCACGCCGGCCCATGGCTGTTGGAAGCGGTCGCGGGCGATCAGATACACCGGGATCGCCGCCGAGGCCAGCAACAATACCTGCACCGCCACCAGCGTATAGGCCGACGGGATCAGGGCATAGAACGGAATGGCCGGCAAAAAACCAAGCGCCACGTCGAGGCCCATGAAGGTGTCGGTGAAATTGTAGCGCGAGACCAGCAGGAAATCGCCATTCAGGGTGCCCCAGATCGGCATGTGGAAGTCCACCATGTCGAAGCCCTGGCCCCAACGCGAATACTTGAACGAGGCGGCGGCGATCAGGCCGAGGCTAAAGAGCGCGATCAGGGCGTTCAGGGTACGCAGCGGCGTGAGCCATGCGACTCCGGCAACGCCCGTGGTTGGATTCGCAGTTTCTTGACGTAGCATCACAATGTGTACGTGGGTGTCGGGATTGCGGCTTCACCGCAACTTCGACAACTTCGACAGCCACACATTCACCCGAGTACGGGCGAAGTAACAATCCGCAGCACCCATTGGTCAAGGGCGGTAACAAGCGAGTAGATCAGCACCGTCAGCACCAGCACCCGGCCCCAGCGCCCGCGCACCCAGAAACGATCGGCGTAGATCGCCCAGCAGATACACATCACCGGCAACAAGTAGAACAGTTGCTTATCGACCATCGAGATACGGTAGCCGGCGAACATAAACAACACCGCCACCGAGAACCATGTGGCGAAAAGCAGCCAGATCAGCGGCCGGTTGCGCAATGCGAAGAAGCCGGGGATCGTAAACAGCATCGGGATTGCGATGCCGTAGAACAGGTAGTCGCCGGGCCAGATGCGGTAATCCAGATGCGGCACATAGCCCCACATATACTGGCTGAAGGGCGGGCGAACCACGCCGACACTCTCCGGCCCCTGGGTGAAAACCGTGCTCATATACGGAATGGTGGTCTGGATGATCGGCGGGATATATTGGCCATAGTAGACGATCAGCGCCAACCCGATCGCGACGCCTGAGGCGATCCAGAGTGGTCGCAACTGGCCGCGCAACACTGCCCACTCGCCGCCGCGCATGCCGTTCAACCAGATCAGCAGCGTGAAGATGATCAGGAAGAAGCCCATAAACACGCCGGTTACGGTGTAGATCAGAAAGGTAAAAAAGAGCAACAGCGAGAGCAGCAGCATCGGCACCCGCTTGTGCAGGCGATCCCACCAGCAGTAAATAATCACCGTGGCGGCCATCGTCAACCAGAGGCCGAACGTCGTTGGAACATTGCCCCAGGAATGGAGCAAGAAACTCACCGGGATGACGGCGTAGGTTGCGGCGGCGATCAGGCTGGCTCGCGCCGAGAGGCCGGCTTTGCGTGCGATCAGTGCGATCATCAGCACGCGTGTTGCATCAAGCAACAGGCTCCACATATTCGCCGCCATCTCCATCGACATTGGCGCAAATGCGAAAAGCGTGGCGAACATGTGGTACCACGGCGAATACGGGATCACCGGCCGGTTGCTGCCCCACTCGGCGGTGGGCATCGTGGTTTCGTTGAGCGGGCTGTTGGTGCTGTAAAGTAACGGCAACTGCCCGTCAAGAATCCAGCGCGAGCGTTCCATGTGCCACTGGACATCGATCGCCACGAAATACGGAAAGATCATGCCGACGGCTTTGAGCCAGTAGCCGAGCATAAAGATCAGCAGCAGCGCCGGCAAAAACCAGCCACCGGCAGCCCGTTCGGCGGGCATACCGGCCGAGCGAAACAACCATGCCAGCAACGGGCGCAGTGCGAGCGTGAGTACCAGGCTCCAGACGATCAACCATGCCAGGCGCGGCAGCATCAGGCTGCTGGGGAAGCGATATGTGCCGAGCGCCCATGCCCCAAGTATGGCCGTCAGGCCGATCATCGCAGCGGCCCACCAGTGGGCCGGGAACGCAACCCGACCAGTCATCTGCGGCGCCGGAGCGATCGCCAGGGCGAGCGAGGCATATGCGCCAAGAACAATCAAGAGCGCCAGCGCCAACCCGCCGAAGGGCGGCAACGCCGTTGTGATGCCGACCGGGCCGGCAGGCGCAATGGTAATATCGGAGAACAACACACCGAGCGGGCGCGGATCATTGAACGTATCCGCAACAATCTCCAGATTCAGGCTGCCGTCGCTGAGGGCCGCAGGCGGCACCAGCAGTTGAATCCGACGCGGCGCCGCCGTCTCGGGGATCTGGGCCAGGGTCAGGTCGTTGGCGACGATCCGCGCATTCAGCGGCGAGCCGTCGGGATGCGCCGCCACCAGATCGAATGTCGCCACCCATGTGCCGCGCCCCAGATTCGGCAACATCACCGTCGCATCGCCGCTGCTCCAGCGGTAGGTACGCGCCGGCGACAACGCAATCTCGCCGACCAACCCATCGGGCGGGGCCGGATCGCCCACCAGGGGCGAAACCAGCGTGAAGCGCAGTTCGGGATCATCGGCCAGATCGGGCGGGATCGAGGCGATAATGCTGTCCGGAGTGCGGCGGGGCATATCAACCCGAATATCGTTGACCGCTACCGCCGCCTGGCGCAAACTATCCGGCGGCGCATCGGGGGCCGCCCGCAACACCGCCATCAACACCCCATCACGGTCGCCGCGAAAGGTCAGTGAATCACTATCCGGCGCCCACGGCAATGTTTCGGCCGGGCCGGCAGCATCGATCTCGCGCCCATTAAAACCGCGGAGAAACACCGAATCATGATCGCCGCCGAGATCGATCCGCACCACCGGCCGCACGGCATAGGCGGCAAACAGGGCGACAAGGGTAAGTAGCGCGAGGAAAAGATAGGGCCGCAGGTCACCGACACCGGCGAGTGTAAGGGCCGAACTGGTACGGCGAGCGCGTGGAAATGCAGTTTCAGGCAGCGAACGAGCCATGCGTTTCTATACAGGCTGCATCGCACCAGCGGGCGACAACAGCGATAACCGGACTGCCGACAGAAGGCCGGGCCGGGCTGATTGTACCAGAAACCGCCCGCGATGCAACCGGAGTCACCTGAGTGCTTGCATATTGAACGCGCTTTCGCTACGCTACAACCAGATGAATAACAGCCCCCACTCCTACCCACGAGATCACGTATGAACGACGGCTATTTCTGCCTTGGTATCATTGTGCTGGTATTCGGCGCTTCGGTGCTGTACCCATTGTATCTGGGCATCAAGGCGTTTCGCGCCGCACGAACGCAGCATGGCGAAACCCGCAGCACCCTGCACATACTCGCCCTGTTCATGGCTGAGCCGGCCGTGAACAGTGTGCTGGTGATCGCACTGCTCACACTCTTCAACACGAACTTGCAGTCCGGCATCTGGCTGGGATTGCAACTCACGGCCCCGATGCTGGTATTGTTATACCCGCTGCGCGGCCGTAGTTTTAGCGATCCGGTGTTGCGTCGGAGCTGCAAAACCATGCTTGTGTTCGGGTTTTTCCGCTGGGCGCTGAATGTCTGCACCTTTGGCGGAATTGACGTCGGAATTGGCCTGCTCACCGTTCCGATCGGCTTTATTGTACTCTGGGCCTCGACAGCCTGGGCGCGCGATACGATCGAACGGTTGAGTACGCCTCCATTGCCCGCGATGCCGCCGGCAAGTAGCCCGGTTGTGCAGCCGACAACGGTTGCCAAGCGCATCACCGCCATAGCGGCGCCGATCGCATACCCACCCGCGCCGCTGCGACCGGCCGGATCGCCGATCCTCTGCCCCCTGTGCCATGCAATCACCGCCATGTACGATCCGGAATGCACAAGTTGTGGGCTGGTTTTTCAGTCGCGAATTCCGGCGGCGATCGCAACATTGGCCGAGTACCGCTTGTTGCGGCCCCTCGGCGCCGGTGGAATGGGCCATGCCTACCTCGCCGAGTCGCAGTCGGCGCACGAGTTATGTGTGATCAAAACCCCGGCCGGCGTCGATGTTGCCGGCCCGGATGCGACAGCGAGCCGGAATCTGCGCCACGAAGGCGAGATGTTGGCCCGGATTCGCCACCCGCATGTGGTGCGCTTACTCGATCGTGGCGTGACGAGCGCCGGCGATTATCTGGTACTGGAATTTGTGGCCGGGCCGGATCTAGAACAGCTACTGGCCCGTCATGGCGCCGGCATATCCGATCCACAGCGGCTGAGACAGATACTGCGAACCGGCGCCGTCATTGCAACAACGCTGCACAAACTGGCAAGTGGGCCGCAACCATTGCTGCACCTCGATCTCAAGCCGGCCAACCTGATTCAGAGCAGCGAACGCGATGGCCCGGTATTGATCGACTTCGGGAATGCCCGCTTCGCCACCCAGATCAGCCACCCCGAAGCCACAATCGCCTTGAACAATTACGGCACGCCGGGCTATGCCGCGCCCGAACAGTACGGCGGCCGGCCCACAGCACAGAGTGATGTGTACGGCTTAGCCGCAACCCTCTACCATCTGATCAGCGGCGACGACCCCACCAGCCATCCGCTGCACTTCCCGGCCCTCGCTCACCTTCCGACCGATATCGCAACAGCCCTGCGCCCGGCCCTCGCCCACACACCCGCCGAGCGACCGCCAATAGCGATCTTCGCCGCAACACTCCGTACGTTGGCGACCCAAAGGCCGTAGCAACGGCCGATTTCGCGCTACCACGCCATCCAGGCGCCGCTGCTCTTGCCGGTAGCGGCGCTCTCCACACGCTCCCCAGATCGCGTACCCTTTATTTCAACTCGTTTGAGCGGTTCGCCGTTAGAACGAGCTAAAAGAGTTGACTCGCGCATTGAAATGCGGTACACTTTACGTAGTTTGTTTCCGAACTACTATTGAGAAATTTTGAACAAGTGCGAGGACATAGTGCTGGAGCAGTTGATGGCCCTCGGGCTAACCGAGTATGAAGCGAAGGTATATCTGGCGTTGCTGCGCGAGAACCCGGCAACCGGCTATCAGGTAAGTAAGGGCGCCGGCGTGCCGCGCTCGATGGTTTATGAGGCATTGGGCCGGCTGGAAAATCGTGGCGCCGTGCTGAAATCGGTTGAGGAGAAGGCGACCCTGTACCGGCCGGTTCCGCCGGCGATGTTACTCGATCGCTACGAACGCGAAACACGCGAACGGGCCGCGACATTACGCGCCGCCCTGTTGCCGCTCTACAATCAGGAAGAGAGCGGCCGGCTCTGGAATTTTAGCGGCCGGCGCGAATCGCTGGCCTACGCGGGGGATTTGATCCGGGCCGCCGCGCAGGAGTTGATGCTGGTGCTGACCGATGCCGATGTACTGGCACTGCGCGATCTGCTGAACGAAGCGCACGAACGCGGCGTTAACCTCGGCGTCATTCTTACCGGCGATGCAGCGTTCGATTTCGGCCAGGTGGTGCGCCACCCCAAACGCGAGACCGAACTGCATCGTATGCAAGAGACGTTGATCGTGGTCGCCGATGAGCGCGAGTTTTTGATCGCCGCCGGTCATCAGACCACCGGCGCCACGGTGACGACCAACGCCAACATGGTGTTGATCGCTCGCCAGTTTATCTGGATGGAGTTGTTCGCTCAGCGCATTTTCGCCCGTCTTGGCGAGGATCTGTTGGCCCGCCTCTCACCGGAAGATCAGCAGGTCTTGCATTAGCATGCCGGATGCACTACAGCGCATGTTGCATGTAGAAATCAGAAACCAATGTCTTCACTCTCACAAACAAGAACCGAGTCGCGTACGCCGCTAGGGCTACAGCTTGACGATAGCGTTCTGGAGCCGCTGTTCGTGGCCCTGACCCTGGCCGGGATTGTGGCCGGCGCACTGCTCGAACGGGTCGCGGCGCCGACAGGGATCGTGCTGGCGGTGCATGGCGCCACCTATGTCTTCGGCGGCTGGTATGCACTGCGCGCAATTGTCGCGGCGCTGCGCGAACGCACGATCGAGGTTGATCTGCTGATGGTGCTGGCGGCTCTCGGCGCAGCCTATGTCGGCGCGTGGACGGAAGGCGCCATTTTGCTCTTCCTCTTCTCGCTGAGTAATGTGCTGCAACATTACGCAATGGCACGCACCGAACGGGCGATCTCGTCGTTGCTGGAGTTGCGCCCCGACACGGTTACCGTGCGCCGTGACAATACCCTGGTCGAGGTGCCGTTGGAAGAGGTTGCGGTCGGGGCATTGATTGCGTTGCGCCCCGGCGACCGGGTGCCGCTCGATGGGGTGATTGTGCGCGGCCGCGGCAATTTCGACGAGTCGGCCCTGACCGGTGAGAGCATGCCGGTGCAGAAGGCTGAGGGTGCGCAGGTGCTGGCCGGCACGCTCAATCAAAGCGCCGCCCTCGATGTGCAGGTGACGAAGCCGGCCTCGGAGAGCACCCTGGCGCGGATTATCACCATGGTGAGCGAGGCCCAGGCTCGCAAGGCCCGCACCCAGAGTTTTCTCGATCGGGCCGAGCAGTATTATGCGCTGGGCGTAATCGGCGCGGTTGCGCTCTTTATTCTGCTGGTGCCGTTGTTCAGCGGATCGGCATTCGGCGATACCTTCTATCGCGGAATGGTGTTGTTGACGGTGGCTTCGCCCTGCGCCCTGGTGATCAGTGTGCCGGCGGCATTGCTGAGTGCGATCGCAAATGCGGCCCGTCACGGCGTGCTCTTCAAGGGCGGCGCCCACCTGGAGGAACTGAGCCGGGTCAAGGTGATCGCCTTTGATAAGACCGGCACCCTTACCTACGGCCACCCTGAAGTGACCGATGTGTTGCCGCAACCCGGCGTGAGCGAGCACGAACTACTGGAGACCCTGGCCCGCGCCGAGTTACAAAGCGAGCACCCGATCGCCCGCGCGATCCTTAGCTATGCCGATGCCAAACGGATCGCGCCGGTTGAGCCGGAGACATTCAGCGCCATAACCGGTATGGGCGTCCGGGCAAGCTGGGACAACTGCGAAACGCTGGTCGGCTCGCCCCGCCTGTTCCAGGATGGAGGACTGAGTTTGCCCAGCGCATTGCAAGCCGAGGTTGATCGGCTTCACGGCGAGGGCCGGGCGACGGTGCTGATTGTGCGCCGCGGCGAGCGCTGGCTTGGTGTGGCGACGGTGATGGATCGGGCGCGCCCCGACGCAGCCGAACGGATCCGGGAACTTCGCGCCGCCGGAATCGAGCGGATCGTGATGCTCACCGGCGATAATCAGGCTGTGGCTGAAGCGCTGGGCCGGCAACTCGGCATCGACGAAGTGCATGCCGAACTGCTGCCGGAAGATAAGCTGCGCATCGTCGAGCAGTTTGGCCGCACCTATGGCCCCACAGCGATGGTCGGCGACGGTGTGAACGACGCGCCGGCATTGGCCGCCGCCACGATCGGAATCGCGATGGGCGCGGCCGGCACCGACGCAGCCCTGGAAACCGCCGATGTGGTGCTGATGGCCGACGATCTGAGCGCAATCGCCTACGCTGTAAAACTCAGCCGGCGCACCCAACGGATCGTCTGGCAGAATATCGCCTTTGCAATGGCGGTGGTGGTGGTGCTGGTGATCAGCACACTCACCATCGGCGTGCCGTTGCCGCTCGGCGTCGTCGGCCACGAGGGCAGCACCATTCTGGTGGTGTTGAACGGCCTGCGCCTGCTACGTAATGCGTAGCGTTGTAAGCTTGCGGTTCGGTGCGACGGCGAAACTGCCGCACCGAACCGCGATATTTATGGCTGAGGTGCGGCGAAATCCCGCAGGACGGTCGGCTCGACCGGTTGCATATCAGCCTTCAGCCCTTGCGGCTCGGCATAGCCGCTCAATCCCCCGGCGGCGCGCGGCTCCTCGAACACGGTTTTTGCGTCGCTACATGCACTCAGCCCAACCACGAGCAGCGCTGCGAACATCGCACCTACCAGTCGTTGCTTCATCACGCCCTCCTTCATCCCACAAAAAGTGTCTCTTGATCTGAATCTTCGTTGCCAATTGCGTAATGTGACAGATCCGACTTTTTGTGTACGATTCTCCTCCGTACGACTGATTATGCGGTCGTGACCTGCCAACGAGTGTCACATCGGTGCCGCGAACACGAAAATCGTCAGTGCAGCCGCAATCATTGCAGTTGCATACATCGCACCGAGCGAAAGGAGCAAGCGATGGACGGTCTTTTGATCGTGGGGCTGATCGTGTTCGTGTTGGTGCTTGTGGCCGGCTCGACGGCGCAAACACCGCCGCCGCCGCAAGTGTTCGTGCTGGCATCACCCCCGCCGCAACCGACCAGTAGCGGCTCCGGGTGTCTGGTGGCGGTGCTGCTTATCCTGGCGATCCTGGTTCTGTTCGGCACGGCATAACGCCAAAGAGCGGGTCATTTTGCTCATTCGGCGCAAAATCCGACCCACCACTGTCACACGCACCGGCGGCCGGCGAACTAGTGAAACATGAGGAATCGGAGAACCGACATCGCCGACGTAAGGACAGCGATGATGAGTGATAACACAGCCCAGGCCGAGACCGGCGATTCGATCGATCCACAGGTTCTGGTGGAGGCGATCACGGCCTATCAACAGGCCCACGCGGCCTGGCAGGGATCGCGTTCCCAGGATCAGGCGGTACGTGAGGAACAGCGAGCAGCAGTACGGCGGCGAACCAATGTGCTCTGGCCGCTGTTACAGCGTATCCTGTACCCTGTGGCCTACGATTGGGCGGCCCGCCATCAAATGCGCAGCGTCGAGAGTTTGAGCCGCAAAGAGGCCGCCGACGAGGTGTTGACCAATCTTTGCCTGGCGGTGATCGACCAGTTGCCGCATCTGAAAATCGATCCGGCGGCGAATACCGTCGGGTTGCTGCGTACAATCGCCCGCCGCCACGAGATCGACGGCTATCGCCGCGATACCCGCAAACACGAACTGCGCGACGAGGCGATCGCGCATAACGAAGGCGAGCCGAGCCGCAGACGTTATCAGGAGGTGTACGACGACGAGGCGTTGGCGCGCTGTGTCGATGAGTACCTCCGCCACTTCGATGAGCATGTGATCGAACGCGAACATGCCCGCACGGCTGTGGCCGCGATCACCGCTCACTGGCGCGCAACCCTCAGCGCCGAAGAACTTTATCTCCTCACCGCCAGGCTCCTCTCGGACCCACCGATCTTGCATACCGAGATCGCCGCAACCCTCGGCCCGCCCTGGAATTCCGAGCTTGTGCGTATGCGTCAGCATCGCATTCTGAAACGATCGCAGGTGTATCTGCGCCGCGAAGGCTATGTTGAGTAACGTCGAGTTTGTATGCACCTGGGAAGATAGTAACGCAACCTGACATTCGGAAAACCGCATTCAGTGACTGACAAGGTGAGTTATGGAACTGTACGATCACGCCGAGTCGAAGCTTGTATCTGCCGCCGCTGCACAGGCGATCGAGCGCCTGCTCGATCTGCACGAGTTGGATAATAGTTCGGACATGCTCGCCCGGCGATCGGCGCGCCGGTTGTGCGGGCGCTGGCTGATGATGCGGCGGCTACAGCGTGGCTTGAGTATTGTGCAGGTCGCTGAACGGATCGCTGTGGAGCCTGAGTTGCTGCGTATGCTTGAACAAGGACTGGCCGATCTGCCGCTGGTTCCCGATAGCGCCTGGGAACGGCTGGGGCTGGTGCTTGAAGGCTATGCCGATGATTATCATCACGTTGCACTGGTGGCCCGCACGGCATGTGGCGTGATGGCGGAGCCTGATCCAGCCTGGCTGCGCGATCTGGCTGAGGCGCTTGAGCACGAGCCTACGCCGTTTGATCTCCCCGCGCTTGATGTCCCAGCGGCCAGCACCGAACTGCTGCGTGACGCCGATCAACTGGTGCGCGACGCTTCGCAACAACGCTTGCCGCGCCACAATATGCTGGTGTTGCAGGCGCTGCGCCGGACGCAACAACGCCCGCTCAGTATTGCGCGGATTAAGTTGGAGTTGCCGCAACTCGACCGGAATGTCGATCTGAATGTCGGCGAAGTGCGTGAGTTGTTGCAGCAATTACAGGCCGCCGGCCTGGTGGAGCGGGTGGCCGTCGATGCGCCCGATTTTCGGATTACGGCGCTGGGCAACCGAACTTGCGTTGCTGCACTCCGTCAGTGCGCCGCACAAAGCGATCTGCGGATCGCGCTGCAACCATTATTACAAAACGGGTAAAACAACGATCAATTTAAGTGGTAATCCTTAGCTGTTTCTCAGGTTCTTAGCCAAATTCAGATCTATGATACAGTTACATCGAAAAATCCTACATCCTATAGTACGTTGCATCGCCGAAGCGAGATGTTGCGGGAGGAGCAGCGGTCCGGCCGCGATCGGAGGCAGATCCGATTCGCCGTCCGGTTCTCTCCTTCCACCTTGAGAGGCTGGTTGCGATGGGAGAGCCTGCGGGGTTACACAATTTTCTTCTGCAATCGCTGTTGAAGTTGATCATTGTGATCGAACAGCGATTTGGGCAATCCAAAGATATTTCAACCTCGTTGCGTGAACTCGCCGGCCACTACTCCGACAGCGGTCAACCTCAAAAGATCTATCCCGAAGTCGGCGCTACGCTGCATTTTCTGATCAGACAGCGGCTGCGACCGTTTCTGAATATGCTTAGCCGGCATGTTGCGCTGGTTGTCGCAACGCTGCTGGCGCTTTTGATCGGGATTGCGATCGGCGCAGCGGCAATGCTGGTGCTGGAGCAAAGCGATGATCTTGCGACCCAACCGGATCAATGCTTGCTTACACCGATCATCCTGGCGCCGCCGCATCCCAGCCCAACCCGGCCGGCATTTGACGATATCGCCGCACCTCCGGGCGCGCTGATCCATCAGGCGCTGCTGCCAATCCATCCACTGGCGGATCTTGCGCCGCAGTCTACGCGCGACCTTGCTGCACCAACAATTGTGATCACCAGCACAACGCTTTCCGGCAGCACGAGTGCTGCGCCCGGCCACAGGTTGTATCTGCCCCTGGTGGCAGGCGGCGAAGCGGCACACGCAACTACGAATGCGCTTATTCCCAGCGCTACGGCCACAATAACGCCGCGTGAACCGAACACCAATACGCCGGTCGCAACAACGACGGCAACTGAGCAATTGATCGCCACACCCAGCGCGACCAATCTGCCAATCCCGACGCCGACAGCCGGCGCGACCAATCTGCCAATCCCGAACGCCGACGGCCACCTCGATCATCCTGGCCATCCCGACGCCGACCGCATCGGCAACCCCTGGTGTCACGGCAACGGCGAGCGCCACAGCGAGTGCGACCGCCACCGCTACGCCTAGCCCTACAGCGACGGCGACGGCGAGCGCGA
>JAAUQO010000106.1 GCA_012032775.1 Oscillochloris sp. | reverse complement strand
TCTCGGTTCTCGGTTCTCGGTTCTCGGTTTCTCGGTTCTCGGTTCTCGGTTCTCGGTTCTCGGTTCTCGGTTCTCGGTTCCGCGCTCTGCATTCCCAACTTCACAGCCTGGATCTGAATATCCTCCAGCAGGGCCGGATCGGGGTGCTGACGATAGCGATCGATGCTGTCTTTCAGCACGCGCAGCCCTTTGTAAAGCCCGGCCTGCTGCAATGGCGGCACAAGATAACTCACCAGGGTTGCGCCGCCGCGGCGCTTGGCGATCGCGGCCTCGCTGGGATTGTTGACGCTGTAGCAGTAGAAGTTCGGCAAACCGCCGAGCATGCGGGTCGCCAGCAGTTCGCACTCATGCCGACCTGCTTGCCGGGCATGAACTCCAGCGCGCCATGGGTGCCGAGGTGAACCACGGCATTGGCGCTGAAATCGTGGCGCAGGTAGGTGTAAAAGGCGGCGAATGCGTGATTCGGCGCGGCATCCTTGGCCATCAACAGACGCATCGGGTCGCGCTCATAGCCGAACGACGGCTGCACGGCCACCAGCACATTGCCCAACCGGCAGCCGAGAATATGGAAGTGCTTGCCGTTGTTGAGCAGTTCACCCGGCGCGCGGCCCCAGAACGGCTCGATATCGACATACTGCGGAAAACGCCGCATGTACTCCGTCACCGGGAACTGATCGACCACATTCGCATCGGTGCCGTTCATCAAGGCGTTTCCACCAACCACCAGTTCGCGCAGCGCCTCGGCATCGGCCGGCAGTTCAACGGCATAACCTTCGTTTGCCAGCGATTTGAGCAGTTCGTACAGGCTGGCGAAGACATCGAGATAGGCGGCGGTGCCGACATTGCCCAGGTTCGGCGGGAAGCTGTAGATCACGATTGCCAGCCGCTTCGCGGCATTGTTGCTGCGCCGCAAAGCCACCCGCTGCGCCACCCGATCGGCGATAATCGCGATCTCGCCCGGCAGGCCGACAAACGCATCGCCGGCATTGGTCGAACCGCCATAAACCAGTGGGTCGGCCGCGCCTTCAAGCTCGGGCACCGCGACACTCAGCGCACTCTGGATCGGCGCCAGTCCGCCGTCGTCGCTGCGCCAATCCTCAACCCGCTGAAACGAGAGCGGGATCAAGCCCAGATAACCGACATCAAGCTGCTCCAGGATCGCTCGTGCGTCGGCGGGATGGCTCTCGGCCGGGCCACCCACCAGCGCAAAGCCGGTGGCGTTGATCAGCAGATCAACCGCAGCGCTGCCGTCGGAGTTACGGAAGAATGTATCGATCGCCGGTCGCCCGTCGAGACCCGATGCGTACGCCATGCGCGCTTCGATCCCACGTTCCTCAAGCGCTTGCGCGAGCGCGGCAAGATGGGCGGTGTTGCCGCTCAGGGCCACGCTACGCAGCACAACAATCCCGACGCTGCCGTTGGGAAATGCAGAATGCAGAACGCGAAATGCGGAATCGGCGTTGATACGCTTGCCAGCCCGCCCGGCCGCTTTCCGCAACACCGGATCTTTCAAGCGGTACTCGCTGTAATCTTCAATGGTTGCAAACGGCTCCTCAACCGCCGGAAGCACCAGCGCCACCTCGGGGTAGGCGACCGGATCGCGCAGCGGGAGTTTGCCGTGCCAGCCGGGCATGTAGCTGTCGATCAGCAGACAGAGCAACCGGTAGAGGTTCTCGGGCGAGCTATTCAGCCAGAACTGGTGCGCGACAATGTAGGTATACAGGTCGCGGGCCTTGCCGGGGATCAGGCGCAACACCTTGCTCAGGTTGCGCAGCACCGCCAGTTGCCGCCGGGCCTCGCCGGCGCCGCCGGATTGCGGGCGCAGCTTCTTGATCCACTGGCGCAGAATACCGCCCTCGTGCTCGGAGCGTGCGGCCAGGCTGAATTTACCAACCCGCGTCTGCTTGATCAGCGCCGGGTTGGAGATAATGATCAACACCGGACATGTCAGTGGGGTCAATAGGCGCTCAAGCGGACGCACCATATCTTCCCCGAAGAGCCGCGCCCCGAACACAAAGTCGGCGCTCTCCAGATCGACGGCCAACCGCGCAAAACCGGCAGGATTCCGCAATGCGGCGGCGTCATAACACACGACCGACAACGGCACAGCGAACTCGCGGCGCAGCCGCTGGGCTGTGGCCTGCAAGGCCGCCGCGTGATTACCGTCGATAGTAAGAAAGATAAACTTCATATATGCAAAAGCTTGAGCTATAAAAAACCCGCACTGCGGGTACCTTTAATGGAAGGCATGGTGTTGATTTCAGTTTTGCAGAAATCAACACCATACCAGAACACTAATCGGCCGCCGCCACCCGCACCGGCCGGTCGGGGCCGGGGTAATTCGGGAAGCCCTGCAAACCCTGCCACTTATTCGCGGGGGTTGTGTGGCGCACCGGCATGCGGAACAGCGCGAACAGGCGGGCCATGATCGCGGCGCGCAACCGGGCGGCCTGCGCCTTATCGATCGGATTGTTGCTCTGGGCCAACTCATTCGCGCGCTTATCGTAAGCCGCAGCGGCGTCGAGATGCTTGAAGAAGCGCGGATCATCGACCGGCAAGGTGACAGGGTACACCTGGGTCGAGATATCGTTGCAGAGCCGGATCACATCCTGATCATACTTGCGCCAATCAAGGCCGAGTGCCGAATAGAAGTCGTGGCGACGCGAGTCGTTCAGATACATCGTGGCGTAGACCGCCAACAAGAAGAAGCGGATCCAGCGCTGATTGGCCGGCTTGCTGAGCAATTCAGGCTGCGAGCGCATCAGCATCGAGAAGAACTCGCCGTGGCGATACTCGTCGTTGCACCACTCTTCGAACCACTTGAAGATCGGGTGGATCACCCACTTGGGATCTTTCTCCAGGTGGCGGTAAATATTGATATAGCGGGCATAGCCGATCTTCTCGGAGAGATAGACCGTATAGAAGATAAACTTCGGCTGGAAGAAGGTATACTTCTTCCGCTTCTGGAGCACACTCAGATCGAGTGCGACATTCAGATCGCCCATGGTGCGATTAAGAAAGCCGGCGTGACGGCCCTCATCGCGGCTCATGTACTTGAAGATCGCGCGCATGGTCGGATCTTTCAAGTGCTTCACCATCTCGGCATACAGAATACAGCCCGAGAACTCGGCGGTGCAGGAGCGCTCCAGGAACTCGATAAACAACGGACGCACCGGCATATCGTCGAAGTTCGCCAGAAACTCCTCGTTACGCCGGAAATGATTCCGATTGTAATCGTGGGCGAACTCGTCCTTGATCCACTCGAACTCGTCGCGCAAGCCGTTCTTATCGATATCCAGCGCATCGATCGCCTTGAAATCGGTGGTATAAAAACGCGGCGTCAACACCGCCTCTTGCAGGGCGTGGCGCGTCGTCATACTCAGATCGGGCATCTGCTCCATAGAGCCTCCTTCGGAGAATTTAGAATGCAGCATTCAGCATTCTGCCGGTACAACGCTCATCCTCATTCACGAAGCCACAACTGCCGATGCATTCCCGGCCTCATATGGTCAACCTGCGAAGCCGATGATGCATGCTGCATACAGGGTTTCGCCCGCAGCGGAGCTTATTCTGCATGCTGCATTCCCAACGCTGCATTCTCTAGGGATGTTCCACCAACTCGTTCACTTCCACCAGGCTGCTACGCTTGATCAGGGTGCGCCGCAGCCAACTTGCCTTGAGCAGACGAACCGGGCTGTTGTAGACAACCTCGCCCTGGGTATAGCCCTGCAAATTGGGCAGATCGACGATCTCAACCGTGTCGCCCGGCTCGATCTGCCAGCCGATCGGCAGATCGACATGCAGATGCAGATGCTCGTGCTCGCTCTGCAAATGCACCGTGCCCTGGCCTTCGATCAGTGTCTCGCTCTCGAACCAGCGCCAAAGGCCATACCCTGCGGCGAACAGCAGGGCCGTTCCAATCAATTTCCGCATACGTCCCCCTGAAATTCTTTGTGCCGTGTAGTACAGAGTCTGAACTACATGAATATGTTTGAGATCAAAAATCAACCATGCAGGCGAAGGTAGCGCGCAGCGCCGACCTTAGGAGTCGTTTAGCGACGATCCCAACCGCGCCCCTGGTTGTACACCTTTTGCACTGGTAATGCGGCGCGCTTCGATCAGCGTCACATGGTAAAAGCCGCTGTTCACACGCTGCATTGCGTTGATCGCCATCCCGGCCTGAGTCAGAGCCGAGCGAACTGTCTCATCAGGAACCATTTGAATATCGGTGCGACGCTGGCTGTGTGGAAAGAAGCCGCCGATGCGGTGCAGCAACGCCAGTAGCGGACTGTGCGGCGCATAGGTAAAGAGGAGTCGATCGCTGCTACGAGCGGCGAGATGCTGCAACATCGTGCCGAAGGCCTGGGCCGGATAATGGATGAGTACGTCGAAACAGGCGACCAGATCGTACGTTCCATCAAGGGCTTCAAGATCGGACACAACGCAATGCACCTGATCGCGTAGATCCGCCGCCAGCAACCGTTCGGCAGTGGCGCTCACCATCTGCTCGGCGATGTCGGCCGCCGTTACCCGATAGCCGCGCCGCGCCAGTTCCAGGCTGAACAGGCCGGTGCCGCAACCCGCATCGAGTACCGCAGCCTGCGCCGGCAATCGATCGGCGTCGAGCCAGGTACAGGCGCGCGCCAACATCGCGCGATGCCCATCGCGAATCGTTCGGCGCACCCGCGACAACTCTTCCTCGCCGTAAATCGCCGACCAGCGCTGAAAACCGATCCCATCGAAATACGTGCGCAGTCGCGCCTTGTGTTGGGCGATGTCCACATCAGCCTCGCTGCTGGGGTGTAGTACAGACTAAAAACTACGGGTTTGCAGCGCTAGTATAACATGATAGTCAATAGTATATTACTATAGACAAAAACCGAACAACCCCGGTGCATAAGGAATATATCGCTTCAGGAAGGGCTATTCGCCCGCACACCTTCGGGCAAGATCCGGTCAAAAATCGGATAAATTGGCGCTGTTTTATGACATAAGTGTTGAAGATCTCACCCAGAGATAGCTTTTTGGTACGGTTCTTGTAGTATTGATTGGTTCAGTTCTTGCAGAATGTTGTGCATGCCTTGTGCAGGCTCAGCCTGCCCTAAACGAGCGGGTGATGGTATACTGAAATTATCATACTGCCGGTTTTTGTCAAAGTGAGCAATTGCATGTACGAGAAACGCTCCGACCGCCTCCGGCCCGCAGTCGTTGTCGATCTGCGCAGCGACACGGTGACACAGCCGAGTCCGGCGATGCGTGAGGCGATCAACCGTGCCGAACTCGGCGATGATGTGTATGGCGAAGATCCAACCATCAACCGGCTGGAAGCCCTTGCCGCCGAGCTAACCGGCAAAGAAGCGGCGGTGCTGGTTGTTAGCGGTACGATGGGGAATCTGACGGCGCTGCTGGCCCACGGGCAACGCGGGCAGCGCGTTATCCTCGGCGATGAAAGCCATATCTTTCGCTACGAAGGCGGCGGTGCTTCAGCCCTTGGCGGCCTGGTTTACCACACCTTGCCGACGGCGGCCGACGGCAGCCTGCCTCTCGATAGTATTCAGCAGGCCGCCGCACCAAGCAGCGATACCCATTGGGCGCCACCCGGCCTGATCTGTCTGGAGAACACCCACAATCGTTGTGGCGGCACGGTGCTGTCGCCGGCATATATGGCCGACGTTCACGCCATTGCCCGCGACGCAGGCTTGCCGCTCCACCTCGACGGCGCGCGCGTTTTCAATGCCGCCGTCGCGCTGGATGTGCCGGTGAGTGCGATCGCCACCCATGTCGATAGCCTGCAATTCTGCCTCTCGAAAGGGCTTGCCGCGCCGGTCGGTTCGATCGTCGCCGGCTCACAACCGTTTATCGAGCGGGTGCGTCGGGTGCGCAAGATGGTCGGCGGCGGCATGCGCCAGGCCGGGATTATCGCCGCCGCCGGGATCGTCGCCCTGACGGAGATGGTCGAACGGCTCAGCGATGATCATGCCAATGCCCGCGCACTGGCCGGCGGCCTGGCCGCGATTCCCGCTATTGGGATCGATCCGAGCCGAGTGCAAACCGATATTGTGCGCTTCGATCTGCCGGCCGACGGCCCCGATGCGGCGACATTCCTGGCCGCACTGCGCGAGCACGGCGTTGCCATGAGCAGCCTTGGGCCACGCACGGTACGAGCCGTGACTCATTACGGAGTTGAAGCCGGACAGATTGATCAGGTGCTCAGTGCCGTTCGTGCGGTTCTTGCCGGGTAGGCAACCTGATTCCAGCCGCAACTTATGGGTGCGCCGTGGCATACCAGGCTGTATCCGGCACCCATCGCAACCAATCAAGTTGAGCCGCGATCATTTTACGGCTGCACCGTTACGCCCAGTACGAGCATTTTATGACCATCAGCAGCAAGCCGGGATCACACCTTGCGCCGCTGGCGTGGCGCGCCATGCTTGAGCATTCAAACGCGGCATTGCTGCTGATCGATCGCCAGGATGTGGTACAAACGGTGAGCCTGGCCGCCGCCGCGATCTTTGGGCACCCGCCCGAGGCGATCTGCGGAATCCGGCTCGATCAACTGCTAGGCGCGGTTGTCCCGTCACCCACGATCGCCGAACGTATCCCGATCGTCAGCGAGATTGGCGAACTCCAGGGTGCGCTCCTGCGGCTTAACCCGGTGGTAACCGCCGAAACCGCAACCCTTGAAGCCCTTCAGCGCCAGGAACACCAGTTGCGCCAGGTGCTGCTGGCAATCGGCAGCGAACTGGCGATCGACAGTGTGCTCACGCGGGTGATGGCATTGTCGATCGCGATGCTCGACGCCGACGCCGGAACCTTGCCGCTCTACGACGAGCAACACGACCGCTTGGTGCCCGGCCATGTGATCAATCTGCCCAGCGATGAAGTTAATACGCCTACCTACCGCAATACCGGCCTGATCTGGAGCCTGATCGATAGCGGGCAGCCCTTCATTATCAATGATTATCCCGCTCAACCGCGGGCCATGCCCAGCCTGGTGGCGCTCGGAGTGCAAGCGATAGTGGCGGTGCCGATAAGCGCCGGCGGGAAGATCCGCGGCGTGCTGGCGGTGTATCACCGGCGCCCGCAGCGCCGTTTCAGCCAGCGCGATCTGGAATTGTTGACGATTATCGCCCAACAGACCGGGATCGCGTTGCAAAATGCGCGCCTGTATCAGGCAACCCTGGCCGAATCGGAACGCCGCCGGGTCTTGTACAGCGCCAGTATGCATATCGGCGCCGCGCTGAATCTGGAAGCGCTGTATCACAGTGTGCATCACGCGATCAGCCAGTTGTTTCCGGTCGATACCCTTGCGATCGGCTTGCTCGACGCAGAACAACAGGCACTTGAATACAGGTATATCTGGGATCACGGCCGGCGCCGGCCACACGATGTTGCACGCGTTCATCAGGGCTTGCTTGGCTTTGTGGTGGGCCATGAGGCTTCACTGCGGATCGACCCGCTCGACCAGGTGGCCGCCGATATGTTTCGCTCTGAACGCTTCGGGCTTTCCGAACAGCCGAGTCGCTCGTTTATGGCGACGGTGTTACGGATCGGTGATCTGGTGATCGGCGGCATCGCGGTGCAGGCGGCACAACAGGGGGCATATAGCAACGTCGATCTTGATGCACTTGAGATGCTCGCGGCGACCACCGCCATCGCGCTGCAAAATGCCCGCCTCTTTCAGCAGATTCAGCAGATCGCCACCCTTGATCCGCTCACGGCGATCGCTAATCGGCGCCACTTTTTTGAAATGGCCAGCCGTGAGGTCGAGCGCTCGAATCGCTATAATCACCCCCTCAGCATGATTATGTTCGACGCCGACCATTTTAAGACGATCAATGATCGCTATGGTCATTTGATCGGCGATCAGGTGCTGCAAACGATCGCCATGCGCTGCCAGGATAGCCTGCGTGAAGTCGATTTGATCGCGCGCTATGGCGGCGAAGAGTTTGTGGTGCTTTTGCCGGAGACCGATGCGGTTCAAGCATTGATCGTCGCCGAACGGTTGCGTGACTGTATCTGCTTGCAGCCATTCAGCACCGATGTCGCCGCGCTTGATGTCAGTATTAGTGTCGGTGTGGCCTCGACGACGCCCGGAACATCAATTGCGCTTGAAGAATTGCTCGATGTCGCCGATCGCGCACTCTACCAGGCTAAATCCGCCGGTCGCAATCAGGTGCGCAGCGACACCGATCTGGCAGAAGTACCATGAAGGCTGAGGGCGGAAGGCGGAGGGCTGAGGCAAGCTGCACCATGCACCATGGATAATCGATGAACAATGGATAATCGATGAACAATGATCTCACCAACTTGTTGGCCGTTCGTGCCGCCGAACATCGTCCGCTGCGGGTCGGCTTGATCGGCGCCGGGAAGTTCGGCACGATGTTTCTGGCCCAGGCCCGCCGGCTCAAGGGATTACATGTGCTCGGGGTGGCCGATCTTAATCCGCAACGGGTTCGCGCGGCCCTGGCTCGCGCCGGTTGGCCCGAAACGCAGTTTGCCGCTAAAACCCTTGCCGAGGCCCGCAGCAGCGGCGCAACCTGTATCCTCGACGATGCCGCCGCCCTGATTGCGACTGCCGAGCTTGATCTGATTATCGAGGCAACCGGCGTGCCCGCCGCCGGGATCGCGCATGTGTTGTTGGCGATCGATTACGGCCGCCATATTGTGATGGTGAATGTCGAGGCCGATGCGCTGGCCGGGCCACTGCTCGCCCGTCGCGCTGCCGAGGCCGGTCTGATCTACTCGCTGGCCTATGGCGACCAGCCGGCCTTGATCTGCGAACAGGTGGAGTGGGCACGTATGTGTGGTTTTGAGGTGGTAGCCGCCGGCAAAGGAACGCGCTACCTGCCGATCTATCATCAGAGTACGCCCGCAACCGTCTGGGATCACTATGGGTTCACGCCGGAACAGGTGGCGCGCGGCGATTTCAATCCACAAATGTTCAACTCGTTTCTCGACGGCACCAAGTCGGCGATTGAGATGGCCGCCGTCGCAAATGCAACCGGCCTGACGCCTCAACCCGACGGATTACGGTTTCCAGCCTGCGGTGTCGATGATCTGCCGCATATCTGTCGCCCGCAAACCGACGGCGGCCAACTGGCGCATGGCGGTACGGTCGAGGTTGTTAGTTCGCTGGAACGCGACGGCCGACCGGTCTTTCGTGATCTGCGTTGGGGCACGTATGTGACATTTCGCGCCGATAATGATTATGTCAAACAATGTTTCGGCGAGTATGGGTTAATCACCGACAGCAGCGGGCGCTATAGTGCGTTGTACCGCCCTGCGCATTTGATCGGCCTTGAATTGGCGATCAGTGTGTTACGGGTCGGGTTGCGCGCTGAAGCAACCGGGGCGCCGAACGGGTTCCGCGGTGATGTAGCCGCCGTTACGAAGCGCGCATTGGCGGCAGAAGAACTACTCGACGGCGAGGGCGGCTATACGGTGTACGGCCAACTTATGCCCGCCGCCGATTCGCTGCGGCGGGGCGCATTACCGATCGGCCTGGCCCATAATCTCAGGCTGCGCCGGCCGGTCGCCGCCGGACAACTCGTAACCTGGGACGATGTCCAGTACGAGCCGACCAATCCCAGCGTACGTATGCGCCGGCTGATGGAGAAGACGTTTGGGCCGCAGGCTCAGGGCTGAAGATGGTGTTCATATGCAGATCACGGTACTTGGCCTTGGATTGATGGGCCGGCCAATAGCGCGTACCCTGGCCCGCGCAGGCCATCCGGTGCGCGGCTGGAATCGCTCGCCGTTGGATGCGGAATTGCGCCAGGGGATTGTGCTGTGTTCGGATCTGCGGCAGGCGGCTGAAGCCGAAATCTGCCTGTTGATGCTGGCCCACTCTGCGGCCACCGATGCGGTACTGGCGCAGTTGGAACCACATTTGCGCCCACAAACAACCGTGGTTGATATGGGCAGTTCCGACCCGGCTCGCTCACAGATTCATGCCGAACGGCTGGCAAACCAAGGGATCGCCTGGGTTGATGCGCCGGTCTCGGGCGGGCCTGAAGGCGCGGCGGCCGGCAAACTTGCGATTATGGCCGGTGGATCGGCCGAAGCGGTCGCGCAGGTGCGTACGGCCCTGGAAGCACTCGGCCGGCTCACCCATGTTGGCGGGGCGGGCGCCGGCCATACCGCAAAAGTGATCAACCAGTTGATCGTCGGCCTGAGCATCCAGGCCGTAGCCGAAGCAACAGCGTTGGCCGAGGCCCACGGCGTGGCGCCACACCTGCTGCGTGCGGCGCTGGCGGGTGGATTCGCCGACTCGAAGATCTTGCAGATCCACGGCGAGCGCATGGCAAGCCGGCGCTACATCCCCGGTGGGCGGGTTGCCACGCAATTAAAGGATCTACGGCTTGCGGCCAAACTCGCCACAAGCGCCGGGCTCGATCTGCCGCACCTGAACGATACGCTGGCCCGCTACGAACAACTGCTCGCCGCCGGCCACGGCGATCTTGACCATTCGGCATTGCACCTGTTGCTGGATCAGGGTTCAGTCGGCGCCTGAGGCGCACGCTCAGCCATGAGCGTAGACCATCCATGCGCATGCAGCGACTGATGCAGGATCGCACCTGAAAGACACGGCGAACCGCCGCAATACGGGCGCGATGCGAGCAGATCGCGTACGCTACCCTGGTATCATTCGTGCAACACAGCGTCGCACACCGTTGGGAAAGACTCGGCGCTGCCGCGAATGCATCCATCGTATGATAATTACACTTGAAGCCGCCTGTCCGTATGAAAGGTGAGCCACGAGTTATACCATGGCAATGGGGTGCTGGCACCGCTTGTTCAGGGAGTGACTGTTGATGCATCGTCAACCGATTGTACTGATCGTCGATGATGATCCGCTGGGCCGCGAATTCTTAGCGACGATTCTTGCGCCGGAAGGGTATACGTGTATCTTCGCGGCAAGCGGCAGCGAGGCGATCGAACAGACTCACCATAGCATCCCCGATCTGATCTTGCTTGATGTGATGATGCCCGAGATGGACGGATTCGAGGTCTGCCGGCGATTACGCGCCGATCCGGACGTGGCACTGGTGCCGATCCTGTTGGTCACGGCCCTCGACGATCAGCGCTCGCGGGTGCAAGGACTGGAAGCCGGCGCCGACGACTTTATCAGCAAGCCCTTGAACCGGATTGAGTTGCGCGCCCGCGTGCGTACAATCGTTCGTTTGAACCGCTTTCGGATTATGTTGAACGAGCGGCGGCAGGCGGCTAAAGAACTGGCCGAAGCCTACGACGCCACGCTGGCCGGCTGGTCGCGGGCGCTGGATCTGCGCGATCACGAAACCGAGGGCCATTCGCGGCGGGTAACCGAGATGACGCTGCGATTGGCGCACTTATTCGGGATCTCCGGCCCGGAACTGGAACAGATTCGCCGCGGCGCCCTGCTGCATGATATCGGCAAAATGGGCATCCCCGACTCGATCTTGCTCAAACCGGGGCCATTGGACGACGAGGAATGGACGGTGATGCGTCGGCACCCCAACCTGGCCTATATGCTCCTGAAACCCATTCGCTATTTGCATCAGGCCCTGGAGATCCCATTGCACCATCACGAGCGTTGGGACGGCAGCGGGTACCCCCGCGGACTGGCCGGTGATGCGATCCCGCTTGCCGCACGCCTGTTCGCCGTGGTCGATGTCTGGGACGCACTCAGCAATGACCGACCCTATCGTGCGGCATTACCGCCCCACCAGGTGCGGCGTCACCTGTCGGAACTGGCGGGCACGCACCTTGACCCACGTGTGGTCGCGGTTTTTCTTGAAATGCTGGGCGATGAACCATACGAATCGGAACGGCAATTAGGGGGTACATAAATTCAGTATCATAGAACCGAAGAGATGGCCGTTGCGGCAGTTCATCAGTTGCAAGTGACCCACGCGTAAAGTCAATCCGGCGCGCGCAATCCCGGGGAGGAACGATGATGCAATCAAGCAACCAATCGTCACACACTGATCCTGATCTGCGCTGCGATCCTGCCGGATCAGCCGCAGGCGAAGCGACGCTCCCCGGCAATCCGTTGCGCCCGGCAAATGAAGCCCGCCGGCTCGCCGCATTGCAGCGCTATCGCATCCTCGACACACTACCCGAACCGTTCTTCGACGATATTGTCCGGCTGATCGCGTCGATCTGCGCGACGCCGGTCGGCTTGATTTCGTTTATCGACAGCGACCGGCAGTGGTTTAAAGCGCAAACCGGGTTCACGGCCCAGAACATAGCGCGTGATCGCACTTTTTGCACCCACACGATCTTGCAGCCCGCCGATCTGCTGATTGTACCCGATGCCCGGATTGACGAGCGGTTTCGCAGCCTTCCGCAGGTGCGTGGAGCGCCGTTTATTCGCTTCTACGCCGGCGCCCCGCTTGTCACCCGCCAGGGATTGGCAGTGGGAACACTCTGTGTAATCGACACGACGCCACGGGAATTGACGGCCATACAACAGACGGCCCTTGAGACATTGAGCCGAAGTGTGATCGACGCGATCGAGTTGCGCGTCCTTAGGGCCGATGCGGCCAATCGCCAACAGGCGCTCGCCGACATGGTGCATCAACTGAGCGCCGAACTCGATCCCGATCTGATTCTGCAAAAGGCGGTTCAGGCGATCCAACGGCTGAATCTCTGGGAGAGTGTCGGCATTTCGTTGCCCAGCCCCGATGGCCTGCATTGGCAGACCCGCGCCGAAGATCGCATGGCGCCCGGAGAAGTCGGCAAACTGCATTCGATCCAGTCCGGAGTGATCGGCCGGGCCTATCGCAGCGGCGAAATCCAGCATGTCGCCGATGTGCGCGTCGATCCGGATTTCTTCCTTGGCGAGGATGTCGCGCAAACCGGCAGCGAACTGGCAGTGCCGATTGTCTTCGATACCATGGTGCTGGGGGTGATAAATTTCGAAAGCGACTACCCCGATGCCTTTGACCCCGATGATATTGAGTTCGCCCGCTCGATCTGCGAGATTCTGGCGATTGCCCTGAAGAATGCCCAGCGCTTCGCCGCGCTCCAGCAGGAGATCGCCGAACGGAACCGAACCGAAGCGGCATTACATGCCAGCAACCAACTGTTCACGCAGATGGCCGAACATGTGCAGGAAGTGTTCTGGATGTTCGACCAGAACCGGCAGAAGCTGATCTATCTCAGCCCGGCCTACGAGGCCATCTGGGGTCGTTCGATCGGCGCGCGCTATGCCGGGACACACAGCCATCAGGAAACCCTTTTGCCCGACGATCGCCCGATCCTGTTCGACGCGCAACAACGGCAGAACCACGGCGAAAAGACAGCCGTCGAATATCGGGTGGTCCGACCGGACGGCACGATCCGCTGGATCTACGATCGCAGCTTTCCGATCTTCGATCGCAGCGGCGCGCTGATCCGGATCACCGGCATTGCCGCCGATGTTACCGAGCGCAAGCAGGCCGAAGATCGGAATCGCTATCTTGCCAGCCTGATCGGCCATATCTCCGACGCCGTTATCTCGTGCGATCTGGATTTTGTGATTCGCAGTTGGAACCGGGCCGCCGAAACGATCTACGGCGAATCTGCCGATGACGTTATCGGCAAATTCTTTCCCGAGGTGGTTCGTACCGAGTATATCCACGAGCAATCGGCGACGATTCGGGATCGCTTCAACACTCACGGAATCTGGCGCGGCGAGGTGATCCAATACCGCCGTGACGGCAGGCCGATCCAGATTCTTTCGTCGGTCGTCAAGGTGTATGACAGCGAGGGCAACCCGATCGAGGTGATCGCCGTTAACCGCGATATCAGCGAGCAGAAGCAAGCCGAGACCGCGCTCCGGCTCTCGCAAGAGAAGTATCGCGGCTTGATGGAAAGCCTCGACACTGTGATCGCGACGATCGACGCCGACGGACAGGTGCTCTACGCCAACGATGTGGCGGCGGAACAGTTTAGTGCGCCGGCGGAAATGGTGATCGGCAAACACCTGCACGACTTTTTTCCGGCCGAACAGGTTGCCGAACAACTGGCGATTATCCGCAAGGTGCTGCATGAGGATCGCGCACACATCAGCGAGTCACGTACGCCGGTGATCGGCGGCAACCGCTGGTTTCGTACCTCGATCCAACCGATCCACGACGAGTATGGCCGCCCGGTCTATGTGCTGATCAATGCAACCGACATCCAACGCCCTGAAAACCAACTCAGCAAGAACTGCTTGATCTGACGCATACGCTGGAAGCGCGCGTGAACCGGCGCACCGCCGAAGTGCAGGATCTTTACGAGAACGCGCCGGCCGGCTACCATTCCGTCGATCCCGAGGGCCGGATCATGATGATCAACCAGACCGAATTGGGCTGGCTCGGGTACACGCGCGAAGAGTTGATCGGGCGGCCATTCAGTGATGTGATCAGCGCGGCGAGTCAGGCGATCTTCCGGCAACACTTCCCGATCCTCAAAACTCAGGGTTGGATCCGCGACGTGGAGTATGAGTTTTGCGCAAAGACGGCACGACATTTCCGGGGTTGCTCAGCGCCACCGCCATCTACGACGAACAGGGCGCCTTTCTGATGTCGCGCTCGACCGTGCTCGACAATACCGATCGCAAAAGGCCGAGGCGGCGCTGCGGATCGCGAATGCCGAGATGGAGCGGGCGCTGCGAACCAAGGATGCGTTTCTGGCCAACATGAGCCACGAACTGCGCACGCCGCTGAGCGCGATCCTGGCACTCGGCGAGAGCATGCTGGAAGGCGTGCATGGTTCGCTGAACCCACGCCAACGCGAATCGCTTCAGCATATCGAGCAGAGCGGCCGGCATTTGCTGGATTTGATCAACGATATCCTCGATCTTTCAAAAGTCGAGGCCGGGCATCTCGATCTCCAGATCCAGATCGTCTCGATCGCCGATAGTTGTCGGGCCAGTTTGCAGTTCGTGCGCGAGATCGCCTTGAAGAAACGGCTGCAACTGGCCTTTCAGATCACGGATGAACTCGCCGATATCGCCGCCGACCCGAAGCGGCTCAAGCAGATGCTGGTCAATCTGCTGAGCAACGCCGTCAAGTTTACGCCTGCGGGCGGCAAAGTAAGCCTGGAAGTAATCGTACATCCCGAGCAGAGACATGTAGCATTCGCCGTTCGCGATACCGGGATCGGGATCGCGGCCGCCGATATTGTGCGCTTATTTCAGCCGTTCACGCAACTCGACTCAAGCCTGAGCCGCCACCACGAAGGTACCGGCCTCGGGCTGACGCTGGTGAGCCGGCTGGCGCAATTGCACGGCGGCCATATCAGTGTCGAGAGCACGGAGGGCAAGGGCAGTTGCTTTATAATCGTCCTGCCGCTTTCGCACGCCCGCAGGCAGGAGATCGGGCAGCCGATCACGTCGGTACGCCCGGCACAGCCGCCAACCCCGAGCGAGCACATTCGCGCCCAGCAGCGCGGCAGCCGGGTGTTGCTGGTTGAAGACAACGAGGTTAACTTGCAATCGGCCTGCGATTACCTGAGCGAGAAGGGATTTCAGGTGGCCCTGGCCCGCAACGGCTACGAAGCCCTGGCGCAGGCGGCGGCGACCCATCCACAGCTGATCTTGATGGATATTCAGATGCCGGAGTTGGATGGACTCGCAGCGATCAGGCGGTTGCGCGCCGATCCGGATTTTGCCGCTACGCCGATTATTGCGCTGACGGCCCTGGCCATGGCGGGCGACCGCGAGCGCTGTCTGGCTGCCGGCGCCAATGCGTATCTTACCAAGCCGGTGCGCCTCAAAGAACTCTATGCTGCGATCCAACAGTTGCTCTCATCGTGAAGCAACCGGCGCATTTTGTGCTGGCAACGCCGATGGTAGGCTTCACTACGATCGGCTTTTTTATGGCCCGCAACAAGCATCAGGACTGCGGGTTTTGGGAGAACAGTAGGGCGCAGATCGCACACGATCCGCGATTGGAAAGCACGCCGGCCTTGGCGCAGAGCGGCTTTGTGATCAGCAACATTCGTTTGGCGTAGGGCCGCGCATGCGCAGCCCTACACCATTCCATCATTACTGGGTTACGGTGGTTTCATTCACCTGATCGGCCACGATCACCGGCTGATCGGTGAAGTTCAGACCCAGAGCGTCGTCGATCTGGATGCCGAGGTTCTGCTCGAGCTCGCTCTCGTTGAATTCCTGCACCACGCCCGAGACCTCGACCACAGAGCCTTCAACCGGAGCAGCGCCGGCAGGGAAGAACACCAGCACATCGTCGCCGGCCAGCAATTCCGCCTCTTCGATGCGGAACATCTGGTCGTTATAGGCTTCGACAACCTCCCCGGTGACGGTCACATTCTGGCCGTACAGTTCTTCCGCATCATCATCAACATCACTCAGATCAGGGTTAACCTCGCCCTCGGTGCCGAGTACGCCGTCGTCGGTTCCTTCAAATTCGCCTGTCGTGCCGGGCTGCTCGGCATTCTCGCCAATACCGGCACCGCCGCAGGCGCTCAGCACAAAGGCCAGCGCGCAGATCAGCGCGAAACCAAAATATCGCAGAACATTCACTGGATGCCTCCTCTATCAGGTACTGAAAGCATGCTTTCAGTCTTGCCAATTCCCGCCAACACAATATGTGTCGTTCGGTTCGCGGATAGAAAGCAATTCATATGCCAGGGTTGCCGGAGGGCATTGCGCCTCGTCAAAACCATGCAATGGGAATATCGCGTGCGCAGCGCCGATTGCTCGCGCGCTCCGCAGCATATGTTCGGCCTCTCGATCCATGCCGGTCGCGTTCCTGCACGCACTATTACAACTGGCGGAGTATGGCGATGATCAACTGCTTGATCCGGACACCATACGCTTCTCCACCTGGGACGAGGAGGAGTGGTCGTGGGAGTAACCCGCTTTGAAGTGCATCTCGTAGAACTCGACCCGACTGTTGGCGCAGAAATCCGTAAAACCCGCCCCTGTCTCGTCATCTCGCCTGACGAGATGAACCGAAACATCCGAACTGTCATCATGGCTCCCATGACGACCCAATCACGGTTGTACCCTTCATGGGTTGCCTGCCGATTTCAGGAACAAGACGCATTCATTGTGCTCGACCAAATGCGCACCGTTGACAAGCGGCGATTGGTCAAATATCTCGGTACCATTGACGCACAAACACAGCAAACGGTTCTTGATCTACTGGCGGAAATCTTCGCTGAATAAGCCGTAGTAGAAAGCAACCCACCGCATTAGGCAGCTATAAACGAATGGCCGAGATATTGCTCATGCCCTGGCTGCTCAAGCGGGTGTCAGATCGCTGCGACTCTGATATACTGGGCTTATTCGTCCCACTTACCTGCCACGAGGTGTCCGATGAGCGATGAGTTCTGGCGTTGGGCCGGGAAGACCCTTGGAAAAACCCAGCAGACGCTTGAGGAGGCCCGCAAGGAGGCCGAGCGCCTGGCTGAAGAGGCCGGACGCGGTATCAGCAGCCGCCGCCGACCAGTTTCAGCAACTGCTCAGTGGCGTGAGCGCCGATGATCTGGTGCAGATCGCCGCACTGCCCGAGCATCAGCGGGTGGCGTATGCCGGCGCCTTGTACGCCCTGGCGGTGGCCGATGGTGCGCTGGACAAGGAAGAGTTGCAACTGATCAGCGAACTTGTCGATCCGGGCGGTCTGTCGTCGGCCGGGCGCGACCTGATGCGGAGTTATGTGCTGACGCCGCCCACACTCGCCGATACGCTCGCAGCCTTCGGCGCGGCGCCGGAAACGGTGCGCTACGCATTGATGCTGAATTTGCTGGAGATCGCCTGGGCCAATGATCTGCTGACTCCACAGCAAGATTCATTGCTGACGACGGCCAGAAGTGCATTGGCGATCAACGAAGATCAGTATCGGGCGCTGTGGCGCTTTGTCCGTGAGTTGCGCGCCGTGCGTTTGCGCGGCCAGAACGATAACGCCGCCGCACAGGCAACCCGAGTTGCTGCGGCTGGGCTGGCTGCGGTTGGCGTGCCATTGGCCGCCATGTATGTTTCCGGCTCGGTGATCGGCCTCAGCGCCGCCGGAATCACCTCCGGCCTGGCGGCCCTGGGGCTCGGCCTTGGCATGGTGCCGGGGATCGGCGTCGCCGTGCTGCTCGGCACCGCCGTCTTCGTCGGCGTCCACGCACTGCTTGACGCCGGGCGGTCGAGCGAACCGGGACAACTGCAACGCCAACTTATCCGGCGTAGTCACGAAACGATCGCGGATCTGGAGGCGATGATCGCCATGCTCGATCAGGCGATCGGAGCGATCGATCGGAATGGCGGCGATCTGGCAAGCGGCCTGCGCCTTGGGATCCTTTACGAACGCCGACGCGCCCTGGAGCAAATCCTGGCCCGTCGCCGCGCCCTGCTTACTGCAATTGCCCAATAGCGGCACGCCGCCCTGCATTGTATCGGGGCGCGTGATCGATCTTGCGCCTCGGCCTCCGGCGCAGTGTACTGCGCTACCTGTAACGTAGGAGTTTTTTGATGGAACAACCACTTGTACCGACCGAGCCGAAAGGCCCGCCGTTGCCGAAGTGGAGCTATGCGATCATGAACCCACTCATGATGGCCGCACTGCGTTCGCCGCTCCATGGCGCACTCAGCGACAACTTGATGATCTTGATCTTCGACGGCCGCAAAAGCGGCCAACGCTACACGATCCCGGTCGGCTATCTGGAAGAAGCCGGCAAATTGTACCTTTTCTCGCATGCGGCCTGGGGCGCGAACTTCATCGGCGGTGCGCCGGTTGGGATGCGCCTGCGCGGCAAGCTACGCCGCGGCATCGCCCGCGTGATTGAGAGCGACGCCACGATCAGCCGCATTCTGCGCCTGATGGTTGAGAAGCGCGGCGAGGGCATGGCCGAGCAAATGGGCTTTATCAGCCGCAACCCCGACGGCAGTATGCAGTTGGGCCGCCCGCGCAACACCCGCTTCATCGAGATCACGCTTGATCCTGATTGACGAATAAAAACATACGTGCTATTGTTCACGGCAGGAACCAATTATCAGGAGCACGCCGGGTATGAGCGAGCAAGCACACGGCACATTCGAAGTGCAACTTACGCCGCAAACAATTGCACACACGGATTCCGGGTTGGGCCGGCTGGCGATCAGCAAACGCTTTGCAGGTGATCTGGAAGCAACCAGCGTCGGCGAGATGCTGAGCGCCCGGACACCAATCGATGGGTCGGCCGGATATGTGGCTATGGAGCGGGTTACCGGAGTATTGAATGGGCGGCGCGGCAGCTTTGTATTGCAGCATAGCGGCAGTATGAACCGCGGCGCCCAGCAACTCGCCATCACGATTGTGCCCGACTCGGGCAGTGACGAACTGGCCGGAATCAGCGGATCGCTGGCGATCACGATCGCCGACGGCGTGCATTCGTACGAGTTGCACTACAGCGTACCGCAGCGATAGAATCTTACTCAGCCCCAGGAACTTCGCAGTCATAAAAATTTCATCTGCGCCGTTTAGTGTCGGTAGAGACACGATCAGCAACCAACCACGCTGTAGGAACAAGCAATGATCCGACGTGGGTGTAGCAACCGGCCTATTCGGCGCAATCTGTTCCTTGCACTGATCCTGCTATTCCTCACCGGCCAGGCCGTACGCGCCCAGGCAGTCAACCTCTACGATCCGGCCCTCGCCGGCACACCCGACAGCCAGGGTATGAGCTACCATGCGACCGGCACATTGTTTTACCAACCACCTGTCGCCGCCGAGCAGCGCTTCATCAACGGCTTGACCGAACTCGAAACCGACGCATTTAACGGCGATCACGCCGGGTATACCGCCGGGGCGCCGCAGGTTCCCGTCCTCGACCGCAGCCGCGGCTTCACGCTGACTTTTCAGCTCCAAGTGCTCAATGAGCAACATACCAGCAACCATCGCGCCGGTTTGAGCGTGATCATCCTGGCCAATGACCGGCGCGGCATCGAACTGGGCTTCTGGGAGGATCGGGTCTGGGCGCAACATGATGACCCATTGTTCACCAAAGCCGAAGAAGCGCAGATCGACACCGGGCAACTCAACACCTATGAACTATCGATCAGCGGAGACACATACACATTGCGCAGCGGCAATGTCATCCTTAGGGGCGCAGTGCGCAACTATCAGGCATCGATCGTTCCGGTCTACCGAAGCGCGAATATCGTCTTTCTCGGCGATAATACCACCAGCGCCGGGGCCATGATCCGCCTCGGTGCGGTGCGTATTGAAGCGGCTCCGCCCGCCAGCGCAACCCCGGCGCCAACCGTTCCGCCAACCATCGCGCCGGATT